>MCBE01000238.1 GCA_001723845.1 Candidatus Altarchaeales archaeon WOR_SM1_SCG
TCGAATTACCTGAGTCAACATAAGTCAGGTTAGGATAGGTAAGAAGCGTTACATTTGCACCGTTCAGTATTTCTGTTCCGTTACAATCCGTGACATTGACTTCAATTACCTGGGCAGGGCATAATGGGATAGAGTATGAGCATCCACTTTCGTATGTGTAATTGCAGATATTCTCTGTTGAATAGTTCATGCTGGGTATCATGCCGTCCATTGTAACCTTTTCAGGTATGGTTGTGAAAATAAACTGTCCGAGGGCTCCAGTCGAATTACCTGAGTCAACATAAGTCAGGTTAGGATAGGTAAGAAGCGTTACATTTGCACCGTTCAGTATTTCTGTTCCATTACAATCCGTGACATTGACTTCAATTACCTGTGCAGGACATAATGGAACAGAGTATGAACAGCCGTTTTCGTATGTGTAATTGCAGATATTCTCGGTTGAATAGTTCATGCTGGGTATCATGCCGTCCATTGTAACCTTAACAACATATCTTCCTTCAGGTATGGTTGTGAAAATAAACTGTCCGAGGGCTCCAGTCGAATTACCTGAGTCAACATAAGTCAGGTTAGGATAGGTAAGAAGCGTTACATTTGCACCGTTCAGTATTTCTGTTCCATTACAATCCGTGACATTGACTTCAATTGGCTGTGCACGACCCATAGTCCCGTTAAGTTCAAAGTTACGATCGCTCAACTTTACACAGTACGGCTCGTCACAATAATCGCCATAAACATTCAATGGACTGCAATTCATCTTACTTGGTACATACCCTGGTGATTTTAAGACATGTACTGTATAGTTACCGGGACGTACTGTGAAAGAATAAGAGCCATTTTCATCTGTTTTTATTTGATCAGCAACACCACCCGCACAATAACTTAAAGTCACAGTAACATCCTCTATTGGATCTCCTGTTAGGTTATCTGTCATGAATCCGTGAATAGTTAGTCCAACGATAGTGGCATTAGTGAGTATATTTTTCTCAATGATTGTATAGTCCAGCGGGTCATTATAAGTACGGGTAATATCTACTCTCCCTTCATAATATAACAGGGGTTTTGTCGGATCGGGATGAAAAGTTATACTTATATTTTCAACAGTACATGGCGAAATACTGCAATTACCTTCTATAACCCCGGGACTTACATTCAATAAGTTACAATTTTCAGAAAATCCTGTGAAGTTCATGGGAATAATAGTATCACCTTGTGGATAATTCGGTACTTCGGTAAAGTTTGCTAATTCACTAAACACAAATTTAACATAAATTATATCATTTTCACTATCACAGGAATTATTAATTTGCCATGTTGTTGTTGATGATGCCCCTGGATATATTTCACCAAATGGCATATATACACTCCTATTGTCCAGGTAATCAATTATTTCTCTATTCCTTACCACACTCAGGTTAATAGGCCAGTTATACCATGTAACATCAAAATTACATTGTGGTTCATGAGTATCATTTGTTATGAAATGAACGGTCATATTCCCTGTATAATTATCACAAATAAGTCCTTGATCATCAGGAACATTTAATGTCACGGATATATTCTCTATGCCACCCTTATGTATGCGGATACTATTGTTATAAGTTATAGTTGCACCACTCATAACTATAGTTGAATTACTTGAATTAACACATGTCAGGTCTGTTAAACTGAAGGTATATGCGTATGGGTCAACACTGTATGTTATATTAGGATGTGTTAAATTAAATGTAAAATTATTTGTTGCACTATACCCCGGTGCGGTTACGCCGAAGCTAAATACGGACGCGTTTAAACGGTCCTCGGTGTAAGTTGTATTCTTAATAGCCACTCTAAGGTTGTTGCGCGTAAGAATTACTATCCTGCCGTCGCTGTAGTTCAGTGTGATGTTAAACTCACCGCTGTAATTCCCCGGGAGTTCTCCTGCAGGAACCCTGACAGATACATTAATTTCAAATTTATCATCCGGGTGTATTTGTGGAGGAGCCGGCGTAACCAGGACATTCTCTACAGCATTGCGGCTTATAATGCTTCCGTCACATGAAGGAGTACCCGCACTACAATTTAAATCATTAAAACTGAGTGTAACATCAATTATATCCACTGTGTCATTGTTAGTAAGCGTGAAGTTTGATATACCTAAGCCGCCGCCGCTGCAGAATTCCGGGGGTTCTACAAATGATATGTTCGCACCATATTCGTATATTGTAGTTCTATCCAAAACTTCAATCCATGTTTTAATATATGAATATACACGCTGCGAGGTAATTATGAAATCATAAGTCAGGGTAACATTTGCCCATCCTTCGTAAATACCGGGAACTTGATTTGTTTGCGTGGACAGTGTTATGCCCATTTTTTCAGATGCGTCCAGAGGCGTCGGAGGAGTACACGGTCCGACCCATGTCCCGCCTGCCCCGGAAAAAACACAATTCCCGCTGATACTTGATATTGAAAAATCCGCAGGCAGTGTTCCCATATCAAAAAAACTATAATCAAAAGACAGCCAGTTGTAATCCGTATCAGTTTGATCATTCTCCAGTGTCACATTTACTGTTGAATTCCTCCCCTGGTATATTTTTGAGAAATTAAGTAAGGTTAAATCACCGCAGTCATCACCACCGAGGCGGCAGTCCTCTGTTGTTACAATACCTAAATCGCAGGTTGTAATTGTTTCAAGAGTCGTGGACTTGATAACATTGTTCAGGGACGCGGTAACTTTAACATCATGGTCTCCGCTGACAGGATAGATAATGGGATGATTATAATCCCCGTTAACCGGGTATTCATCGGAACTGTGATTCATTAAATACCATATTGCGTCCTCCACGGTTATATTACCTTTTGCAGGTATGTCTCTGATTTCGGAATAAATAAGTATTGAATCCACATAAACGGAAATCGTTACATCTTCCGCATAACCGCTTCCTGTATTGTCAACATCTACTCTTATCCGCATATCAAACGGACAATCAGCAGATGTTATACCCCCAATCCCTATTGCTTGAAAATTTAATAGAGTAGCATTAGAAGGTTGATTATAAAAAGGTGTAGTCTCTATAGTCAGGACAGGTGCTGCACCCGGGCAGAACTCAAGTGTTGTTTCTTCCTCGTTGTTATTTGAATTATCATCCCCGCCTACAAGAGTAAATTTGAATGTATGAAACCCCGCATCAATATCCTCAATCGTCAGCGGTATGGGGTAAAAGTTCTGCGGCTCGCCCGTTGCATCATTATGAATACATTTTTGATAACTCTCGCTGCCGGGGTACGGCTCTGAACTGCCGTCAACATATACCGCTCCGAAAATACAATCCGTAGTGCCGGGACTGCTGTCGGTAAGCTTGGTCACATATACCTGAATTGTTGCAGAAGTAGGACAGGCGTTCGGACCGTTTGCCGTTGGAATTACAGTAACATTATCAACCCGAAAATCAACTGCTGTAACGGTCATTGTGGTCATGGGAAATATCAGACCGATAAAAAATAATATCAAAACAAATTTATAAAGAATTGCCCGGTTTTTTAATTTTTTGTGTTCCATTTTTTTACTGAATTTTTTTGAATTTTTTTACTGAATTTAAATTTATTTTAAAATTTAGATTATTTTATTTATAAATAGAAATTTCTCTTTAAAAAGAGATATGAGTGGTAAAATTTCATATTTAGTTAATTCCATAAGGATAAAATTGTTTCATATTAAATTTTGGATTATTAAACTTTTTTTTAAAAATTTTTATTGTTCTAAATTGCTTTATTTTCATATATAATGTTTTATATTTTTTAAAATTGAAATAAAAGGTTATATTTGATTTTTTATATCGGCAATTCTTTATTCTTTTTAATCGTCAAGGCAGTGAAGCGGGTCAAGCATACATAATTTTAAATAGCCGATTTTCGGTATTTTTGCAAATGTCTTCGCAAGCATCTGGTTTTCTGTAACAGGGAGGGCAATATTCCCGCACTGGTCGCTGACTTCATTGTTATCTCCTTTAGTAATATAAAGTAAAATTTTGTCCGAATCTTCTTTTTTCGGGTCTTTTTCGTTTTTTGCATAATTTAAAATGTCGTCTTCAGTCAGGCAGTCAAGCGTTCCTTCAACTAAAACATTATTGTTCTCAATTGTTGCAATTCCTACAACCCGGTGAATTATAGGTTCTTTGCGGTTTGAATTGTGTGAAGAATCCCTGTCGTAGATTACAACATCCCCGAGTTTTGCGGTTGGTCGCATTGTAACAATCATATCCCCTCTTGCAAACCCGTCTTTTAGCGGGAATTTTGAAATTTGCTCATCCGTTATTCCCCGGGCATTGAGCCATGTGTTCCAGGTGTTATCGCCCTCTTCATGAAGCATGCTTCCCGAAATCACGACAACGATTGGTACAAGAAGTTCTGAGCCGAGAATGACTTTTAAAATAATAATTATTATTATAACCGCCGCAAACGCTTCAATTATGTCTCTTAATATCTCGGGAAGTTTATTCCATGTTTTTTTTAATTCTTTTTTATCCATGATTTAATTATTAATTATTAATTTATAATAATCAATTAAATTCAATTAAATACAAAAAATAAATACAAATAAAATAACATGGTATATGAAGTTTCTTACGAATTGCTTGGTAAAATTTTTGTAGCCGCGCTTTTGATAATTGCGGCGGTATTTGCAATGGGGCTTTCTCTTGCGTATATTGTCTTTAAAAAGAAAAAACTGATTTTCCCGAAATTCATACTGTTTGTTCTTGATTCTTTTCATGCGATGTCAAAAAAGGCGGTCTCGCTTCTCGGCGGGAATGAGTTTATGATTGAAATCGTGGGTATTGAAATAAGAAATAAATTATCAAAAAATAAATTTGCAAAAACCCCCTACAGTGAAAGAATAATAATACTTCCGCAGTGCTTGAGGAAATTAGAATGCCCTGCAAAAATGAGTTCCGTTGACGGCTTGAAGTGCATCGGCTGCGGGCAGTGCAAGGTTGCAAAAATCGCAAAAAAGGCAAAGGAATTAGGATACAAGGATACAATAGTTGTTCCCGGTGGAGGGTTTATAAAACGGATAATCAAAAAGTATAAACCGGAAGCAATACTTGGTGTTGCCTGCCCTCATGAGGTGCATGGCGGAATGGCACAGCTTGCCAAAACAGGAGTTGTACTCCAGGGAATTATACTTAAATACGGCGGCTGCGTGGAAACAAAGGTTGACTTAAGAGAACTTTACGGCATGATGTCGTTATCTTCAAGTCCCGATTAAAAACCCGATTGTTTCTTTAAAGATAGTTGCTGCAAGCAGCACAAGCACGCCTGCACAAAAAACGCCTGCTGCAACGGAAACCATTGCTTTTTTATTGTTCATCCCGAGAATGTGTGCTGCAAGGGCTCCCGTGTAGGCACCTGTTCCCGGGAGCGGGATTGCAACAAAAAGCGCAAGACCCGGCATCCCGTATTTTTCAACATAAGGGTGGGCTTTTTTATGTGTTTTCTCAACATAATATTCAACAATTTTTATTTTTTCAATTAAATGAAAGAACCAGTCAAGGAATTTGAATACAACCGGGATTATAAGAATATTTGCAGAAACAGCAACCGCAAAGACCAAAAGAGGGTCAAGTGAAGGTCCAGAATCAATACAGTAGCCGAATTTGCAGAATTCGCCGCTGCTTAAAATCCCATAAGGAATGCTGCCCCGGAGTTCAATTGTCGGGATTAATGTTATTAAAATTATTATAATGAGTTTTGTTAAAATATCCATGTAATTAATTATAAATTGAAATAAAAAATAGGCCGGAAAAATAAATTTTTTAGAAATTACTGCAACCTGACCAGGTGCTCAGGGTTGGATATTATTTCCTTTACCTTATTTTTGTCTTTAATCTGAACATAGTATGCCCTTCCCTGTTTTTTAACGATTTTCCCGCTCTTGCCCTGGAACCTTGGATGCGGGATGTTCTGAAAGCGCGGGTTTATGCTTATGGAAACAACATCGCCTTCCCGGAATTCCTGCATATACTGCCGGATATTGATTTTCCCTTTATTCCTGAGTTTTACCCTCAAGTGCCTTGTTTTTCGCCTGAAGCCGGTTGAACCCTTTGCCATTTTTGAATTATTTAGTTAATTAAATTTTAGAATAAAAAAATGAAATTTATAAATATTAACCGGAAACTAATGTCATTCATAATACAATGAAAAATAAAAATAAAAACTCATACATAATTTCCGTCCTCGGAAAAAACCACCCCTGAATTGTTGCAGGAATCACAACAAATCCATAAATTCATCCCTCGTTAATCCTGCCTGTCTTATAATCTCACCCAATGTACCTCTGTCAATTTCTTTATGGTTCGGGACGATTGTCATCCTTGTTCTATCAACGCCTTCAATCGCCTTTCTTTTTACACGAATGTGGCTTCCTTTCTGTCCGACCACCGTAAAGCCCGCTTTTCTCAATGCTTTAATAACTTCACGCCCCGACAGCACAGGCAGTTTTGACATAGTTAAATGGAATTTCAAGTGTTTTGATTACTGCTGTTGCCGCAGGAATCTCAGCGTCTTCATCCTCAAGATAGAGTTCACACGCCTCTTTTAAGTTAGCAACCGCCTCTTTGACAGTATAACCCTGGCTTACCACATCCAATTCCGGGCATAATGCAACATATTGCTTCTCCCCTTTTTTTACAACAGCCGTTATTTTCATTTTTTTGATTTCGTTGATTTGTTCCTTGATATTTTCAAATTAGATTTTAAAATTAAAATTAAATGTAATTCCAATAGTTAAATAGACAATGAAATCCAAAACCCACAAAAACAAAAACCTGTACATAATTTCCGTACTCGGGAAAGACCACCCCGGAATCGTTGCAAAAATCACAAAGGAACTTGCAAACGCTGGTGCAAACATAATAGACATTGACCAGACGGTACTTAGAGGACTTTTCATGATGTTTATGATTGTTGATGTTTCCGGTTCAAAAATCTGGTTCGGCGAGTTACAGGCACGGCTCCTGGAAAAGGCATCCGAACTTAAAGTCAGAATCAGCATTGAACCCTACGAGGAATACGGGGTCGTATTTCACAAGAAAAAGGGTAAAAAACTTGTGCTTGTGACGCTTCTCGGTAAAGACATGCCGGGAATTGTTAATAAATTTTCCGAATTATTTTTCAATCTTGAGTCAAACATTGAACGAATCAGGATGATTGCCCGCGGTGAGATAATTGTTCTTGAATTCATGGTTGACATTAAAAAAATCAAATGGGAAATTCTTCGCGAGAAACTTCAAAAAGAAGCGGAAGCAATTGACATGAACCTGATTTTCCAGCCGAAGGATGTGTTTCACAGGGCAAAGAAACTGGTTGTCTTTGACATGGATTCAACGATTGTTGATGCCGAAGTTATTGATGAAATAGGAAAAGCCGCAGGCGTTGAAGAGGAAGTGAAGACGGTCACAAAAAGAGCAATGGCTGGCGAGATTGAATTTGAAGACGCTCTGCGGGAGCGGGTAAAATTATTGAAAAATTTACCTGTTGAAGTGCTTGAAGAGATTGCGGAAAATCTTGAACTGACGCCGGGTGCGCAGGAACTTTTGATAACATTAAAGGAATTAGGTTATAAGATTGCGCTGATTTCAGGCGGCTTTACCTTTTTTACCGATAAATTAAAGGAAAAATTGAATTTTGATTACGCTTACGCAAACGAACTGGAAATTGAAGACGGGAAATTGACAGGCGAGGTTAGGGGACGGCTTATTGATGCAAAAGTTAAAAGAAACATTATCAAGGAAATTGCAAAAAAGGAAGGCATTACAATGGATGAAGTGATTGCAATCGGCGACGGGGCAAATGACCGTTTCATGCTTCGTGATGTCGGTCTTGGTGTCGGCTTTAATCCTAAAGGAGTCCTGAAAGAATTTGCAGACGGTGTTTTAACTGATAAAAATTTAAAGGGAATTTTGTACTGCCTTGGCGATTACCGGGAGAAAGTGCTAAATGACAGGGAAGAATGAACCCTTAAATTAACGGAACAATTTTTTATTTATTTTATTTAATATTATATATAACTAACATAAAGTTTTATATAACTAACATAAAATTAGAAATATAAAACAAAATTTAATTAAAATAAAAAAGTATGAAAACAAGAATCAAGGAATTCCGGGCAAAATACGATTTGACGCAGGCGGAACTTGCAAAAAAAGTCGGTGTAAGAAGGGAGACCATTCTTTTTGTTGAAAGAGGCGAATACAACCCGTCACTCTTATTGGCAAACAAGATAGCAAAAGTTCTGAACACGAAAATTGATGAATTATTTATTTTTGATGAAAATTGGAACGATTTGTTAAAGGAATAATTCAGGGATTTATTTTAAATCTCATCTAAATTATTAAAAAATTAAAAAATTATTCAAAATAATCAAAATGATCGGGAAAAAAATACGGCTTGAAAGAATATTCAACAGGAAATCAAAAAAGACAGTGATAGTGCCAATGGATCACGGCGTGTCAATGGGACCTATAGACGGCTTGCAAAACATGGAAAAAACAATCAATGATATTGCTCTCGGCGGCGCTAACGCTGTTCTTTTGCATAAAGGCATAGTTACCGCGGGGCACAGGGGCTACGGGAAAGACATCGGGTTGATTATTCACCTGTCCGGCGGAACTCCCCTCGGACCCGAGCCGAATAACAGGATTCTTGTGACAACAGTTAAAGAAGCGGTTCGCATTGGTGCCGATGCCGTTTCCGTGCATATAAATATCGGTGCCGGAAATGAAAGCGAGATGCTCCAGGACCTGGGAATGATTGCCGAAGAATGCAACGAATACGGGATGCCTCTTCTTGCAATGATGTATGCCCGCGGCGAAAAAATCCCGAAAGATAAGGAATTTGATGTAAAATACATTAAGCATGTTGCAAGAATCGGGGCGGAATTAGGTGCAGACATCATAAAGACCGTTTATACCGGCGATAAGGAATCTTTTAAAGAGGTGATAGAAGGATGCCCTGTTCCGGTTGTTATTGCAGGAGGACCGAAAATGAACAGTGAAGAAGAACTTCTTAAAATGATTGAAGATGCGATTGACTGCGGCGCAGGGGGGCTTTCTATCGGCAGGAATGTCTTTCAATCGGAAAACAGGGTTGATTTGACAAGAAAAATCTGTAATATCGTTCACGGCAGTAAAAAATTATGTTAAAGGTCTGAATAGTTCTGAAATAATGAAATGGAAGACAATAGAACTAATAAATACAAAATAAAAAGAAAAAATTTAATTAAACATTTAATTTCATCCGGCTATTTATCAAAACCGGAGGTTATAGATGCAATGCTTAGTGTTGAAAGGCATAAATTTTTGCCGGAAAATTACATTTCAGAAGCGTACAGCGACCGACCGCTTCCCGTGATGAAGGGACAGACAATATCTGCTCCACATATAGTTGCAATTATGTCGGAACTTCTTGATGTAAAATTAAACAGTAAAATTCTTGAGATTGGTGCAGGCAGCGGTTACCAGGCAGCGGTTCTTGCAGAAATCGCAAAAACCGGGGAAATTTACACGATAGAAAGAATAAAAAATCTTGCCGAATTTGCAGAAAGAAATTTAAAAAAATGCAGGTATGAAAATGTTTTTGTAATTGCCGGAGACGGAACGCTGGGCTATGAAGAAAAGGCACCTTACGACCGGATAATCGTAACCGCGGGAGCGCCGGGAATCCCGCGCGCATTGGTTGAACAATTAAGTGATAAAGGAAAGATGGTTATTCCTGCCGGAAGAAGATTTTACCAGAATTTGATAATGATTGAAAAGAACGAGGGCAGGATAACAAAAAAGAATTGCGGGGGCTGTGTCTTTGTCCCGCTTATTGGAAAGAACGGTTATCCCGATTAACTAAAAAAGTTTCTCTGCCTCTTTAAATACCTTTAAAACGCTTTCGTAATCATTTGCACACATCATCATAATTTTAAATTCATTTGAATTTTTTAGTAATTTATTTTCAATTTCATCTAAATTTTTCCGATCATCAATTAAATCAATTTTATTTATCGCGACAATCATCGGAGGGCTGGAAAATTTTTCCCTGATTTCAAAAAGAAGCGAAAACTGTTCTTCAAGATTTCCCGTGGGGTCAATTATAAAAAGCAGAACATCAGCCAGGTGTTTCATTGCAAGAATTGCCTGGAGTTCGCTTTTGTTCCTGTAAACTATATGCCTGTCCAGGAGTCCCGGCGTGTCAATTATTTGATATTTCAAGTATTTCGGTTTTACATGCCCGATGTAAATTTCCTGCGTGGTAAAAGGATATACCGCAACCCGTACTTTTGAGCCGGTAAGCGTTCGCAGGAAGGTGGATTTTCCTACATTCGTAAAACCTGCAATGACAAGAGTCGGCTGTTTTTCTATATCAGGAAAATTCCTCATCGTTTCCTTGATTTCAATCAACCGGTCAAGGTCGCCTGAAATTTGTTTTATAAAGGATGCACAGCGTCCCATGAATTCCTTTGAAAGCCCGGTGATTTTATCTGTTTCCGTTCTTTTTGAATATTTAATTTTTTTAAGAATTTTATTTTTTAAATTTTCAGTATTATTTACGCACCACTGCACAGCACCTAATGATTTTTTATATTTATCTTTATCAATTCTCACATCAAGAAGTTCCCGGTAAAACGGAGGCAGCTGGTCGTAACTCGGGAATTGCTTGATAACCGCTTTTAAGTCGCCTAAAATGATACCCGATATTGCTTTTACCCTCTCTTCTTCTGCTCTTTTCTTTCGCGTTTCCCTTGGAATATACGGAGATGCCGCTCTTTTCTTTTTCGCTTCTTTTCTTCCCCTGGAAAATGTCTTTTCAATTAAGCCGTCTGCTGACGGGACGTATGGAAGTTTGAACATGGTATTAGTATCTTATGGTATTAGATATATTAAATTTGCACTTAAAGAAACTAAAAAAATCCGAGGGCATCATCAATCCTCCCGAGTTCAATCCCTGTTGTTCGCCTCCCTGTAATATAGCCGTTTGAATTTGCAATAAGCCCTGATTTTACAAAGGGAAACCCGAAGTTAACGGAACCTGCCATTCCCTCAACCTTGAAAATGCCGGAAAAAAAACCAGTATCGTCTTCTGCTTCGGGGTGAACCAAAAAGCCCTTGTTTGTTGCAATGCAGCACGCTCCGACTTCTTCATGACCTGAAATATCTGCTTTTACAATTTCAACACCCAGTGCATCAAATACGGAAGTATCAGTAAACTTCGGGCTTATTACCGCACCAAAATCATTGCACGCAACAAGATTACCGATTGCAGTAACCCTGTCTTTAACTTTTACAATTTCAACATCAATATCTTTGAAAAATTTTTTAATTAGTTTAATTTCATTGTCTTCAACAAAATACGGGACAAAAAATGCGCTTGAATTTCCCGCGCAAAACATTCCGACAAGTTGCGTACCGTAAATATGAGTATTTAATGTCGGAACCCCTAAAACTTTTGTCTCTGGAAAATTTTCCGAAATAACTGCGTATTTATCTGTCGCAATTCCGAAAAGACCTATAAAATCTTCTCCGTGTATGTGTTTTTGTTCAAGGTGCATTTTAAATTATTTTTACTTTCGATTTAGAATTTTTTCAATCTTTATGTCAACTTCATCTCCCAGTTCGGGAGGAACGAAATATCTCAGCCGTTTCAATGCCCTTGCCGCCGAATTCTCAACGCTCCAATCGTGGTCATCTGTAACAAACAATAATCTTTCTATTACTTCCTTTCGTTTATAGATTGGGATTTCAGAGCCGAATTTTCCGAGACCGAGTGCTGAATTGCGCCGCACTTCCCATGTGCCGTCATTGGCTAACTTTATAAGTATATCAATTGCTTCTTCTCGCATCTCCTTTGGTATTTTTTTATTTAACTCACCGATTGACCACGCGGCAGAGCACCTTATTTCCCAGTTATTCTCGGCGCTTAAGAGGAATAATATTTCTGCAATTATTTCTCTTCTATCGGTTTTTATTATATCTCTTAACCTTCCCATTGCCTTTGCAACATGTCCCCTTACCATCCAGTTAATATCTTTACTCATTTCAATAAGTTGTTCAAAAACCCGGTTCCTGAGTTTAGCCGGGATTATACTGCTTAATTTTCCGATCGCCCAGACCGCTGAACTCTTTACGACGGCATCCTCCTCTTCACATAATCGCAACAATAAGTTAACAACTTCCTCTCTCATATCTTCAGGGATAATGTCCCTGAATTCCCCGAGCGTTCTTGCGGCAGGACCCCTGATACCCCAGTCCTTGTATTCCCCGACATCCATTACGATGTCTATAACCTCCTTTTTCATATCCGAGGGGATAACAAAACTCAATTTTCCAAGCGCCCATGCAGCAGGTCTCCTGACAGTTGCTTCCTCGTCCCGGGAAAGCTGCATCATTCTTCTTACAACATCCCTTTGCATTTCATTCGGGATCAAATCTTTTAACTCGCCTAAAGACCACCCGGCAGGACCTCTTACTCCGGGATCATCATCCGAAGTTAATTCATACAATCTTTTGATCACACCTTTACTTTTGTTCTTGACAGCAATTTCTTTTAAATTTCCCAGTGCCTGTGCTGATGCACCCCTGACGCCCCAGTCCCGGTCTTCTGTTAATTTCAATAAAATTTTTATAAGCTTTCTTCCCTTATCTCTCGGAATAATATCTTTTAAATGCCCGAGTGCAAGTGCTGAAAATCCGCGGGCAACGGCGTCCTTATCCTTGCATAACTTTAACAATTTTGTTACAACTTCTCTTTTCATTGACTGCGGAATTGCCTCCACCAGGCGCCCTATTGTTATTGCGGCAGAACCCCTTACCTCTGCAACCGGATCATCTGTCAATGCCATTGCTTGATTGATAACATCCTCGCGCATATTCCTCGGAATTTTATCTCTCAGGTATCCTAAAAGCATGATTGAAGAAGCCCTGACTTCTTTATACTCGTCGCAGGATAATTCCAGCACCCGTTCAACAATCTCTTTTCTATCGCTTGTACGAATTCCTTCCTCAAAATCCTTAAGTCCCCTTGCAGCAGACTCCCTTGCCTCCGGCTCTTCGCTTTCAAATAATGTTAATAATTCCTGGATTTTATCGCGCTGTTCTTTTATTCCCTTTATTTTTTTCATCGTAATATAATTGTGATTTTTGATTTTTCATGCCGCCTGACAGAATACTAAATAATTAATAAATTACATAAAAGTTAAAAATAAACTCACTTTTTCCGGGGATTTTTTCAATCTAACCTCTCCGCAGGTTACATAAATTATTTAAATTATTTTTAAAACCTGCTGCTTATCAATCTTTAGCAAAGAACCGAATTTAAAAAATTTATTATTCTTATATGCACGGATTGATGATTGCTGCTTCACCCCGTTTATTAAAGTATCACACTGCCAGGGGCTGTTATGCCAGACATCAATGCAATGCATATACCGACAAGTATTACTATGCCTGCTTTTTTTATCATGCCTCCATTATTCTAATTTTTGGTAGCACCTAATGATTTTTGTGCGGTTTTCAGTACCAATTTATATTATGATTTGGGATTGAGAGTTAATAAAGATGAAAAATTTATTTGGTAATTTTTAAGATAAAGCCCTTATCTTCAATGATTTCAACTCGCTCTCCGCTGTCGCTTGAAGTTACTTCTCTTTCAATTTTGAAAATATATTCCTTTTTCAATTCAAAGCCCTCAACCTCTAAAATACCTTTCTCTTCAACTTCCCGCGCAATTTCGGGATTTTTCAGGAAACCCGCTACCCGGTTGGTATCTTTCCCGAATTCAGGACCGAGTTTTGCAAAATCGGGAATTACATTTACAATTTTCTCCCGGATTTCGGGCTTTCCCTTTTTTGCCCCCAGTTTTTTGATGTTCATCACTCCCGAAATATCATCGGCAACAGGACTTATGTCGTTTTCCGTGTAAATACATACCTTATTAATTTCCGCATTCATTGACATCCCGTTATCCGATTTATATTTTCGGAGTGCAGCAATAATATTTATTGTAAATTCCCCTGTCCCTTGCGCTTCCAAATCTTCAATTTTCGCTTCCGGGAAACGAGTTATATGGATGCTTTTAACACCCGAAACATCATCTTTTTTGAATGCCGACTGGTAAATTTCTTCTGTTATAAACGGTATGAAAGGAGATAATAATTTTGAAATTCCAAGTAATACATGATAGGAAGTCCACTGTGCAGCATACTTACTTTGTTCATTATCGCCGTAAAACCTGTATTTAATTAATTCAAGATAATTGTCGCAAAATTCATTTTTGAAAAACAGGACGACAATTTTTTTTGCCTTTGTAATCTGGTATTCCCTGAAGTGTTCATGGTAACCGGAAATTACGAGAGAGAGTTGTGTTAAAATCCATTTATCAATTAATCGTAAATTTTCAACATTGATGTCCGAATTAAAATCAATATCATAAGGAAGGTTCATTTCAACGAACCTTGCCGAATTCCATAATTTAGTTAAAATTATGTTCCCGGTTTTTATGTCCTTTTCCATGAAAGGCAGATCATCCCCTAATTTCACGCTTGCCGCCCAGTAGCGAATAGAATCAATATTATATTTTTCTATCATCTCCTCAGGCAGCACAACATTTCCCTTGCTTTTAGACATCTTTTTCCCTTGCTCGTCCAGACCGTGACCCGACATCATAACATCCTTCCAGGGAATTGTGTTTTCATGCAAATATGCCTTCAGAATCGTGTAAAACGCCCATGTTCTTATAATATCGTGCGCCTGCGGTCTCATTGACATCGGGAAAATTTTATTGAATATTTTATCATCGGATTTCCACTGCGATGCGATTTCAGGTGTCATTGAAGAGGTCATCCATGTATCAAAGACATCTTTTTCAGGGATAAATTCGGAAGAGCCGCATTCGCATGCACCGGAAGGACATTTATCAACTTCCGGGTCAACGGGCATGTCTTCTTCGCGGGCAACAAAAATTTTATTACAATTTTTACAATACCAGACAGGAATAGGGATTCCGTAATGCCTCTGCCTTGATATGCACCAGTCCCATGCAAGATTCTCAACCCAGTTTTCGTACCTGATGCGATAAAAACCGGGATACCAGTTGATTTTCCTTCCCTGTGCGATTAGTTTATCTTTAAGTTCAAGTGTCTTTATGAACCACTGCTCGGTAACAACAAATTCAACAGGTGTATCGCATCTCCAGCAGGCGCCTACGACCTGTTGTTGTTTTTCCTGTTTGAATAACACTCCCGATTCCGTTAAATCCAGAATAACCTGCTTTCTTGCATCCGCTGCATTCATTCCCCCGTATTTACCTGCAAGTTCGTTTAAAGTCCCGTCCTCCTTTATTGAAACCCTGAGAGGAAGCTTATGTTTCTTCCACCATTCAATGTCCGTTGTATCGCCGAAGGTGCATATCATCACTATCCCTGAGCCGAATTCCTTATCCACGAGTTCGTCTTTCATTATAGGAACCTTGTGTTTGAAAATCGGGACAATCGCATTCTTGCCCACTAAATCCCTGTATCTTTCATCTTCAGGGTGAACAAAAATCCCGACGCACGAGCAGAGCAATTCAGGACGCGTGGTTGCAATCTCAATTTTCCCGCCACCTTCAAGTTCAAAGTAAATATAATTTAAATTCGTCTCCCGCTCAAGGTCTTCAACCTCCGCCTGGGCAAGAGCGGTCTGGTGATGAGTACACCACAATGTCGGTTCATTGCCGCGGTAGCAGTGACCCTTCTCATATAAATCAAGAAACGATTTTTGCGCTACTGTCTGGCACCTTTCATTAATCGTCCTGTAGAAAAGATTCCAGTCGCAGGAAAAACCAAGATTTGTAAACAGCGGCTTTATATTTTCCTCTTCAATTCTTTCTGTTTCCTTTAAGCACAGTTCCCGGAATTCCTGCCTGCTCATGTTTAATTTACCTTTCTCTATATTATATTTTTTCTCAACATATTTTTCAGTAGGAAGCCCGTTATCGTCAAATCCGATTGGGAAGAAAACATTATAGCCCTTCATCCTATAGTAGCGAGCCATGAACTCAAACTGCGAGTAGTGCATAACATGTCCGACATGAAGATGATCGGCTGAAGCGTAAGGCGGCGGCGTGTCAATGCTGTAAATCGGTTTATCCGAATCGGGGTCAAATTTGTAGATTTCGTGTTTCTGCCAGTAGTCGCGCCACCTGACTTCGGTTTCTTTTGAGTTGTATTGTTTTGGGAGGGGCATTTTTGGGTGTAACTTTTAATAATTAGAAGTAGGGTTAATTTTAAAATTTTATTTTGTGGGAATTTTAAAATAAAAATTGATTTTTAAAATTCATAATTGCTTTGTTTTCAACTCATTCAAAATCAGGTTAATACAATTTACTTCTCCAGTTTTACCCTGTTTCAAAAACAATTTATGGGCAATTTTCAATTCTTCCTCTGCTTCATCATATCGTTTTAACTCCTCTAATAAAATTCCTAGATTTCCATGTGCTTCTGCAAGTTCAGGATTTATCTCTATCGCTTCCCTGTATTCTTCTTCTGATTCTTCGTATCTTTTTAAATAATATAATGAAAGCCCTAAATTGGTGTGTGCATCTGCATATTCAGGAACAATATTTATCGCAATTTTATATTCTTCCTCTGCTTCCGCATATCTCCCTGAATCATACAATAAATTTCCTAAATTGTAGTGTGCATCTGTATAATTATGGTTTATTCTTATCGCTTCCTTGTATTCTTCCTCTGCTTCCGCATATCTCCCTAAATAATATAATGAAACCCCTAAATTGTTGTGTGCACCTGCATCATATTCAGGATTTAACCCCATCACCTTTCTATATTCTCTCTCAGCAGATATCAGATGACCTTGGAAATAGTATGAAGTCCCCATATAAAAATAGAGTTTTTTTAATAATTCTTTCATTTCTTCCTTCAGTTCTTCGTCTTCAGGAAGTTTTTCAAGAGATGCATTGAATTGAAAAATAGCATTATCATAATCCCCTTCCCAATAATAACCCATTCCAATTATGAAATCGGTTAATGATACCATTGTATCTGGCAAGATTTCTCTTATATATGTTAAGTCAAAGTTTTCAAGTTCTGCAATAGTTAAACCTTTTGATTTTTCAAGTTTCACATTTTCAATAGTCTCTTTGTTAGGTGCTTTAACAACTGTAAAAAAGGTATTAATATCAATATCATCATATTGCCCCCAAATAACAATAACTGTCTTTGCGTTTTTCCTGGCTCCTTTATTGCCTTCTCTCTGCGCTTCTTCATCACTTTGGATAACTGTTGGAATTTTTTCAATTTTGAGTAATTCTAAATTCAATTTATCCTTTTCTGTTTTCAATGAATCATATATTCTTTTACTAACATCTGCTTTTGTGGTTGCTTTTTTGTCGTCAAATTCCGCAATGACAATAACTGTTTTATCTGATATTTCATGCAGATTGTAAGTTTGCATTCCAATAAACACGACAGCAAGGATAATCAATACAGCCATCACATATTTTTTCTTTCCAGATATTTTTCTAAAAATTAGAAAAAATGCAATTATTAGAGTGAATATAATCACAATATTGAATGTTATGGAATAAGAAAAGATTTCGTAAAGAAATTCAATAACGAAAGAGGCATATTTAGAGATTTCTTCAAAAAAGCCAACAATTAACAAAAATAAACCAATTATCAAAATAATCGGGTGATTATTTACATACTCTATGCTCTTTTTAATTCTATTTTTCTTTTTTGTTTTAGTCATTTCAATATTAAACATTAATAAGTTGTACCGATATTTTTATCACGCATGTAACTTTTTAATCATGCAGGTACAACTATCCGAATGTCTGAAAAATTTATTGGACTCATAGGTCCTTTCCACCCATTCATCATGTGATAAAGACCG
>MCBE01000239.1 GCA_001723845.1 Candidatus Altarchaeales archaeon WOR_SM1_SCG
CGTGTGGGTGAACAACTAAAAAGGAGTGAATCCCACACATGTTTTGATCAACCTTTTTTAAAAGGTTGGATTAATTAATAATTTAGAATCACAGAAAATAACAAATTAACAAATTATTAAAAAATTTCCATATTTGATTTAAAATTGGTTTAAAAAGGAAAATAAAAATAAAACCAGCAGATATGCTGCTCTGCTGTTTTTTTAGTTCGTTTGACACCACACAGGTTCGCTTGCTCTGGTTAACACACATCTGAATTTTCACATACTGTATTGTAATGCGTTTGTATAACTTCCGGGCTCAAATTTTATACGCCGTGCCTTCTCTCGTTGCTACGACATAATGAAAAGAGCAGCCATCATAAGAATCAGTTGTAACGAAATCGCCTGCAGGACCACCTTTATTGTCAAACAATATTTTTCTATTGGGTGATATACATATTCGTATTCCAATATCTCCTTCTTTTGATAAGTCTGCAATTCTACGCTGTTGAGTAGTTTCATTTTGCAGAATTAAATAGTGTTTCAAGATAGCGGTTTTTTGTCTCCTGTTACAATCGGATTTTGAGTTTCTTATTTTCCGCAATTAAATATTCCGGGAATCCGTTGGAATTTATCTCTGCAATTGTGATTTCAATACCAATAATCTTATAGATTGAATCGTTACCTGATTAGGATGCCTGTTCCGATCCCACAGAAACAGAAGGTTCTTGTGGAGTATATTTGCGGACTTTTATTGTATCATAATAGGCGATTCCTGTTGGCGCGTTGTCTGCATATGTTATGCTCATTAAATTTATATAATTCACCCCCGCACTACTAAATCCTTTATTTGTTATTTGCGTAACGCCGTCGACTCTTATAGTTTGTTTATTCGTAGATACAAGTGTGTCTATACTTACCGCATACCATGTTCCCAAATTAATTCCATAATGATAAGATTGGGTTCCGTCAGTGGAGTAGGAATACATCTTGTCTGAGTTGTCATTTATCATTATATTTGAAGCCCCTGCATTACCAATAGTGCTAGTTCTAAGTGCCTCTCCCGCAGCAGTTCCTGCTTTTGTTTGGATTCTGGCATTAAATTCAACAATTATATTTTCTGTAATTGCCGGAAATGTTGCTTGGGCTGTTGCTCTGCCCGGATTGCTGCCATCAACAAGTTTTACTGTATGTGTTCCAGTAACAGGAAAATCTCCTGAAATAGTTACTGAACTCGTAGCAGCTGTTGCGCTTGTATCCCACTTATCTAAATTTCCATCCTCAAAATCATCAAAGAACTCAAACGTTGCATCTCCATTGCTTTCGCTTTCTGCATTGGAATTTCCATAATACATATATATACTTGTCGTGGAACCGGCAGGTATGCTCGGTACTTCTACCCAGATTTTCGCTTGCTCCTCTGCTGTATCCACTTTTTCGATCCAGTAGTCTAATGGATTGCAATCAGAGTCAGTAAATCTTATATCGTCGCCATCTGGATCGAGGATTGAGAACTCTTCATTGAAGTTAGTGCTATTCAGTTCAACTAAAATTTGATAATTGGTTAATTCTTCTGATGATTCTAAATTATTATCTATCTCTATGGGTTTACTGTGGCTCCATCCACTGTATGTGAGACAAATGGTTTCATGACACAATGGGTCATCTGGACGCACGGCACAGTAATGGTTCCGTATCTCATTGCCATCCAATGCGTAGTCATAGATGCGGACTTCATCGATTATGCCATTGAAAGGTCCCGTGCCTGGTTTAAAAATCCCGATTTTTGTAGTGGCAGTTTCAAAATATGTAGGGTCTGTCCCGGTACCATCAAGGTTTCCATCGATATATAATTTTATATTTTTGGAAGAATCTCTTGTAAAAGCTACATGATGCCATAAACCATCATTAACAGATAAGGTCGATTTTGCTATATCATCGGTGGCACCTTTCTTATAGGAAACAGTCCCTCCGTCAGTTACATAAACACCAAACCTATGAGAACTAAGTGGATCACTATACTGTGAGATAATTGTCTTAAAGTTATCATTACCAGTTGTTTTAATCCATGCTGTTATAGAGTATGGCTCGAAAGCATTAGTTGTAGAGAATAAAGAGTTTCCTATATCAACATAATCATCACTTCCATCAAAACTCAACGCCGAACCAGAAACGAAATTAATGGTATCTAAAGTAGCACCATTAACGGTTCCATCATTTCCATTTCCGCTGTCGTCAGGAGTAGTATCCTCAGGATTTATCACATCAAAATGCCAGCAAGCAATTGTATTATCACAACATACACCACAGTCCGCGGGGCATATATCGCAGGTTTCACCTCCTTCGCATGCACCGTCGCCGCAGTTACTTTCATCATCATCTGCACTGTTGTCGCATCCAGTGTCTTCAGGGTAATCTATTTTGCCGTCACCATCGTTATCTATTTTGTCAGCACATTCAGTGCAGGTTCCGCAGTCAGCCGGGCATCCTGAGCAGGTTTCGTAGTCATCGCAGTTGCCATCACCACATGACAGACTACAACTACCCTCGCCAACAACAAGCGGCTCTGTGGTAGCATATGTTGTCCCTGTACCTTTACTAAGAGTTATTGTACCTAAATGTTCTCCGACATCACTGCAATCAGGAGTAAAAGTATATGTTCCCGTATAGGTGCCGCTTTGCGTCTCTGTCAGAGTCCCACTCACCATTGGGTCAAAGTTAAATGCCACAGTTGAACCGGGAGTTCCATCCAGTGTACA
This sequence comes from Candidatus Altarchaeales archaeon WOR_SM1_SCG, assembly GCA_001723845.1. Classification (GTDB taxonomy): domain Archaea; phylum Altiarchaeota; class Altiarchaeia; order IMC4; family WOR-SM1-SCG; genus WOR-SM1-SCG. The sequence goes on from MCBE01000239.1 coordinate 2,739, forward strand.
AGTTATCATTGTTACCTGTCCTGCTTGAGCTGCTGGAAATAACCAACAATCAAAATCTTCAATATATACATTACCAGCAGGACATCCACCATCAATGACAGTAACCGTTGTTTCTGCTACTTCATCAACCGTGTATGTGCCATCTGTCAGGTATCCGGTAATCGTATGCGTGCCTAAATCTTCACATGATACCTCGTAAGTTCCCTCGTAGGTTCCCGGATTGTTTGTATCCTCGGTCATCTCTGCCGGACTTCCTTTACCTATGTCAAATTTTGCTGCATAATCGCCGAGATTTGGAGTTCCTTTTAAGGTTACTGTTAATATCGCTGATGTTTCACTAACTGTTAGTCCTGTTGAATCTGGTGTGACTGAGGTTATGTATAAGCCGCAGGTGTCGGTATCACAGACATCATTGTAAGTTGTACCGGAGTTCTTGAATTCTGTGATGGTTGAGAAGTCAATTGCACCGATTTTGTTAACAATTTTCGCACCCATTTTCGCACCAATTTTCGCCCCCTTAGCCTTAGCCTTAGCCTTAGCTTTCTCTGCAAGTTTCTTAGCTATTTTTTTAACTATCTTATTATAATCGGGGGTTATCGTTATCTTCGTTCCCAGTTTAGGAGGATCTTCCCCCTCTGGCGGATCTGGTGGATGAAAGATTGGAGGCACTATTGGCACAGGGTCTCCTGGCTTTATTTTTGGTACTATTTTTACTGGTTCTGGTGGGGTGTAAGGCACTTTTATCTTCAATTTTTTATTCTTGCTTTCAATTATCCATCCCTCCTCTTGTTCTGTAATTTCTGCATCAGGAGGTATATGATATCCGTGTTTATTAAATTCGTAATTCAACTGGGTTAGATTCCTGTCATTAAGAGCATCTTCCATCTCCGAAGTTGAAGCAAACAAATCACAATAATACAGATAATCTGGATTCACAAGAGACAAACTTGCTTTTACTCCGAATTCCTCCGGGAAAAACTCCACACCATTGATGTCGTAACCAACAAATAGTTCACTTTCATCAAAGCTGCCTATTGAATTATATTCGTTTGGATCAACCGGTGATTGTGGAATTGGAACCTCGTATGCTTTAACAACTTCTGCAAGTGATACCACAGTCGCTAATGACCTCAAATCCTCATAGATTGTCTCACTGGGTCTGTTATAACCATGCTCGTCGTGATTCAGTGAATGATCATAGTAATAATCACTCAAACCATTTACTCTTGCTTCTTCTAATGGTTTTTCATAGTTATCCATTACCGCCTGGATATATATCACCATATCTTTTAATGATTCATGGTAATAATAAGAAGTTAAATTGTCATATTTCTCTGCAACTGCTGGTGAAGCACCGTCTATTGTTAATGTATATGAAGGATAGGATACTTCTTCAATAAAATAATCCACACCAAGCCACTGGCTCTGCACTTCTACATCACCACACTCTTCATTTCTGTCAAAAGATACATGATCTATTGATGTTACAACTCTGCCACTAAATTGTATCTCTTGAGCCGGGTCAAAATTAAATGAGGTTCCGTCCGTCTCAGGATCCTCATGCCATTTATAACAAAGTTTGTCCATAATTTTAAGGGTGTTGCTGTGCCATTTGTCTGCAATCATAGTTCTTATGTTATTTCTGTCAGCAGCAATATCTGCTTCAAAGTCCCATTTTGTTTCCTGGTCTGCTATAAGCATTACCTCTGCACTGTCAGTACTGTCAGTATCTTCAATACCTGAGCCGACAATTTCTGCACCAAGAAGGGAAACGACATAATTATCTATCTGTGTTCTAAGGGCATGCTCAAACTCAGCATCTGCATCAAAATGGGTGCCTGTTACAGGCGGTGCAAACTCTCCGCATAATTTGTCCTCGGGGAAAACTATAACTCCTGCAGGATACTCTTGTGATACTGGAGATACCTCCACCACTTCAACATAACCTACACTTCCACACCCATCACCTTTAGATTGTACATCAATCTCAGGAATAGTTACCGGAATAACTTCCGGGTCTTGTTCTGTGCCGGTAATAACATTAATTTCAAGATTAATTATTCCCGCCGATTCGGAATAGAATTTCAATGGAATCAGGCAGTCGTCGGTTTCGCCGCAATCTTCTAAATATTCATTAAATTCATCTGATAAGTCAAGGATAACGTATGTGTCAAATTCCCCTAAACTCGCACTCAAAGAATAATAGTTCTTGGATATTGTGTCAAAATTTTCATCAAAACCCTCGCTTGCATACTCTTTGTGCCTTGTTTCAATGGCGCCGATTACATATTCATCTCTGATATTATCGCCGTTGGAAATAACAACTTCATCAATCTTGATAATGTACCACTCGCCTGCAACAAAATCGAAAGAATTATCAAGATCAAGATACTTCCACCCGGTTGTTTTTCCAAATGCTTCTGAGATGTCAATAGAATCAATTACTATGCTTCCAGAGCATGAAGCATCCTCTATATCAACAGTTTCCGGATCACTCGTTGTAGAGCAGATAGAAATGGTTGCGGTTATATCCAGGTTATAAGGATCCCCGTGGATTTCGGAAACATATAAACCAAGTTTATTTGCAGTCAATGTTTTATCGGCTTTCAGGTAAGTTTTTATCCACCCCATACTCTTTTCATCGGAAAATTCACCGAATCCCTTTACTATTTTGTTTTCCGGGTATTCCGAATATGCATACTTCCATACATACGAGGTCTCATCAACACTACATGCTTTCTGTGCACAATCTAACACACACGAAGCAAGATCAAATGGGTCATCATCCGAAATTACACATTTTCCAAAATCCTCCCAGCTGCATATTACAGGCACCTCACTATCAACAAATAAACCAGGAAGTGTGGGGTAGATATTACTGCTCGCAAGACCTGTGATTTTAATGTTTGCATTTGACACATAAGCGCCGTTCGGCACTTTAACATACACTGTTTTAAAACTCTCTCCCGGGAAGGTTAATTCCACGTCACCAACCAATGGATTTTCATATTCATCGGAAAATTCAGTTATCATAATGGCACTAACGCCTCCACTCAATCCAAAAATTAACACAAGAACCACTGCCCACATCAAAACCCTCCCTGAGATTTCATTTAAAGGTCCAGAACACTTACCCGCTCTCTCATGGACCCCGGCGGAACAACTTTTTTTGTTTTTCATTTTTTATTTGAAATTTATTGTAAATTATATATTAATGATTACATCTTTAAAAGTTGTTTTAGATTTTGATTTTTTTGAATGGTTTTTACATGGAACACTCACTAATTGAACCTAAAAAACCCGCAAAATATCACTTTTTCATCTCCGGGTCAAACTATGAGATTTTGCGATAAGGTGACTATAAAGAGTTGGGGTGCTATAGTATTTAACTCCAAAATCGGAGTAAATTAACCTTAAATTCTCTACGAATATGGCTTTTTATTGCCCACCCCATTTTCTTTGTATTTTTAAATAATTTGTATGTGATATTCATTCTTGCGGACTTCCATCCTGCCTCAGCAGGGTTCAGTTCAGGAAGTTTCTTCGGGAACTTCCATAAAATCAATCTTTCCTTATTCTTTTTCACAAAATCTTTAACTTTTTCTGATGTATGCCATGTTGCTCTATCTACGATAAGGACAATTTTTTTGTGCATTCTAAGTAGATATCTCACAAACTTTAGGAAATTATCTGAATTGATCCAGTCATATGTGCAACAGTGATTTCCTTCATCAGACACCACACTAAACAAATATAATTTTTGTTTGCTACCATTCACAAGCCGTATGGGTTTTGTCCCTTTTGGAGCGTATACTTTTCTCATTGTGGGGTTGAGTTTGATTATTGCTTCATCCTGAGCGAACACCTTATAACCGTCTGCTCGCCATTTTACGAGTTTTTTTTAATGTGTCCTTTGAATGCCCAACCACTTCTGGGGTTGGCTTTGTGGTGTCTTGGTCTTGGGGTTATCAATGATTGTCCAAGCCGAGACATCAATCGTGATATAGAGTTCGGGTGATATTTTTTACCGAATTTTTCTTTTATGTGCACCAACACCTCTTTTGCAGTCATCGGGTTTTCTTTCAGATCATTCTGGAGTTGTTTTTCCTCTTTTCCTGTGAGATATCTGTTGTGCCCACCACTGCCTTCTTTTCTTTGAAGTCCCGATATTCCATGTTTTGAAAATCTATTTACCCAACGATTGACAACCGTTTTTGGCATTCTAACTAGATTAGCAACATCTCTGTCGCTTCTTTTTTCTTTTTTATGTATGCACATGAGAAGCCTCAACTTCACATCTGCATCTTTTTCGTTCTTATAAAGTTCTTCAAGATCTTCAAGAGTGGTTGATTTTAAATAATCCATAAGCGTCACCTCATTTTATGATGCTTATTTATTAGATGTTACTCCTTAATAAATGTCCCTATTTTGCAGTTATTTACTATATCTTGTTTTCAAGTATGAAACGCACCTTCTGGCTGAATCAACACTACTAATTTTGATTCAATAAATTTCATTAAATATTTCACTTTTATTTTTTTATAATATATTCTAATATATAACAGAAATAAAGAAATAGATACATTCACATTCAAGAAAAAAAATCGCTAAAATCGTTTTCATTGTTTATAAAATGAATCACTTACGCAGTTTGAATTAAATTTAAGTTAAAAAGATAATCAGTTAGCAGCGTTATTTTTTCTTGCGGGATATTTAAATTTTTATGTAAATGAATCTGAAAATAGAACAGGATTTGAATTAAAAAAATTGAAATTGAATTTTAAAATTGAAATTATTAAAAATTATTAAAAATAAATACAAAATTAAAAAAGAAAAATGGCAAAAGCACCAGCAACAACAATAAAATATAATATTTATGCGGATGTGGTAATTGACGGCGTTGTAGAAAAGCCTGATGTGGTGGGAGCCGTATTTGGTCAGACGGAAGGACTTTTAGGAGAAGATCTGGAATTGAGAGAATTGCAAAAATCAGGACGAATCGGGAGGATTGAGGCAGACATAAAGGCAAAAGGCGGGAAATCCACAGGTAAGATTATTGTACCTTCGTCTCTTGATAAAATTGAAACTGCAATTATTGCATCTGCCGTGGAAAGTGTTGATAGAGTAGGACCCTGCAGGGCTGAAATAAAGGTAACAGGCGTTGAAGACGCGCGCTTTTCCCGCAGGAGAAGCCTGGTTGAAAGGGCAAAGGAAATATTAAAGAAAATTATGGCAGAGGAAATTCCCGATACGCAAACGATTATAAATGAAATCCGCGAATCCGTGCAGATAGGTGAAATAACAAACTACAAAGGGCTTCCGGCAGGTCCTTCGCTGGAAGAGTCAGACAGCATTATAATCGTTGAAGGAAGAGCAGACATCCTTAATTTGCTGAAATACGGGATTAAAAACACGATTGCTGTTGAAGGCACAAATGTCCCGCAGGCAGTTATTGATTTAAGTAAAGAAAGGACAGTAACCGCCTTTGTTGACGGCGACCGCGGAGGTGACATAATTTTAAAGGAATTGGCACAAACGGCAAACATTGATTATGTGGCAAGAGCGCCGAAAGGAACGGAAGTTGAAGAACTCGGGAAAAAGGAGTCAATCATGACGCTTCGCAAAAAAATTCCCTTAAACCAGGTAAGAGGGCTTGGCGCAATCGCTAAACCCAGGGACGATACTACTGTTCTTTTAAAGGAACTGGAAACCGTTAAGGGAAAGATGCATGCAAAACTTTTTGACAAGGATCTGGGTTTAATTACTGAAATAGAGGTTAAAGACCTTATAAACAGTTTAAAGGATGTTGAGCCGAACTTTGTTGTTCTTGACGGGATTATAACGCAGCGCCTTGTTGATGTCGCATCTCAAAGCGGCGTGAAGTGCCTTACCGGTGTAAATAAATCGGAAATTTCAGACGCTAAAGGCATAAGAATTGTGATAGAAAAATAAACCCGGAATTTTACCTGTAATTTTTGAAGATGTGAAAATAAAAGCATAAATTTATTTTGCATTATTTCAATTTATAAATCTTCAATCAAAAATATTAATATATAACATATAAATTAACATATAAATTTTACAATTATTCATAATTAAAATGCCCCCGAACATAAAAACCACAAAGGACATTAAAATTCCAAAAGACCCTCTTGAAAGAGTAATAGGTCAAAAGAGAGCAGTAAAAATTGCAAAACTCGCGGCAAAACAGGGAAGGCACCTGCTTCTTGTCGGTCCACCGGGGATAGGAAAGTCAATGCTTGCCCAGGCACTCGCGCTGCATATTCCGAAACCTGATCACCAGGTGAATGTCGTGCATAACCCGCAAAACCCCGAGCGCCCGTTTATTGAAATTTTAAATGAAAAACAACTGAAAAATGAAAATTTAAAAAAGGAAATTTTGAGGGGAAAGATTATAAGCCCGAAAGAAGCGCCGACATTTGTCGGGGAGAGAATGGGATTTCGGTGTGCACAATGCGGGTCATTAAGCAGTGATCGGATGCGCGCATGTCCCGGGTGCGGCACAAATAAATACGGTCAGATAAGGCGGCATTCAAAAAATTCCCCTTTCGGTGATATAATAACCGAGGTATTTGATATAAGTACAATCGGACCTGAAGATGTGATACAAACAACAAGGGTCGGAAAAAGCGGCAGGGATGAAGCAGTAATTTACGAAAGGATAAAGGGAGGAAGGATACGGGTCCTGGAACAGGAAGTAATAGAAAAGGTGCGAAAATTAAATAAAAATTTAAGAAAGAAAGTACTTATCCCTCTGAAGAGAAACCCTTTCATTCTTGCAACAGGGGCATCGGAAACCGAACTTTTAGGAGATGTAAGACATGACCCTTACGGGGGGCATCCCGAGATAGGAACGCAGCCGTATAAAAGGGTTGTCGCGGGTGCAATTCATGAAGCACACGAAGGCGTTCTTTTTGTTGACGAACTGCCGCATCTTGAATATTTACAAAATTTCATTCTTACCGCAATGCAGGAGAAAAAGTTCCCGATCGTCGGTAAAAATCCCGGCTCAACAGGAGCATCCGTTGTTGTTAAAAATGTTCCCTGCGACTTCATTTTTGCCGGCGCCTGCAATATAAACGAATTAAATAAAATTCTCCCGCCTTTAAGGTCGCGAATAGCGGGAGGCGGCTATGAAGTCCTTCTTGATACTACGATGCCCGATACACCGGAAAATAGAGATAAAATGCAGCAGTTTATTGCACAGGAAATTTATATTGACGGGAAAATTCCTCATGCAACATCCGAAGGAATTGAAGAGATAATCACTGTTGCAGGAAAAAGAGCATTGAAAATTGATAACACCCCGCAGGCACTTACCACGAGATTTCGGGATTTGAGCGGGCTTATCAGGTTTGCAGGGGATCTGGCGGTTTCCGAGCAATCGGAATTTATAGAAAAGTTGCATGTAAAAAAAGCACTTTACCAGGCAAAACCGATTGAAGTCCAGATAAAGGAAAGATACGGCTCAATGTGGAAAGGTGCAGGAAAAGACAGTTTTCTTGAGACAGACGAGGAGGGTGCTGAAGGGAGTTACAGGTAGCGGTAATATAATTATTTTAAAAATTTTTGATTTATTTTGTTTTGCAGAATTAAATGCAGAGAAATCTCTTATTCGGAGCATGAATTCCATACGAATTATTGATGCCATTCAACCATAAATTCTATCCCTCCTATCTATTTTTGCAACGAGTATTATCTCCCGGTCATAATAAATTTCATATAAAACCCTGTAGTCGCCTATCCTGATTCTATAGGTGTCTTTTTCTCCAACTACTTTGATAGAGCCGATTGGTCTCGGATTTTCTGATAGTCCCCTTATTTTGTTCAGGATACGCTCGCGTATTTTCTTGTTCAAGTTCTTGAGGAATTTTTTTGCCCCGGGACCTGGAATTATAGTAAACATTTTATAAATTCAACTGTCTTTCAAATTCTTCAAGTGTAATGGCTTTGTTTTCTTTCAATTCATTTCTTGCCTCCTGCAAAGCCATTTTGTCATCTTTTGTCAGTAAACTGTCCACATCTACCATATGCTCTCTCATTTCTACTATTTCTTTCCTTATGCCTTTTAAGTTCTTATTTATCACATCTAATGTTACAACTTCCATATAGTTTCACCTCCGATTTCTTTCACAAAAATTGTTTATAGTAAAATATATATTTAATTAGAAATTATATCTAATAAAAGAAAAGTTAGTTTGCTTGATAAAATAGTGATAATAGTGATGAGCCGGAATAAATAGCACCAATCAAATCCAGAACAAAATTAAACATTCAGGGCGATTTTTGATAACGGAATAAGGGTATCCAAAGTTGCCCGATAGGGCAATTTCACGAAGTGCAAGGGCGATAGCCCGCCGCGGATACCCTTTGTTATACGACGTTGCGTTTAAATTAATCGATGAAACATGAATTATTTTTCCTTTTTTGTACCCTTAATGTTATTTTTGGGGGGATAATATCCATCTCTACTAATCCCGCTAATTTTTTGTGTGGACAATAAGTTTAAGGCTTTTCCATAGGCTTTTATGTTTATAATTAAGAGGATAAGAAAAACAATAGTTATTGTAAATAATGTCAAAAGCAATAAATTGTGGAAATCCCAATTTATTATATAAGCAATAAATAGTGAAGATCCAATTATTGCTATTGCTGAAATTGTAGCCTCTATATGATATGGGTCAACCCGTCTGAATACAGGATCTTTTGTACAGTGCCAAGTCTCCCACCCTAATCCAGAATGTCTTTCTTCAAGAACACTTCCAATATAATAAGCTGTCTTTAGAATAATAAATCTCTTTTCTGTAAAATATAAAAAACCTATAAACCAGAGAGGGGATATTAGAGAGATTATAATTAAATTCAAATCTTTGATGGCAATAGAAGCCAAAGTGACTGATGCGGTTAGGATGAAACCCATAATAATCACACAAACATTATCCGTATAGCTAATTTGTTTCCGAAGAGCACCATATTCTACTCTAATACCTTCCGCTGTATTTGAAACATCGTTGATTTTCTGATTTTTTTCTTTCATTTTTGCTTATTCAGTAAAATCTAATAAACACTCTATAATTTATTTTGCATTTTTCAATGAGCAATGTCGTATAACAATTTATATCCGAACGGGTCCATATCCAACCTTTGGATGAATTTTTATTCTTGTTAATATTCATTGGTATTCAAAGGTATTAAATAAAAATAAAAATCACAACCCAAAACTATCCAACGGACTCCTAATTTTATCAATATTTTTTTTTCGCTTACACAAGTACCAAATCCCCAGCATAATGCAAGTGAAACATAATCCTGTGAAATTTTGCAGGCATGCAATTAACTGAAAAATTTACTTTTCCCCGTTAGTTCATCAAATATTCTTTCGGGTTCCTCTTCTAAAATTTTTTTAATATCGGATGCCGAATCCTTTTTCAATTCCACGACATTTTTTAAAATTTTTGATTCATTTTTTTTCGCGGAATTAAATGCCGCAAGAAATCCTCTCTTCAGAGCATCTTTATTTCCCTTTGCAATGTCCTTTAAAAACGATGTGTTCATGTCAAGTGCAAAGAGGGCAACTTTTAAAGGAGAGTATTTTTTATAATCAAAAGACATTGCAAAATCAAAGGTCGTAAGTTTAATTTCATATCCTGTTTTATCACATATTATGTTATCGGATGTCCTGTCGGGAATTGCACAAACATAAGTAAAGGCAACAAGTTTTCCCAGTTCTTCAAGATACTGTCTTTCAAGCCCTTTTATGTACCTGGGGTTCATTTTAAGATAAATAATGTTTCTCCCCGGGACTTTTTCAATCACTGCATAATGTTTTGATACATCTTTTAGGTTCCTTATTTTAAAGATATTAATTTTATATGTATTAATTCCCATGTACTTTGCAACTTTAAGCACAAGGGGGTCGTAAAAATTTTTCGGGGTAATTTCTTTTAAAATTACATCATAATTTCCATCGCTGCATTTCCCTGTGACAGAGAATGGTTTTTCAAGGGTCATATACTGTTTTATTGCGCTTTCAACCTCGTATTGCATGCCAGTCATTTCATAAATTGATTTTTCAAGTTCCTTTATCAACTGCTCCCTGAACTTCAACTCCCTGTGGAACCTGGACAATTTTTTTCTTGCGGAATCAGTGCTTATTTTTTCTTCTTTTGAAACTCTTTTTATATGCTTTGCCATTACATTGCTGATTGTGCCGCCGTCTAATTCATCCACCGCCATGCCCCTTATCGCATCTTCACCCATCTCTTTTTTTAATTTAATAAGGACAATTCTCCCGACCCATGAAAGCTTTTGTGAAATCTCCTTATTTCCCAGACCTGCTTCTCTTAACTGCGATACTATTATCTCCTGCCTTTTTATACTCGCATCAATTATTTCCTCTTTTGAAACCGAGGATTGTTTTCTTTTTAACTCTTTTACTATTTCTCCCGCCTCGCTGTCTATTATGTCCGCAATCTTTTTCGCTCTTTCTCGCTTATCACTGTTCATTTCAAATTGGAAAATTTTTAAAAATTATTTAAAACACCTGTAAAAAATATATAATAAATAGGAAATGAAACAAAATTAATTAAAATCAGAAGATTATTTACCTGCATTAAATAAACTTTTTATTTTTTGATTCTAATAAATTATAATCAATATAAATTATTTCTATAAATTCGTATAAAATTTACATAAAAAAATGGCAAAAAATATTTTAGAAGGCGGCGCACCCGAAGAATTGTTAAAATTATCTTATGATTCAGACCCGTCCATAAGGGGTTCTGCAATTTCTGCGATTTCTCAATTTGAGGACACAATCCCGAAGTATATAAGAGCGGATGTGATTGCACGGCTCCAGGATATGACCTATGATAAAGATAAGCAGGTAAAACACAGGGCAATTCTTGCTATCGGGTATCTTAAAAATATAATTCCTTCAAATATGGTAAAGGATGTTATAATACGGCTGATTGCACTTACAAAAAATAAGAATGCAGTAGTCAGGGCATCCGCTGTTATGTCAATCGGAAAATTAAAGGAAGTGATTCCGAAGTATTTATCAAGAGGTATTATTGAGCGTTTATTTGAACTTGCTGATGATGTTGACTCGGGTGTCAGGGGTTTTGCGGTTTTATCTGTCGGTTATCTAAAAACCGGAATCCCGTATGATCTGCTCAAACCAATTATAGAAAAATTCCTGGCGTTGACCGAGGATGAGGACTGGGGGGTTCGCGGCTCTGTTGCACAGGCATTCGGGAGTTTAAGCGAGACCATCCCGAGAAATATGAACAAGGATGTTATTAAGCGAATGATAGAGCTTAGTAAAGATGAAGACAGGGGCGTAAGAGGACCGGCTGCATGGGCTCTTGGGGAATTAAAGAGTAATATCCCGAGAAACATGCGCGGAGAGGTTGTAGAACGGCTGATTGAGCTAAGTAAAGACACGGATAAAGGAGTAAGAAGACCCGTTGCATGGGCTCTTGCCAAAATAGGAAATATCGTCCCCCCGGATATGAGAAAAGAAGTTATAGACACTGTAATGGAACTTGGCGGGTATGCGGACCACGGTGTCAAGGGACCTGCTGCCAGGGCATTGGGTGTCCTGAGTGTTCTTATTCCTCGCGAGCTGCGGGAAGATGTTGTAAAAAGTTTGCTTACATTAACCAAAGATGACGACACCGATGTAAGAACACATGCCACATGGGCGCTGGGTAATATGCGCGATGCAATTCCAAAGGACTTGAGAGAAGGCGTCTCAAAAAGATTACTGGAATTGTGCGAGGATATTGAAATTGAGGTGAGGGATGTTGCTGCAAAATCAATGGGCAGGTTAAGGGATGCAACGCCAAAGGAGTTGAGGAGACAGACAATAGAAAAATTACTTGAATTAAGCACTGACAATTCAATGGATGTCAGAGGATCTGTGGCGTGGTCTTTTGGAGAATCGCGGCTTATTATTCCAAAGGACATGATTGACACAATTGTTGATAAATTACTTGATTTAACGGACGACGCATTGTGGGAAGTTCGGGATCCTGCCGCATTATCTTTTGGTAAGCTTGGAGATGCTATCCCGAAAAACAGGAGAAAAGAGGTTGTAAAGCGGCTGATAAAAATGGACCATGATTCAAGCTGGAGTGTAAAGGATTCTGCCGGCAGGGCATTAAAAAGAATAAGATACCTTATCCCTGAAGATTTAATCCACGAAGCGGAAAGGATTATCCAGGAACAATATTGATTTAATTTTAAAGATACACGGAAATTATTGCAATGGAATACAAGTATGAAAATTTATTGGACCGGGCATACAAGAAGATGCCGGAGAAACTGCTTAAACACTTGCGGTTTGAAATTCCAAAAGCAGACATACATCTTGAAGGAAACCAGACAATAATTAAAAATTTTTTAGATATTTCGGAAAAACTCGGAAGAGATTCCCAGCACCTGCTGACCTTCCTTTTAAAAGAACTTGCAACCCCCGGAATTATGAGAAGGCAGGATGCCGTACTTCAAAGAAGCTTGAGGGCGGGAATGATTAATAAGCGGCTCTCGGATTACGCGAAAGAATATGTGCTGTGTCATGAATGCTCCCGCCCGGATACTAAAATAACTGAACTCTCAGGTCAAAAAATCATAAAATGCGAGGCATGCGGTGCATGGTGGCCGATGAGGCGGATTAAGTAAAGAGTTTTTGGTAATTTATTGCAAAATTTTGATAATATTATCAAAAATGCCATTTAAAATACGCTCTTATGCACTTTTATTTATAAAGAATGAATACCTATATATAATATAATTAAAATTTAAGAATTTAATTAGAATTTAAAAAAATAAAACATAAAAAATGGCAGATGTAAAAAATTACTCTTTAAGAGTAGGTGGAGAAGAAGAACATGTCTTTACAGGCAGGTCTCCGAGACAGGCTGCGCTTAAGGCAGCAACAAGAGGGTTTAAGGACATACAGTTAAGAGAGCACGGCAGGAAGAAAGACGGAATGTGGAGAATTCATGTCTTCACAGGTTCTGTTGAAAAGGTAAAGAAACCCGCAAACTCGCCTGACTGGATGCCTGATATGATAAACAAACCAAAGGTTAAAAAAATTCGCGTTGATAAAATCAAGGAACTTTAAGGTTTGAAGTAAAAAATTGGGAATTACCGGGAACCTGCCTGGTTATATAAAGGCAGGTTTCTTTTTTATTTTTTAAATATTTCCCCCATATCAAGGTTTGCCGCTGCAAAGCAGGCGCCATGTAAACCCGTATTATAGTTTTTTATAATGTACACCGGAATCTTTTTTAAAATTTTACTGTAGGTTTTGTGATTTTCAAACTCGGAAATAAATAAATCTTTTTGAAACCATAAAATGTTTTTCTGTGCAATCCCTCCCGCAATATAGAGTTTTTCAGGCAAAATCGTGAGTGCAAAGTTCCTCGCGCATTTTGCATAAAATTTAATGAAAATTTCCATTGTTTTTTTGCATGTTCTGTCTTTTCCCGAGTATTTTGCAATTACCGGGGCTTTTTTATCCCCTGAATCAATAATTTTCGTATATTCGCTTCCGGGGTAAAATTTTTTATGTTTCACAAACGAATATATGTTTTCAATGCCTCTCCCGGATATGAAATCTTCATAAAATACGCTTCCGGGAATTTCATTTTTTCCTTTTATAAAATCTGACATATCGTATTCAAATTTGTTTTCCGCGGGAAAATCAGTATGCCCTCCTTCTGAAGGCAGGGGAACATAAAATCCTAAATTTTGGTCAAAAACGAGTATGCTTTCACCAAGACCGGTGCCTGCGCCGATAACAGCCATGACCCCCTTTTTATTCCCATAATCTTTAACATTTCCGGAAATTTTAATTAAATCTTTATTTTTCAGCAGGTTAATTCCAAACCCGACCGCAGAAAAATCATTAATTACAATTCCTTTGCAGCACGCTATTTTTTCAATCTCTTCCTTCTTTATTTCAAAGTCCGCATTTGTGAGTTTGCAGTATTCGCGGTTTAAAACAGGCCCTGCTGCTGCAACGGCTGCTCCTTTAAAATTATTGATTTTATATTTTTCCCTGAAATAATCAACTGCTGTCGTCAGAGGCTCTGAAATATTTTTAAAATTCAATGTTTTAAAATGAACAGATGAAATTAATTCAATATTTCCGTTTTTGACACCAGAAAGCCCGAAATTCATGTTCGTCCCGCCTATATCTGCGCCGATAACGAAAAATTCATATTCCCTGTTTTTGAAATTTTTTATATAGGTTTTTGTTTTGTAGTTATTCATTCTCCTTCTAAAATCTTCCTCGTCCCGACTTTATACTCCTCAACATTCGGCTGGTCAAACGGGTTAACCTCCAGAAGATGACCAAGAAATATCGTTTCCATCATCTTGAACTGTAAAAATTCACCGAGACATTTTTCCGATTTATTTTCCAGGACAATCTCGTTGAACGGAATTTTTCTTTTAATATATGCCTCCTGCACCCCATGAATTATTGCGTTTGTAATTTCTGATAATGTTTTTCCTGCAAATTTTCCCGCGGGAATTTTAATATCATTTTCATTATTTTCAAGCCGCATGAAATTCGTGAATTTATCAGGAGGACCTGCAAGATAAAGCTGGGACATTGAATGCAAATCAACTGCTGTTGCAACTGCCGGTGTCATCCCGGCATTAACAACCTCTCCTTTTAGATTTTTCTCTTTTCCGATGCTTTCGGCTGTTAACTGCCCCAGCCACTTCCCGGTTGATTCAAGGTCGGATGAGAAGAAAAAGTTCACAATTATATTTTTGTTTCTTTTGTATTGAAGGTATGTAATTATTGCCGAAATTGCAGCGGGATTCTTATAAATATCCGGATCCAGGCATTTATCTCTCATGCACCTTGCACCTTTCAGGAGTTGAACCGTGTCAATCCCGGCAATAGTCAGCGGAAATAAACCGACTGCCGAGAAAACAGAAAACCTGCCCCCGACATTTTGTGGTATTTTCAAAATTTTAAATTTATTCTTTTTTGCAAGAGACCATAATCTTGAACCCTCGTCTGTTGTTGCAACAATATAATCATTATAATTCTTTTTATATTTTTTGATAATGTCAAG
>MCBE01000240.1 GCA_001723845.1 Candidatus Altarchaeales archaeon WOR_SM1_SCG
GTAAAACCCCTCCCGTCTTGCGTTCTTCGCGGCAATTTTGTGAATCCATCATCTTTCAAAATCCGATCAATCGTGTTGATGCTGACTTTGAGGTTTTCTTCGCAGAGTTTATCATATATGTCATATACTGAAAGGTTCTTTTTTCTCCATGAGATTATCTTCCCAGTTACTTTTTCAGGTGTTCGCCGACCTTTTGGCCCATTCTTTTTTTCAGGGAAGAATTGCAGTTTTCCTTGTTTGAAATCTGAAACAATACCTTTGAATGTTGGGATAGCATAACCAAAACGCTTTGCGATTTTCTTCTGCGTGGCTCCTTCTTCCAGATAATATGCCCTGAGGGCATCATACTTTTTTTGATCAGGGGTGTTCGGTTCCAGAAAATATTGTTGTGGGTCCATTTTTGGTGTGTAAGTGAGTTAATAGTATATAGAATTATGATACATACTATAAAAATGGATCGGTGCTAAATTCTGTGGATGTTAGAAAAAACAGATAGATATAGCACCCTCAATAATGTGTTTTCTATGAAACCATGTAACTATAGCTCGGATTTTTGAAAATTTTAGGTGTCATGTAGGTCATACTCTGAAGAGATAACAAAATAATAACATATGTCCGCAGGTTAGTGATTTTGAGATTTTTCAGATGAAAAACTTGCAGAGAAGGTAGGGTTAATTATGATAGATAATGCCTCTGTGAAAATCCCTGTTTAACTCAAATTCCTTTCCACAACCCCCGCAATTCTTCCCGCGATTTTTTGTGCCTTATCTCCTGTTTGTGCTTCAACCATAACCCTGCAAAGTGCTTCTGTTCCCGAGAACCGCACAAGAACACGCCCCTTTCCCGCAAGTTTCCTTTCGGAATCATAAATTGCATCTTTAATTCCGGGAATTGTATTTATATCTTTTTTTGCCTTAATTTTAACATTAATTAAGACCTGCGGTAATTTTTCCATCACGCGTGAAAGTTCTGACAGTTTCTTTCCTGTCCTTTTCATTATGCAGAGAACCTGGATGGCAGAAATTAACGCATCTCCGGTTTTTGCATAATCGGGAAAAATTATATGCCCTGACTGCTCGCCGCCGAAATTGTAGTTATTTTTTAACATTTCCTCTAAAACATAACGGTCGCCGACCGCAGTTCTCACAACCCTTATCCCGTGATTTTTCATTGCAATTTCCAGCCCCATGTTGCTCATAACCGTTGCAACAATCGTATCTTTCTTCAACTTCCCCCTACCTTTCAAGTCACACGCGCATAACGCCATTATACTGTCGCCGTCAATTACATTCCCGCGCTCGTCAACAAAAATAACCCTGTCCCCGTCGCCGTCAACAGCAATTCCCGCGTCCGCGTCATTTTCAATTACCGATTTACGCAGCATTTTCGTATCCGTTGCACCGCAATTTAAATTAATATTAATCCCGTCCGGCTTGTTGTTTATTGCAATAACGAAAGCACCTGATTTTTTAAATATTTCGGGCGCTGCGATGTAATCTGCACCATTTGCACAATCAACAACAATTTTTAAACCGTCAAGATTTAAATTTTTTGGAAATGTTTTTTTAAGATGATTTACATAATCCCTGTTTGCACAAATATTATAAATCCTCCCGGTTTCATGAGGCATTATACCCGGCTTCTTATTTTTAAAATTAAAAATTAAATTTTCAATTTCCCCCTCCTTTTCATCGGAAAGTTTAAGCCCGTCTCCGGTAAAAATTTTAATTCCATTGTCTTGAAAGGGATTGTGCGATGCGGAAATCACAATGCCTGCAAGGGCTTTCTCCTTTTTTGTTATAAAAGAAACACCCGGCGTTGTTAAAACACCTGCTTTGACTACATCAACGCCTTCCGAGCAAATTCCTGCCGCAACTGCATTCTCAAGCATTCCGCCCGAAATCCTTGTATCCCTCCCGGTAATAATTTTACATTTATTTTTTTCACCCGGCTTTTTAAATATTCGTGCAGTCGCTTTCCCTATTGTAAGTGCGGTATCGCAGTCCATAGGATACCGGTTTGCAGTGCCTCTTATGCCGTCTGTTCCGAATAATTTCCTTTTCATGTTAATTTATAAAACTATAAAATTAATTAATTAAACAGGTAATATAAACAGTTAATAAAATTAAAATAAAAATTAAAATAAAAATTAAAATAAAATAATCGGGCCTTTGGTCTAGTTGGTTATGACATCGCCTTTACACGGCGGGGATCCCCGGTTCGAATCCGGGAAGGCCCAATTTTTAATTTTATAAATAATTTATAAAATAAAAACTAATATTTAACATGGCAGAAAATACAGGCGATAGAACAAAAACAGGCATTTACGGTTTTGATGATTTAACGCTCGGAGGGCTTCCGAAAAACAGGTGTACTCTTCTTAGAGGAAATACCGGAACGGGAAAAACCGTCTTTTCAATAGAATATATCTACAGGGGAATTTCCCTCTTCAACGAAAACGGGATATATATTTCTTTTGAAGAATCGCCTGAGCAGATTAAGAAACATGCAAGGAATCTTGGCTGGGACCTGCAAAAACTTGAAAATGAGGGTAAATTAAAAATAATTGATGCAAGAAGCGTGTGGATAACAAGTATTGAGGATGAAAGTACGGAGTCGGGATTGGGGCATCTGTTGAACAGGATAAAAAAAGAAGTTAAAGAGATTAATGCAAAAAGGATTGTGATTGATACGATGTACGGGTTGTTTGTTGAATCAAAATTTGTTATCCTTATAAGAAGGGAACTCCATAAAATACTCAACTCATTAAGCGGGATGGACTGCACTTCAATACTGACGATGGGAAATATTGACCATGCACCGGGAATTATTGATTACACCCAGGTTCTTGAAGCACTTGTTGACTGCGTGATAATTTTAGAAGAAAAAAAGAAGGGAGTATATCCCGAAAGGAAAATAAAAATTTTAAAAATGAGGGGCTATGAACATGTTGCGGGTTTTCAGCCGATGGTAATAACACCAGGCGGGCTTTCCGTCTTTCCGCTGATACCCAGGTTAACGAAACTTATTGAAAAAAGAAATCTTAAAAAAGATACTTCCGTATACATAGATTCACCTGCGTTCATATCCTGTTTAACTAAAAAAATACCTCGCGGCTGCAACATTTTGATTGCCGGGGGAGTAGGGACAAATTCGGGCAACATTGCAAGACAGATACTTTCCGACGGTCTTACGAGAAATGAGTCGTGTCTTCTCATAAACACTCATGAATCGTCTTATTTTGTTGAAAAATTTATGAAAAATTTCGGGGTGGATTTTCAAAAATATATTAAAAATAATAAGATGTTCTTTTTTGACGATTATGTTAAAAACCAGACCGATGACAGGATAATAAAGCACGCGTTCAGCAATCCTTTGATTCTCAGCTACCTGATGGATAAGTGGCTTATAGATAATGAACCTGAAAACTTCAGGTGGTGTATAAATTCAATTACAACGCTTCTTGCAATGAATGACCACATTAAGTACTCTTCCGTTGATATACAGCGGTTTTTGTATGATAAGGTAAGAAAGATAAGAAGTTTGCGGGGCATCGGCATATATACTATAAACAAGGATGCTCACCCGCCAAATCTTATAAATATGATTGAGAACATGATGGATATGGTAATTGAATTAAAATTAATTGAGGAAAAAAGTGTCCAGCACAGTTATATGCGCGTGTGCAAGGCAAGAGGTGTTGAGGCAAATACCTCGTGGCACCAGTATGCCGTAGTCGGCGGGCAGGGCGTCATAATGGCGAATGATGCTTATTCCGCGTTTAAAAATTCGTGTTGATGCCGGAAAGCGGATGTAAATACCAGTCCCCATCAACTAATCCCTATCCGCCAACCCCTAATCCCCAACCCCTAATCCCTAACCACCAACCCCTAATCCCTATCCGCCAACCCCTAATCCCTAATTTTATTATATATTTAAATGATATAAAAAGCGATTGACAATGAAAATAATTTTACCTGTAATTTTGCTGCTGCTTATATTTTCATCTTTCATAAGCGCTGAAAATCACAATCAAGAAACACAGGTTGAAATCCCCGGTGAGTATGACAAGGTGGTTCTCACGGGAAAAACACAGTCCTTCCATGGTGAACCCATACACGAGACAAAAATCAAGATAATTGTAAACGGGAAGGAGCAGCCGATTATAACAAGGGAGGCGAATAAAGAACTGGGAACAGAAGTTGAATTTGCAGACAACAATGAAGTCGTATCCGCATCCGACGGGGAATATACTGCAATTATTTATCTGCCAAAAAACACGGCAGAAAAAGCTGACATAAAAATACATATTGAAAAACCAACCTATAAATCAAGGGAAATAGAAATAAAGGGAATTACAAAAATTACTGACGGCGAGTATATTCATTATAAAGATATAACTCCTGAAAGGCATATCGGTGCTGCGTTCTACATTTCCGCAATAATATTAATTTTAATTTATATTTTAATTTCATTTGAAATTCTTCACAGGACGCTTGCTGCCTTATTAGGTGCTTCTGTCCTGTTATTCATAAGTTATGTATTCGGGCATTTCAACACGGATTTTTACATACTTTCCTTTGAAAATGCAAAAAATTATATTGACTTTAATGTGATTTACCTTTTAATGGGAATGATGCTCATTGTCGGAGTTATGAAACGAACCGGCATTTTCCAGTGGATGGCATTCAAGTCCTACCAGGCTGCAAAAGGGGACATCTGGAAGCTTGCGGTAATCCTTATGATTGTTACTGCATTTGTATCCGCATTTCTTGATAATGTCACAACAATGCTACTTCTTACTCCTGTTACTATTGAAATCGCACTTATTCTTCGCATAAGTCCATGGTCACTTCTCATGCCTTTGGTTTTAGCATCAAATATTGGCGGAACGGCAACCCTCATTGGTGATCCCCCGAATATTATGATCGGCTCTTTTGCAAAACTGACATTCATGGATTTTGTGATTGCACTGACTCCTGTGGTGATTATCTGCATGGTCGCACTTATAATTATGATGAAATTTAAATACGGCAAATATTATAAAAAAGCAAACTTAACCCCGGAAAATATTGAAAAATTATTAATTCGCCTTGAAAAAGAATATAAAATTACAAACCATGCCCTTCTCAATCATTCTCTTGTGATATTGATTTTTGTTGTAATTTTGTTCATATTACACGGCACATTTCACATGGAGCCGAGCATTGCAGCACTCATTGGTGCATCGCTTCTCATGATCATCGCGGTCGTTATGGATAAAGTGGATGTTGCCCACATGATAGAGCGAGAAATTGAATGGCCTACCCTTGTATTTTTCATGATGCTTTTCATAGTTGTCGGAGCGGCAGTAGAAACAGGGCTTATACAGTTGATAGCAACCTGGGTTGCAAATGTCAGCAGCAGCGGTCTGGGTGGTTTAGCACCGGTGGTTCTGGCAGTAATACTTATCATCTGGGTTTCTGCTATTATGAGTGCAATTGTTGATAATATTCCATTCACAGCAACGATGCTTCCGATTGTTGCATACCTTTCGCAGGTTATTCCAAATGTTGAAGCAAATATTTTATGGTGGGCTTTAGCACTTGGTGCATGTTTCGGGGGCAACGGCACATTAATCGGAGCTTCTGCAAATATTGTTACGGCAGGCATTGCGGAAAAGGGGGGACATCCCATTACATTTATTGACTTTATGAAGGTCGGGTTTCCTGTAATGATTGTTACTCTGATAATTTCAACTATATGGATGCTTTTCGTGTTTCCGCATATTATGTAAGAAAAAATAATATTAAAATTAATAAATTAATAAATTAATAAATTAATAAATTAATAAATTAATAAATTAATAAAAATTAAATTAAATAATAAAAATGGCAATAAATACAATAATCTGTGCAACCAAAGGGTCAAAGGGCTGTAAAATTGCAGAAGATAAAGCAATAGAAATCGCAAAAGAGAATAATTCAAAATTGATATTTTTGTATGTAATTGATACAAAATTTATGGAGAAAGCCAGAGGTGGGGGGGGATGGGCAAAGGATGATGCCGTGTCTGGTCTTAAAAATATCGGTGGGGTTATCATTGATATTGCGAAAGAAAAAGCAATTGAGATGGGCATGTCCCCTGATGATGTGCTAACAGAAGAAAGAAATGGCGATATTGCATCTCAAATTAAAAATTCGGCGGAAGAACACAATGCTGACCTGGTTGTGATTGGGCATCCCGAGAGTGATGCAGGATTTTTGGAGAGGCATCTTATCAGTAAAGAGGGAACAGAGAGTTTTGTTAAGCGGTTGAAAGAGAAAATCGGGTGCGAGGTTATGATTGTTTAATAAAATTTTTATTAAATTTAAAACGAAGTAAAATAAAACGAAGTAAAAAAACAGTTCAAAATATGATGATTGAAATTATAATTCTGCCCATAAGATTCATAATATTGCGTATGTCGGCGATTATTATTCATTAGATAATATAATTAAAAATACATTAAATAAACAACTTTCAAAAAGCAATGGACCACACTTTAAGAAATAGATTACAATACAAATTTGAAAATTTTATTACAAAAGGCAGCACGTCAATGTTTATAAGTTTGACTGTTCTCTTCCTGCTATGTATTTCTCTTGCATTTATTGTACGACTCATTGCAGCCGCATTATTTCCTGAAATGAATCTTGGATTATTCGATCAATTATGGATGGTGTTTCTTGAGATGACAGATCCCGGGAATATGTATTATGTTGCTCCCGATCCCAATCCCACCTCTGCACTTTTGAAATGGTCAACAATATTTTCAGGTATGATTGGAATTGTTATATTTTCAATGTTGATTGCATTTATAACAACCCAACTCACTCTTTTGATGACCGAATTAAAAAAAGGTCACAGCAGGGTTTTAGAAAAAGATCATACACTGATCCTTGGTTGGAGCGATCGTGTTCCTGATATTGTGCGTGAACTTATTATTGCAAATGAAAGCGAAAAGAGTGCATCTATAGTTATTCTTACCGAACAAGATAATGAAAAAATTCACGATGAATTATTCTCTCTAATAGAAGATACAAAAACAACTCATATAATAACAAGAAGCGGCATAATTTCATCTCTATCGAGTTTAGAGCGGGTAAATGCAAAAGAGGCAAAGTCCGCAATTGTTCTTGCAAAATGCTCTGAGAACGCAGAGCAGGAAGAAAAGCAAGCGTCAGATGCAAGAGCAATAAAAGCCGTTTTAGCGTTAATCGCTATCAAAGGAGACAATGCAGGGGATATGAACATTGTTGCTGAAATATTTGATGAAAAGATAAGGCAGACATTGGATGTCTTTGAATCGGATAATATTGTTTCCATAGAACCCTGGAATATCTTAGGGAAAATTTTAGTGCAAACAACGCGCACATCGGGCTTAGCGGTTGTTTATAATGAGATACTTTCATTTGACGGATGTGAACTGTATTTTTATGGTGAGGATGTGGACTTTGGAGGAAGAAAATTTTATGATATATTATATCATTTCCCTGATGGTGTTCCAATGGGAATACGAAGAGCAAACGGTGAACTTATCATACGCCCAGATGATCCAAACACCAGAATGGAAGAAGGTGACGAAATCCTGATTTTAGCGGAAGACGATTCCACAATCAAATTCCGGGAAAATCCCGTTGTAGTTCCCGGCAATTTCACTCTTGCAAACAAGCGGGTTGAGGGGAGAATAGAAAAACAATTAATTTTGGGCTGGCATCCTATTATTTTAACGGTTATACCCGAATATGCGGACTATCTTGTTAAAGGGTCAAGTGTTGATGTGATGGTGAATAATCCATCGGATGAAATAAAGAGTAGGATTAAAGAATTTCGGAAAAATTATGGTAATTTGAATATTTCCTTAATTGACAAAAACCCGATGAATGAAGGCGACATCCGCTCTGTTAAGCCATTTAAATACGACAATGTGATAATACTATCACAACCGGGAAAAATGATTCATGACTCGGAAAAAATTGACTCCGAGACCATTGTTATTTTACTTATCCTTAGAAAGATATTTAAAGAGAATGAAGAGAATGAAGATAATGAAGAGGATAAAGAGGATGCACCGGAGAATCGTAAGACGCAAATATTTACCCAGATAATGAACTCATCTAACCAGAGTTTGATTTCTCATACCGATGTTGATGACTTCATAATCAGCAATCGCCTGATAACAATGATAATGGCGCAGCTCAGCGAAGAGCCGGGTATAAAAAGCGTGTATGACGATCTCTTCTGCGAAGAAGGAAGTGAAATATATATAAAACCGGCACAGCTTTATTTTGAAAAATTCCCTGTGGATGTGACATTCGCAGATATAATTGGTATTTCTCAT
This sequence comes from Candidatus Altarchaeales archaeon WOR_SM1_SCG, assembly GCA_001723845.1. Taxonomy (GTDB): domain Archaea; phylum Altiarchaeota; class Altiarchaeia; order IMC4; family WOR-SM1-SCG; genus WOR-SM1-SCG. Next base: position 8,363 of record MCBE01000240.1, read on the forward strand.
AAGAGAAATGAGATATGTATCGGAGTTCGGCTGAAAAAATATGAGCGGGATTCCGAAAAGAATTTTGGTGTGAAACTGATACCGCCAAAGGATAAAAAATATACATTGAATTCGGATGATTACTTGGTCGTGCTTGCGGAGGATGAATTGTGAAAAGAATGGAAAGGAATAATAAATAATGAAATTTAAATTATAATATTAATTCAAAAACATGATAATTGAAATCCTAATCCTGCTCATAAGCTTCATAATATTCGCATACATCGGGGACTATCTGGTATTAGCCCTTGAGTTTATTTCCCACCGGCTGAAAATCCCTGAAACGGTAGTGGGCGCTACTTTTGCAGCAATCGGAAGCAGCGCACCTGAATTCGGCACTTCCCTATTTTCGGTTATTGAAAAACACCCGGATGTCGGACTTGGAACAATTATCGGTTCTGCAATATTTAATATTCTTGTAATTATCGGGCTTTCTGCCGTCTTTCAAAAAATGATGAAAGGAAAGAATAGAAAACTTGATAAAAAAGTTTTGTGGCGTGACGCATTATTTTATTTTGTTGCAACTATTTTCCTGTTTTTATTCATCTCTGACGGTGCGGTAACAAGGATCGAAGCTATTGCCTTACTTCTTGTCTATGGCATATATGTCGGAGTTATGTATATTGATTCGCGCAGAGGTAACGGCAAAATAATAGAACTTCCTGAAGAACACAACATGACCTCAAAAAAGGCAATCATTTATGTGATTGGCGGTGTTTTAATAATATTTGCTGCAACTCATTTTATGGTAAATGCAATAATTTCATTGGCACCGAATATTGGTTTATCAGAGGTGGTTTTATCACTCATAATTGTTGCTGCCGGAACGAGCATACCTGATCTTTTTGTTTCTATTGCAGCAGCAAAACGAGGCAGGATGGGTATGGCTGTCTCAAATGCAATAGGAAGTAACACATTTGATATTCTTGTTTGCCTTGGATTTCCATTAGCAACACAACAGTCAACCGAAGTAATAGGAGATATTGGTTTATCAATGTTGTTTTTAATTGCTTCGCTAATACTAATAATTTTTATGATTCTCCACAAATGGCACATAAGCAAAAAAGAGGGCATTATTTTGTTCTCATTATATATAATTTATGCAATATTCGTATTCGGGGGTTTTAGTTGGCTGATACCTTAATTGAAAGTCACAATTTAAAAAAATTAATGAAAAATAATCAAAAAAATCTTAATTGGAACTGGAATTTTGGCAATAATTGAAATATCTAAAATCATTATCATGAAAAATAAAAAACCGATTAATCCATTTCATTCGCAAACGGTTGAGGAGGTCTTGCATAAATTATCCTCCAACATAAATGGAATTTCAGAAGAAGATGCAAGGATTATACTGGAAAAATTCGGGTTTAATGAAATACCTGAAAAAAAAGCCCAGCATCCTGTTTTTATTTTTCTTAAACAATTCAAAAGCATTTTGATTTACATACTATTAATTGCAGCAGCGATTTCATTTTTAATAGGACATTTAATTGATGTTTTTGTGATCCTTGCAATTATTTTAATTAATGCAGGAATAGGATTTATGCAGGAGTACCGGGCTGAGCGTTCAATCCAGGCTTTGAAAAAGATGATTGTGCCTTATGCGAAAGTTTACCGCGAGGGGGAGTTATTGCAGGTGCCTGCAAGAAAGTTGGTGCCGGGAGATATTATCTTATTAGAGGAAGGCGACCGGGTACCGGCAGATGCGAGAATTCTTGAGATTAAAAATTTCAGGACTGTTGAAGCATCTTTAACAGGGGAATCATTTCCCATTGACAAGAATATTAAAGCGCTTCCTGAAAAAACATCTGTTGCGGACTGTAGGAATATGGTGTGGATGGGAACTTTTGTTGCCGGCGGGCATGCTAAAGCCGTTGTTTGTGCAACAGGCGTTGGAACACAAATTGGTAAACTTGCACTGGATATAGAAAAAATAAAAAGAGTAAAGGGGCATTTTGAAAAAAAGACGGATGATCTGGCAATACAGATGGGCGTTATTGCAGTTATCGGTGCCTCTCTAATTTTCCTTATTGGTTTTTTTGTCAGGGACTTTGAGTTTACGGAGATTCTTCTTTTCACAATCGCATCTCTTGTTTCAGGAATCCCTGAAGGGTTGCCCGCAGTGTTGATAATTGTTCTTGCTATCGGTGCTCACAGGATGGCGAAAAGAAACGCGATTATCAGAACACTTTCAGCAACAGAAACACTTGGTGTTGTGAATGTTATCCTAACTGATAAAACAGGGACACTCACCGAGAATACTATGAATGTTGAGAAAATTATCCTGCCTGATGAAAACGAGATCACTGTTTCAGGTGAAGGATGGATTCCAAGAGGGGATTTTCATCAAAACGAGGATATTATTTTTCCACTGGAAAACCCAAATTTAGCAAAACTTTTACATATCGCTGCTGTTTGCAACAATGCAAAACTCATGAGAAAGCCTGATGGAAAAGATACTTATGAAATTATCGGCGACCCGACAGAAGCAGCACTCATAGTTCTGGCTGAGAAAGCAGGGTTAAAAGAGGATGTATTACAGGAAAAGGAAAAAAGAATAGATGACCTGCCATTTAACTCGGAATTGAAGTACAGGGCATCGCTTTCGGTAATTGAAAAAAATAATAAAAAAGAAATTTATGTTATCGGCGCTCCTGAAGAGATTCTTTCTCATTCCCTATACTTTCTTGAAAATGAGGAACATAAGAAATTAGATGAAAAACAAAGGGAAAATATCTTATCACAGGTTGAATCATTAACAAATAATGCCATGAGAGTGCTTGCTTTAGCATACCTGGAAGTTCCCGGCGATATGAATAATTTAACAGAAAATTCAATTAATTATCTTGTTTTTGCAGGCATTGTCGGCATGATGGATTCCCCGAGACCTGAAGTAAAAGAAGCGGTTGCAAAAGCAAAGAATGCAGGAATCCGGGTTATTATGGCGACAGGAGACCATAAAGGAACAGCAATTGCAATAGCAAAAGAAACAGGTATAATCGGCGAATCCAGAAAAACAAAAAGTAAATATCCAATAGCATTAACAGGACAGGAGTTAAGTGAATTATCTGAAAATGACTTTGAAAAAACAATAAAACATGTTTCTGTTTTCGCCAGGCTGACGCCGAATATGAAATTAAGGATTGCTGAAAACTTACAGAAACAGGGAAATATTGTGGCGATGACAGGCGACGGCGTTAATGATGCTCCTGCTTTGAAAAAGGCAGATATAGGTATTTCAATGGGGATCATCGGAACAGATGTTGCCAGGGAGAGCAGTGAAATTGTTCTTGCAGATGATAATTTTGCATCAATTATTAACGCAATAGAAGAAGGAAGAACAGTTTTTATAAACACAAGACAATCAAGCACATTTCTTGTCACTACAAATTTTGCAGAGCATACAACCCTTATAAGCACATTGCTTCTTGGTTTTCCTTTGCCATTATTGCCTACTCAAATATTGTTTCTTAATGTGGTCACAGACACAATAAACGGCGGTGCTTTAGCTTCTGAGCCAAGCCATAAAAGCGTTTTAGAAGAGCCGCCGAGAAAAAAAGATGAAGGCATTTTATCAAAGGAAATAATTCCGTTTGTGGTTATAATGGCATGCACCATGGCAGTTATTACAATCATTGTTTTTACTGTCCTTTTACCGGGCGGCATAGATAAAGCAAGAACAGGAGCGTTTACCGTAATGGCGTTCACTCAACTGTTTAATGTTTTGAATATGCGTTCCCTTAAACAGTCAATTTTTGCGATAGGATTCTTCAGCAACAAATATATTGCTGCATCTCTTACCATTTCCCTTACTCTTTTAGCTGTGGTGCTTTATGTTCCCTTTTTCCAGAAAGTATTTCACTTTGTTTCATTGAGTTTAATTGAATTACTAATTATAATTCTCCTTTCATCTTTGGTACTCTGGTTTGGGGAGTTATACAAGTTTTTAAGGAAATAATTTTATCAAATATTTATTTAACATCTAATTATTTAATATTATGGGTTTCCGCTGTTATGAGTGCAATTGTGGATAATATTCCTTTCACAGCAACAATGCTTCCTATTGTTGCATATCTTTCACAGGTTATCCCAGATGTTGAGGCAAATATTTTATGGTGGGCTTTAGCACTCGGCGCATGCTTCGGCGGCAGCGGGACACTGATAGGTGCCTTGGCAAATGTCGTGACATCGGGCTTGGCGGAAAAGGCAGGGCATTCAATTACATTTATCAACTTTATGAAAGCAGGGCTTCCCGTGATGATTGTAACAATGCTCATTGCAACCTTATGGATGGTTTTTGTGTTCCCGCATATCATGTGAAATTTAAATTCAAATAATAATAAATAATAAAATAATAAAAATGCCAATGACAATAAATACAATAATTTGTGCGACAAAAAAATCGCCGAGATGCAAATTTGCAGAAGATAAAGCAATAGAAATCGCAAAAAAATATAATTCAAAATTGATATTTTTGCATGTGATTGATAAAAAATTTACGGTGAACAAAGATGCGGGAGGTGTTCTTGAGAATGCGAAGGAAAAGGCGGTTGAGAATGGTATCTCTCCCGGTGATGTACTGACGGAAGAAAGAGAGGGAGATGTTGTCTCTCAGATTAAAGTTTCGGCAAAAGAACATGATTCCGACCTTGTTATAATCGGGTATCCTCATACGGATGTGGGCTTTTTGGAACGGCATCTTCTTGAGATAGAAGGTGCCGGAAAGTTTGTAAAGCGGCTGAAGGAAAAAATCGGCTGCGAGATTATGATGGCATCGGAATATATTATAAATTCAGAAATTAAAACAGTTGCAGATTCCGGATTGGAAATAAGCCACAAGGTGTTGATAAATAAGATAATTTGCGCTACAAAGGGCTCAAGCGGGTGTAAGATTGCTGAAAATAAGTCAATAGAAATTGCAAAAAATTATAATTCAAAATTGATATTTTTGTATGTAATTAATATAGGATTCCTGGAAAAGGGTATTGGCGGCGGCGGGGAATGGACAAAGGATGATGCAATATCCGGTCTTAAAAATATCGGGAATGTTATCCTGGACATTGCAAAAGAAAAAGCGGTTGAGAAGGGCATGCCCCCTGACAATGTATTAACGGAAGAAAGAACCGGAAACATCGCTTCTCAAATCAATGTCTCGGTGGAAGAAAATGATGCGGACCTTGTTATAATCGGGCATCCCAAGACCGATGTGGGCTTCCTTGAGCGTCACCTGCTCAAGAGGGACGGGACGGAAAAGTTTGTAAAGCAGTTGAGAGAGAAGATCGGAAGCGAGGTTATGATTGTTTAGTTTTCAGGTAAAATTTTATTTAAATTTAAAATTTATTAAAAATTTGTGTTTTCCGGGTTTTTCGGAACCAAAAAAATCAATAACTATGTCCAAAAAAAGAAAGAAAACAAATAAAACAAAAAAGGAAATGGGAGATGAATTTGAGGAGAAAGTCGCTGAACTTTACCGGTTAATGGGCTACGAAGTAAAACAGAATGTCGGCGTTCTCGGACACCAGATAGATATTATTCTTGGATATACAATGCCCGGCGGAATAAAAGCTAAAACCGCCGTGGAGTGTAAGTATGTTGGTGAAGGTAATCTTCAGAAGAACGCCGCTATGGACAACATTAATGCTTTAGCGGACTTAAAAAGAAATGATGAAGTCCAGAATTTGATTATAGTTACAACAAACGGTTTTGCTAAGGACTTATGGGATACTACAAAAACAAATAAAATCCAGCTTCTTACTTTCCGTGAACTTCAACATAAGATGTTAAATCTAGAGCCATATCTTGATTATATTATAAATCTTTATGAGGGTGATGAAATCAGCAAATATTATGTGGATTTAGATGCAGAGAAAAAAGAGAATGAAAAAATTGAAACATACAAACTGGTTGATGAATACATAAACAAATGGCTTACTAATGAAGACAAAAATCACATCTCAATTCTTGGAGAATATGGCACAGGAAAAACAGCTTTCTGCAGAAAATATGCTCACGATCTGGCAATAAAATACAAGAATAATAAAATCAATCGACTGCCTATTCTTATAAATTTAAGAGATTATGTAACAGTCAATGATTTAGAAGAACTTATACTTGAAAAGTTTAAGAGATACGACTCTAATTTTAATTACTCGATTTTTGAGAAGATGAACAATAACGGTGAAATTCTTTTGATACTTGACGGGCTTGATGAGATGTCTCAGAAAACAGGTAAAGACGCACATAGTTCAATTCTTCATGAAATTGCAAAACTTGTAAGGCCGAAAAGCAAAGTTATTCTTACCTCCAGAACAGAATATTTTAAATCGTTTAAGGAGGAGATGAAAGTGCTTCGTTCTGATGAGGAACCTATAACTTTCTGGGATAAGCCAAATTTTGAAATTCTTTATCTGAAATTATTCAGTGATGAGCAGATAAAGGAATTTTTACAGAAACGAGTGCCTCTTATAAAAGAAAGAAAACATGACTGGGAATATTATTATGGTAAAATTAAGGATAAACACCTGTATGATTTATATGGGCTCTCGCACAGGGCGGTTCTACTTGATATGATCACAATAACATTACCTCAGTTAATAAAGATGGGGGAAAAGATAACTGTTGCAAATCTTTATGATAAGTATGTTGAAAAGGAACTGGAAAGAAAAATTGAGTTGACTCTTAAAATTGAAAAGAAAGATAGGCGAGAATTAATGAAAGGTCTTGCACAATATATGTTTTTTAATGGCATATCAAATGTTCATCACAAAAAGATTTCTGATGTGAAGGAAATTAAAAGCTTCTTTTCAGATATTGAAAAAAAGGATATTGAGGCATACTTCCGCGAGTTTCTTGTGTATTCATTTCTGAATCGTGATGGAGAAGGTAATTATTATTTTTCACATAAATCCTTTATGGAGTTCTTCTGTGCAAAGAAGTTTTCTGATGAAATTAGAAATAGAAATAAAAGTAATTTTGGCAGGAAACTTATACTTGAGGAGATTGCAAATTTTTTAGGTGATTTAATCAGAGAGGAAAATTATTCAGATATTCTGTTTGAGTTTATAGATTCTACAAAAGGTAAAACGCTTAAAGAGGATGAAAAATATGTTGGTGGGAATGCAGTAAGTGTGTTAAAGCTTTCGGGTGAAAGTTTTTCCGGGAAGGATTTTTCAAATACCCGTCTTATGAATGCGGATTTTTCAAATGCTGATCTTGCAGGGACAAAATTCAGCGGTGCTGTATTAAAAAATGCAAACCTGATCAGCACAATATTAACGAATGCCGATTTCTCTTATGCAAATTTAGAGGGGGCAGCATTTGGGGGGAGGGTTAAAGTAAACTCGGTATTTGTAACCCCTGACAAAAAACACATAGTGTCTGGAAGTGATGATAACACAATAAAGATATGGGACTTTGAAAATGGAGAGGTGATAAGAACATTGAGAGGGCATAATAGTGTCGTTCAAATTGTGTTTGTAACACCTGACAGAAGATATATATTGTCCGGAAGCCTTGACAAAACGATAAAGATATGGGATTTTGAGAAAGGAGAAGAGATAAGAACATTGAAAGGGCATAACAACCTTGTTGTGAGTGTATTTGTAACCCCTGACAAAAAACACATAGTGTCCGGAAGTATTGATACAACAATAAAGATATGGGATTTTGAGAAAGGAGAAGAGATAAGAACATTGAAAGGGCATAACAACCTTGTTGTGAGTGTATTTGTAACCCCTGACAAAAAACACATAGTGTCCGGAAGTTTTGATACAACGATAAAGATATGGGATTTTGAGAAAGGAGAAGAGATAAGAACATTGAAAGGGCATAATGGCTCTGTTCGGAGTGTATTTGTAACCCCTGACAAAAAACACATAGTGTCCGGAAGTATTGATACAACAATAAAGATATGGGATTTTGAGAAAGGAGAAGAGATAAGGACATTGAAAGGGCATAATGGCTATGTTTTTAGTGTATTTGTAACCCCTGACAAAAAACACATAGTGTCCGGAAGTGATGATGAAACAATAAAGATATGGGATTTTGAAACCGGGGAATGCATAAGAACGATATCAGTATACAATGGAATGAACATAAAAGGCGCGAAAGGTTTAAGTGAAGACCGGATTAAATTTTTAAAGGAGAGAGGTGCAGTGGACTAAATTTAATTTCAATTGAAAATAATAATTTAAATTATTTATTTTTACACAATTAAGATGTTTAACAATTTGTTTGGCGGGAAAAAATCAGAAGAAGTCAAAATTTCAGAATTAGAAGAACAAATTAAAACACTCAAAACACAGGTTAATGAACTTGAATCGGAGAACAAAAACCTTTCCATGCAGTTGACTAAACAGGATACGCGGGCGAAAAAAGCATTATCGGATAAGCAGAAAGCGGATGCGGCTTTAAAGAAAGCGAAAGTGAAGATAGAGGCGCTTGAATACGAACTCAAAAACCTGAAAAAGCAGGAACCCGATGAATTATCCTTTAAAAAATCCGTTGAGTTAACAAACGATAAATCCCTGGAGATACTGTTTAAAATCGGTTCTGTCAGGTCAAAAAACGAAAATCTCATCAGCGTCTATCTGCGCCCTGGTGATTCAACTTCCGACCTGCCTGACCTGTATGAATTTGAGCGTGCTGTAAATCCAAATAAATATAAAGACATTTTATCTCTAATGCAAAAGATTAAGTCGCCGACAGGCATAGTATTATTCTATGACATGGAGCAGCCGGGAATATCGCCCCTGATTCTGGTGCCGCCGTTTCCGGTAAGTGAAACCGGATGGAAACTCAGCTATGTGTTTGACACAAAGCAGATGCAGGGAATACTGAATTCAAATCCCGTGGTTTGCATTGTACTCACACATGCCGGTGAGACATTTATCGGAATATCCGATAGAAAAGCATTTATTGATTACAAAATCGTTCGCAGCAGCGTGAAGGGGAGACACAAAAAAGGAGGGTGGAGCCAGAAAAGATTTGAGCGGCTTATAGAGGAAGACATAAGGAATCATGTTGAGAAATCAAAAACCGCATTTGAGACGCTTGTGAAAGAATATAAAAATGACATTAAACTAATTGTCGGGTGCGGTGAGTATAATCTTGCCAAAGAAATTACCGGCGATTGTGGTTGCCCTGTAATTTTCAAAAGCATCAATGCAAAACTAAAAAAGCACGATATTGACCGAATAAGGGTGCTTGTGTGGTCTTCAAAATGGTATGAATTGCCGTGAAAAGATGTGCCTGGATTTCCCCTGAATTTTAATTTTAATTTTATAAACAAATCTTTTTTATTTGGCTGATCCCTGATCCCTCTCTACTGATCCCTGACCCCTCTTTACTGATCCCTGACCCCTGATTTTTTATCAATACTGAATCCCCTCCATTGTTTCATATTCTCCCGCCTTAACCTGGCTTACCTCGCTGACATAATC
>MCBE01000241.1:0-2154 GCA_001723845.1 Candidatus Altarchaeales archaeon WOR_SM1_SCG
AACAAATAAATTTAAAAATTCTCTCCTGAAACTATTTCCGGAACCAGTTTCGTGTTTGATTTATTAACTGTTTCATCCAATAGTTTAATATAGTTGTGAAAAATTAAAATCAAAATAATTGAAAATATTAAAAAATGGAAAACAAAACAAAATTTAACTGGAAACTGCCCTTTTATGGTGCTGCAGGATTTGCTTTTGGAAGCATCGTACTTATCGCGATAACTTTATTTCTTGAAGGTGTTATGGGGGGTTACACTACAGGTGCAATAGCTCTCGTAAGTTTTGCCGCCTGGGGTGCAATTGGAGGTGCCTCATTAGGAATTGGTTTGTTTGGGTTTGAAAATAAAATAAAAATTCTTTATTTAACTTTTGCAGGCATGGTTGGTTTGCCGTTGGGGTTTGCATCAGCAGTGTTTTTATCGGGTTATTTACAGGGAGGGGGACCACATAATATCTTTCCGCAAATCGCTGTTGGCTTTGCTTTCTGGCTTGCGATTGCAGGTATGTTTATCGGATTGGGCATGAAGAATATGAGATATACAATTTATTTATTATTTGCAGGTGCGGTTATAGGAATTATCCTGGGTGTTATCACCGGGGGCGTTGGAATCTCCGGCGGTACTGGAACGGCTGCCGGTAAAGGTATGCCGTGGTTTGTACACTTCATAATATCGGGAATTATTATTGGTTTTTCTTATGGCTTGGTTATTGCTCATGCTACAAGAAAATCCGCGGATGAAGATAAAGACCCGAAAAAATGGCTTTTTGTTGTAGCGGTAGTCGCAGGACTTGCTGTTGTATTAATTATAAATATATTCTTCCCGCCGGAGATTACAGAAGTCGGTTCCGGAAGCTATGGTAAAATCATAACAACTAATAGTTTTTATGTAAATATGCAGTACCTGCCTCATGCAGGGTTTCATCCGTACACATACATTGAATACGAGAAAGACGGGAGAATGTTTGAATATATATTTTATGACCAGAGTATGTGGCTTTCGCTTGAATGGATAAAACAAAATACTGAAGATGACTCAATATTTCTTAACTGGTGGGATTACGGGCATCATATCAGGGGATATACTAATCGTGATTCAATAATTTATGCCCCGTCAGCAGATATACTCAGAACAACAGCACGCCAAACATGGAATCCTAAAAGCGGTGATTTTTCACCGCATGACAGGGTTATTGATGCAGGTTATGCATTACTTACTTCAAATTCCAACGAGACGCTGCGAATTATGGATAAATATAATGCAAATTATATTTATGTCCAGTATAGCGATTTAGGAAAATCATGGGCAATATACGAGGCAGTAAAAGATGATGTCGGGGGTAAATTAACATTTGATGCTTCAAACTCATGGCAGCCGCAGGTAACAAATGAAGAAATTGATGAAATACAGGAAACGATAAAAGACAAGGATGAAAGAAACAAACTTATGAACGAGTTATACAGAAAAAAACAGTTTGAAATGCTTGAAAATACTACTCTTGAAAGAGCATTGAATAAAAAAGAGATTGAAGGTCTTGAACTTGTTTATTTTGATAAGACATCCGTGATATACAAAAGAATTTAAATTTTATTGAATTTTATTTTAATTAATATTTGAGAGATAAAAACAATGAAAAAGAATGAAATAATGGTCGTGGTAATAGCAATTTCATCATTTATTGTCGGCTTGTCATTTTCTTATGAATTTTTCAGGATTCCTGCAATAATTGCCGCATGGATAGGAGGAGCCGCTGCTGCATACATCTTTTTGAGTGCAGAAGAATCTGTAAATGATGAAAAAGAAAAAATAAATATTAAAGATTTACTGAATAAACTTGATAAACTAAAGGGGAATGAAAAACAAATTTTTGAAGAAATTATATCGGAGGATGGAAAAGTTATGCAGGGCATTCTTGTTGAGAAAAGCAATCTTTCAAAAGCCACCGTCAGCAGGATTCTTGACAGTTTAGAAGGTAAGGGCTTGATAGTCAGGCAGAGGCACGGTATGAATAATATTATTTTATTGAAATAAATGAGAAGGATGCCAACAGCGTCCCTGGGTTCCCACATATTATGCAGTACAACCAGGATCGATGGATTGCTTAACTTCTGCGTTCGGAACGAGTGCAGGTGGTACCAATCCTCTGTGACCGTTG
>MCBE01000241.1:2164-17223 GCA_001723845.1 Candidatus Altarchaeales archaeon WOR_SM1_SCG
GGATGCCAACAGCGTCCCTGGGTTCCCACATATTATGCAGTACAACCAGGATCGATGGATTGCTTAACTTCTGCGTTCGGAACGAGTGCAGGTGGTACCAATCCTCTGTGACCGTTGGCATTTATATATTATGATTGGTTTAATAAAAAACAAATTTAAAGAATTATTATCTTATTTCTTTGTGATTGAATTTTGATGAATTTTCAATAAATTTAAAATTCAATATACTGCACCACTTTAAAACTGCCCTGAAATTAATTTTACATCATTAGTTATTAATTCTTTCATCCAATAATTTAATAACAACCGATAAAAATTTAAAAAAACAATAAAAAAACAATAAAAAAACAATAAAAAACAAAAATAAAATAAACCAAAAATGAAAACAAAAAACAATGTTATAAATTACGGGATTAAAGAAATAGTAGGTAAAGAAATAATAAATAAAAAAATTATATTTTTAGCAGGTATTATCCTTTTTAGTTTGAGTTTTACGGGAACTGCGTTTGCCGATGTGGAGATAAATAATCTGCTTGAAGGAGAATATGAAAACAGCCAGTGCTTTTTGTGTTATGATATATGTAAAGACACTGTTACTGACCTTACGCACGAAATGTATGAGAACATAACCCTTGATAAAAAAGGTAAAGTTTCATCTAAAAACACTCTCGTTCAAAAGGATGTCAACGAAGCGCTTAAAAATAATTATGTAATTAAGTATTCTGTTTATACCGATTACCTGACACCTACATTTTTAAAGAATAATGAGGGTAATTTAATAGATTCAAGATACAGGGGAAAGATGATGTTTCTTGGTGAGGAATACCGGGTAATGGACTGGGACGACAACGGGGGAATTTTAAGGATAGCAAAGGGTGAAAAAATAGTGGTTAACAACAAAGAGTTTAATGACTTCACAACAAAAAACGGCACTTACAATGTCAGGATACATAGGGCAATATTTTCAGCAGACACGGTTGCGGGAATTATTATTGATGTTAAAAAACCCGATGAAACACAAATCCAGGCAGTTGGACAGAGAAGTTTAAATGCGGTTATAGGAAATATTGAAATCTATGTCTCAAATGTAGCAACGGCAGGTAATTTTACCCAGGCGGATATTGTGGTTTATGATTTATCAACGAAAATAATCCTGGAAGATGGAAAATGGTTCAGTGACAAAAAAGAGTGGTATGTTGAAATGGAAGATGTGGATTTAGGTTGTCTGGTAAACCTGGGAGAGGGCGCAGAAGGTAACTGCGGCGGCGGGAGTAACTGGATTTCAACCGAAACCTCTGATGTTCAAAACAAATTCAGGGTTTATGAAACGACCAATGGGGACTATGGAAGCGAGGGTATGCTTAAAACAATTCAATTAACTTTAAGGACGGGTTTTGATTTTGAACCCTGCTCTGAAGATTCCGAATGCAAAACAAAGAACTGTATTAGAAGTATGTGCCGGGAGAAAGGATACTGCGGGAAAGATTCCGACTGCCTTTCCGGCGAATACTGTTCCGATAGTGTTTGCAAAACTTTGAAATCCATTGGTTCATCATGCTCCGAAAATCCGGAATGTGTAACCGGATATTGTTCTAACAATAAATGCGAAAAATCTCCAAAAACCCCGGATTCGCCCCCGGATTTACCCGGGGATTCACCCCCGGGTCCGCCTTCGGGTTCAACCTACGGTTCTTATTCAAACAACCAGTGCTTTTTATGCTACGATATATGCCGGGATACTGTTGTTGACCTTGTGCATGAAATGAATGAAACAATAAAAATTAACGGCGAGGTTTTTGAAGGAAGCATAAAAGATGCGGTTGAAAGTGCAGGCGAAGGTGATAAATTGAAGTATTTTGTTTACACAGATTACCTCTCTCCTACTTTTTTAAAGAACTCAGACGGAAACTTAATTGATTCAAGATACAGGGGCAAGATGCTTTTTTTCGGGGAAGAATATCTTGTAAAGAACTGGGATGACGATGAAAAAACACTGGAAATTGCAAAAGGAGATGAGAGAAGCATTGACAACAAGGAATGGGCAGGGGATTTCACAGTGAAAGAGGGAACATACAAATTCAAAATACACAGACCAATATTTATGGGAGAAGGAGAAAACAAAACAATTGCAGGAGTTGTTATTGATGTTAAAAAGCCGGATGAAACGGAAATACAGGTTGTAGCCCAGAGAAGCTTGAATGCTGTTTTAGGAGGAGTTGAAATTTATGTTTCAAATGTTGCGACAGCCGGCGATTTTGCTGTTGCGGATGTGACAATTTATGACCTTTCAACAGAAGTCAAACTAAAGGACGGTGAAGTTTTCAGTGAAGATAATGAATGGATTGTTGAATTAATTGATGTAAATTTAGGATGCCTTGTCTATCTAAAAGAAGACAAAAAATCAGAATGCGCTTCAACATCATCAGGTGAATGGGAGACGAAATCAAGAAACACAGGAGTTAGTTCAAAAGACAGGGAGAAATTCACGGATTATGCGCCTGTTGATCCTACCTACGGAAGTGAAGGCATGTTGAAAGAAGTCATCTTAACTTTTGAAAAAGAAAAAACTGTTGAAAAAAGCGGGCATAGTATTAACAATGAGGAATCCGCTCTTCAAAAATCTTCGGGAAAACCCCTGGTTGAAGGGCATGAGATTGAAGATGGCACTGAACCGGAAGTTGAAGAAGATGTTGAAAAAAACATTTACGCAGCAGGGCTGGCGGGACTTTTGATTCTCGGCGTTTTTCTCTTTATGGTACTTGTAATTGCAGTATACCTTTTTACAATAAGAAAGAAGAACCGATAAAAATCAATTAATCAATTTAACATGAATAAAAATAAAAATATATATCATTTGTTTATCAGAATATTATAAAAAATGAATAACCTACTAAATTCAAAAAAGATTTTGGTCGCCCAAATAATATTTTTAATTTTTATTGGGCTTACCTCAGCAGATGACTGGCCCATGTTCATGTATGATTTAGAGCGCAGCGGAGAATCTTCCGATGTAATTGAAAATCCCGAAGATTTAGGAATAAAATGGGAATTTAAAACCAACGGAAGTATTGAATCACAACCTGCTGTTTCTGGAAATTATGTTTATGTTTCCTCACAGCACCACAGGGGGCATCTTTATTGTCTTAATAAATATACCGGGGAGTTGATATGGGAGTTTGAAACAATACATACTAATTATTATTCATCAATCTCAACAACACCTGCGGTTGCCGGAAATTATGTTTATTTCGGATCAACGGATAATTATGTTTATTGTGTTGATAAAAACACAGGGGAATTGAAATGGAAATTTAAAACTGGTGGTGAATTGTGGTCATCACCCGCAATTTCCGGAAATTATGTTTATCTTGGTTCCGGAGATGGTTACACTTACTGTCTTGATAAAAACACGGGGGAATTGAAATGGAAATTTGAAGCCGGAGGAGTATATCTTCCTGTAGCAATCTCCGGTAATTATATTTATATCATCAGTTCCACGAACAAATACCTTTACTGCATTGATAAAAACACAGGAGAATTTATATGGAAATTTAAGACAGGGTATTTGTTTAGCTTGAACCATGATTATAGAAAGTACATTAAAGAAGGTGAAATTAACGAAGAATTAATAAAAATATTTAAAGATAATAACATTTCTCTTTACAATAAAACAAAGATTCATGAAGTAACTGAAAAAAATTGGATGATAGATAATAAAATAGGGAGTGATTATTTAGTGGAGGAAACTGCCGGGGATTTAAAGGTGTACGGCAGGGTTTCCGTGCAGTCCCACCCTGTCGTATCCGGAAATTATGTTTATGTCGGCGGCAGTTCCATTTACTGTCTTGATAAAAAAACGGGGGAATTAGTATGGCAAAAATCTGAAATCGGAAGAATGGGTGGTGGTTCATCACTAACTGTCTCTGGAAAATACATTTATTTTTTTCATTCTTCCGGGATTGAGATGAAAAATAATATTTTTTGCCTTGATAAAAACACGGGGGAATTAGTATGGAAGTCCGAAATCGGAAGTAGGTGGATGTACAACTATTTACCAACTATAGTATCGGGGAATTATATTTATTTTGTTTCCGAGAATTATGTACATTTAGTTGATAAAAACACAGGTGAATTAGTATCAAACTTTACAGTCGGGGATAGTAATTACTGGATGTATGAAAGGCTTTCACCGCCGGCAATATCCGCGGGTTATTTTTATATCGGCTCATACAATAATTATCTTTATGCGTTCACTACTTTGAAACCTCTCGGAGCGGCGTGTTCCAATGATTCGGAATGCAAAACCAAAAACTGCATTAAAGAGGTATGCAAGGAAAAAGAAGTTAAAAAAGAAATCAACATAATCGGATTTTTAATTCTCGGAGTAATGCTTGCTGCTGCCATCCTTCTGGTCTTTTTGATAAATAAAAAATTGAAAATTGAAACAGCAAAAAGTAAAAAAGCAAAAGTTATATTATTTGGTGTGTTAATTTTAATAATATTCGGGACAATTTTAATAGCAGATACATTTGACCTGTTCAAGAATGAGGTTGTAGAAAAAACAATAAAAGAGGTGATAATTCCCGAAGGCACGATATCCGTTAAGATTACCGGAACAAAAGAAGGTATTGAACTTAAAACATACAAAGACGGAAAAGCAGAAATAGAAAAATTACCAATGAATAATTATATTTTCAGGACAGAGTATGCCACAGTAAATGTATATGAAAACCTTAGATTTAATATTTCAGATATTAATGAAGAGAAATGCGGTAAATGTGAAGAGGAATATGGCAGGTACGGGCGCGACTGTTGTGTCAGGAATTATATGGCAACTCCTTTCGGAGCTGTTGAAAGAATTGAAATTGTAATTTGGGAAGGAGATAAACAGGAATTTAAACTTGAAATTTTAAGAAATGATGATAAATTTAAAGAAATTATTACTGGCAAGGAATGGCAATGGCGACATATGTGGGAAAGCTGTGGTGAAAGCCCGTCACTGGAGTCATGCCCCGATGCTTACATCTGGTTTGTCGTTGACAATAAAACATTATATGCGGCAAATATTGATATGGAATTGTATAAAGTCAGGAACATAAAGGAAATCTGTGATGTCAGCGGCATGAACGAAAAGGAAATTCGGGAAAAGGTAGAGGAATCAGCCGCATTAGTCGTGCTGAATTAATAAAATTAATAAAAAAGGAAAATATATAATTAATAACAATAACATAACAATAATGAAATCAATACCAAAATTAATACTTGCAGCAGCAGGATTCATCGTCTCAGGATTTATACTCGGAATCAAACTATTAAATCCGACGCAAATCCAGATTACAATTGAGGGAAGCGAGATAAAAACTCTTCCAATCCAGGCAGTTTTCACTTTTCCGGATGTTTTAATAATTGCCGTTGCAGCTTCCATTTTAAGCATCACTGCAATGTATATCTGGTATTTCAAGACCTCTAAAGTTGAAAAAATAACTGATGAAAGAAATGCACTTGAAAACGAAAAACAAAAAATTGAACTTGAAAAACAGAAATGGCAGCACATATTAAAAACACTGAAAAACGACGAGAAAATAATCTACGAAACAATCTTTGCAGAGGACGGGATAATGTTTCAGAACGAGTTAATTGAAAAAACAGGGTTTTCCGCTGCAAAAGTTACAAGATGCCTGGATGCGCTGGAAAACCGGGGGATTGTGAAGAAAACCAAGAAGGGTTTGTATAACATTATTTCCCTTTGAAAATAAATAATAAAATAAATAATTTTTCCGGATTTTCCAAAAATTCAATAATTAAATATCTTTGTTGTAAACTAATTTATAATATTATTTAAACATTTTAAATGAGAAAAAACAAAAAATGAACGCAAAAACAAAAAATACCGGACTTTTAAAAAATTTAATTGTAATTTTTATTTTAATCTGGGCGGGAGCATCTGTATCGGGTGCGGAAGATGTTAAAATAGAACTTTCTTTTGCCGATTCAAGAATTGAGCCGGGTGATGATGCAATACTTAAAGTGGAAATTGAAAACGAGGAGGATTATGATATTTCCGCGGATGTTGAAATCTGGGCGGAAGAATACGAGGATGACGGAGATGATTTGCAGCTTGAAGATAAAAGTGAAAACATTCCTGCCGGCGAAACAATGGAATTTGAGTATACATTAAATGATTTGAGCAGCGATTGGGACGCTTACAGGTGCGCAAGTCATACAATCAGGGTTGAAGTTGAAAACGAGGAGGAAACAATAACATTAAGAATTTCAGGTGATGATTTTAGAATAAGTGTTTCGCCTTCCGACCCTTCCGTGAGTGATGAAATTAAAATTATAATTAAAGATGACAGCGGTGATGAACTTGATAACGAGGAAATCAGGATCATGAATTTAGATACGGACGATTACATAACCGAAGATACGGATTCCGACGGCGAGTTCAGTTTCACTCCCGATGAAGAGTCCGAGTTTGAAGATTCTCCTGCGGGAACTTATGAAATTATGGTGGATAACAAAGAAAATGAAATTGACGGTCACTGCAGCACAAAAAAGACCTTTAATGTAAAATACACTGTTGATAAAAAAGATATCGTGGTTGTTTACCCGGAACTTCCAAAAGTACCGAAGGTTAATGAACAGGTTACAATAGAAATAACAACAACTTATGATAAGCCGGCAAGATTCGCCAATGTCACGGTTTCGGGACCTAAATTCAGTAAAATTTATCAAACAAACAGCAACGGCTTATTTTATTTCATCCCCGAATCCACTGGAAATTACGATATTAAACTAACGGATAACAGGTATTCTGCGGTTACAAAAACAATTGCCGTGGGAGAGCAGACACCTTTATCAATTTCATTTTCTCCCGAACCGCCGGAGATAGGAAAAAAACTTACAATAATTGTTAAAGCAGACGGTAAGGCAGTAAGCGGTGCAGAGGTTACGGTAACAGACCCTGCAGGGGGCAAAAAAACAGAGACAACAGACTCTTCCGGTGAAGCGGAATTTGATGCTCTTAAAAATACGGGCAAATACGAGATAACTGCTAAAAAGAGCGATTATGCAGATACACAGGAGGAAAGGAATGTCTATAAATCCCTCAAGGTTACCGTTACGGACAGGGCTGCTGTCGGCGATATGGTGAAGGTGAAAGTAGAGGACAGTAACAATGACCCTGTAAGAGATGCAACAGTAAAAGGTGAAAATTTTGATTTAAGCGAGAAAACAGACAGCGGCGGCGAGGTTGAATTTAAGATAATTGAATTAAAAGACCACAGTATTTCAATTGGAAAAGAGGGGTTTACCGAAGTGAAAAAAGAAATAAAAGTAGGGGGAGAATTAATAATTAATTTAAATCCCGAAAAGCCGCAGATGAATAAAGAAGTTATAATTACAATACATGCAGGAAACATGGAAGCCGCAGCAGACATCAAAATACTTTCGCCAAACGGAACAGAAGAAAATATCAAGGAAAGCAGGTACGCATTCAAACCCGACCAGGTGGGCAAATACCTGATTTTTGTAAGCAAGGAAAGATACGAGGACGCTTCACTGGAATTTGATATTGCATACAATTTAATTGAATTGCAGTATGATGTAGCAGACGGAAACCTGATTTTCAAGGTCGTGACAACTGACGGTAAACCTGTATCAGGTGCGGAAGTCGGGATTTATGCGACAACAAATGAGGAAGGCATTGCAAAACTTGAATTTGATAATAATTATGATGTTCTTGTGATAAAGGAAAATTACGAGACAAAAAAAGGCACAATAGAAGTTCCCGGGAAGAGAGATTATTTAAAAATAATTATGGGAATTTTAATTTTAATTTTAATTCTTGTAATTTTCATACTGCTTTTGAGGGAAAACAAAAAAGGAAAAACAGGGCTGAAAAAATAAATATTTGTGAACTTTGGCGAACTAAAAATAATTTTTAATCGTACTATAAATTTACTATTAAACTATATCCTCAAATTGCAGCAACAACTTTTATTTTGTATAAAGAACATAGCTTTGCGGATTAGAAACCACGGATTAATTAAAGAAACTAAAAACTTACAAACTAAAACTATAAACTTTGAAACTAAAACTACTAACTAAAAACTACTAACTAATAACTAATAACCGAATGTAATTTTTAATCTTAATCTTAAATATAAATATTATGTTGGAAAAGATAAACTTACCTTTAATACAGGATGCTGACCTTAAAGGAAAAATAGTTTTGGTCAGGGTTGACCATAATGTTGTCAAAAAGGGCGTAATCCATGATCCTTACAGGATTGATGCCACATTAGGGACTTTGTATTATATTAATGCCAAGGGAGGAAAAATCATTCTTATGACGCATGTAGGCAGACCGCGCAATAAAGAGACAGGTGAAATAAATATTGATAAAGATACCTCCATCCAGCCTATTGTAAATTACTTACAGGGTAAACTCCATATAACTATTAAAGTACCTGATTTTTATCAACATGAAAAAATGGGCTACCTCGGTATTGAAACATCTATCAATCATTTGATCCGCCAGTTAAAGGATGATGAAATCGATGGGATCTATTTGCCAAATACACGCTGGTTTTACGGCGAGGAAGCCAAAGGACAAAAAGGTGAGCGTTTTGCCGACCAATTAGCCGGATTAGCGGATATTTATGTAAATGACGCTTTTGGTTCATGGCAGCCTCACGCATCTACAGTATTGGTTAATAAATATTTACCCTCGTATGCAGGATTTTTATTGCAAAAGGAGATTACAAATCTCGAACGTATATATAAACCGGAAAGCCCGTTTGTTGCTGTTGTTGCAGGTTCTAAGTTTGATACCAAGATTGACTCATTATATGAACTGTTAAAAGAGGCTGATAATCTTATCTTAGGCGGCGTCATTTACAATGCTTATCTGTGTGCAAAATATGGTTTTGAGATAAAAGGCATCTCTCGGGAAGATATGAATCATGCAAAAAAATTCGTGGTATTTTCTGAAAAATATCCGGGTAAACTGATAGAATTACCATACATTATCGAATCTGATACTCTGGAAGGTAAAATTGACGGAAAATACCGTATACATAATATATATGAACTTGAAAAGGGAACGAAACTGAATTATGTTTTAGATATAGCCAGTGAATCCTTTAAGGAAGAATCGGTAATTAAAATTTTTGGTGGTGCAAAAACGATATTTGTAAATGCAGTAATGGGTTTTACTCCCCATTTCAACGAAGGTACTATTGCTTTGGATGAATTGATTGATAAAAACCCTGAAGCAATTAAATTATATGGTGGCGGTGATACACTACAGGAATTAAAACGGCTGTTGCCGGGTTTATATATTGTCGCAATAGACAGCCCTAAATACTATATCTTTACGGGTGGAGGGGCAGTTCTTAAAGCTATTGAAAACGGAACTGTCTTAGGATTGGAACCTGTGCGGGCTTTGGTGAAATAATTTATTTGTAAATTGGCGGATTGGCTGATAAGTGAGTGGTAGATTGATTATATGGAAATTTAACTGTTATTTTGCCATCAATTTTTTCAATTTTATCAAACACTGATTAATTTATCGCTCATTGCGATTAAAATTTGTTTAAGGTCTTCAGGTGCTTCCTTTTCTATAATAACAAGTACCCCGTCAACTTCATCCAGGCGCATCTTGTTTATCAAAAACATTGAAAATTCCTTTACCGAGTTCAGGGTGTTATAAATCAGGAGCGTTGATATTGAATCCATGATCAGGAATTTTTTATCCGAATCTACCCTGTCAATTAAAGATGTTATGTGCATGCTTATCTCTTCAAGTGCTGCCGGGTTTTCAACATAGGTGCAGGTTTCATCTCCATGCTCTCCTGCCATGCACGAGATGCAGTCAAGAAATAATAGATTCTCTGTTTCTATATTTCTTTTTTGCATTTCTTTTAAAATGTACCTGTAGGGTCTGCTTACCGTAACATAAACCCCTTTTCCTCCTTTTTCCAGTATAACACGCACGGATTCCATTACGGCGTCAAAATAATTCTCTGCATGCGTATCCAATAAAACCACAAAATTACTGCTCAGGGTTTCAAATTCTTTTTTAATCCGGTTATTTACATCAGGCATCTTATTTAATGGGTTGTTACCAATTAGTATTCAGGATAAAATAAATTATAAATTTTTTAGATTTACGGGTTTAAATTTAAAATCCGAAATTTAATAAATAATTCATGCTCAAATGCCCCGGTGGCTCAGCCTGGTAGAGCGCCTGCTTGGTAAGCAGGAAGTCGCGGGTTCGGATCCCGCCCGGGGCTAAAATTAAGAAGTTAAAAGCCCCTATTTACTATGTTTAATCATGGTAAATTGCACGGTATGTGAAAGGAATCTCCCGGATGAAAAGACACAATATGCATCGGCAGAGGATTATGAATTAAAGGATAAATTGGGGGCGACTTCAAGAAATTTGGCTACGGGAAGAAGTAAAAATGTTGTTTAAATTTAGATTAATTTTGCCGGGTTAAACTGCTTTACTGCCGTTTTAATAAGGTAATTACAATTAATGTAATAAAAATATATAAATTTAATGATTATTATGACAAGAAATATAACATCACTCAGCAAACAGGAGTTTACATTGCTGTCAACTTTAAGCGCAGAAGGAAAAAATATTTTCACAATAGACGATGCATCAAAAGTAATCAAAAAAGACAGGAATGAAATCAGAAGCATACTACATAAATTATCAAAAAAATCAGGGATAGAACGGATAGAACGGGGAAAGTATTTGATTATTCCGCTTGAAGCAGGCACTAAAAGAAGATGGTCTGATGATCCGTTTGTTATAGCATCGGGTCTTGTTACACCTTACACTATTGCCTACTGGTCTGCTCTAAGTTACTGGAATCTAACCGAACAGATACCTCAAACGATTTTTGTTGCGTCAACCCACAGGAAATTCACCGGGCAAAAAAGAATCGTGAACATCCCTTATAGGTTCATTACAATCTCACCTAAAAAGTTTTTTGGTATAAAAATAATATGGATTAACGATAAGAAAGTGAATATAACCGATCCTGAAAAAACAGTGGTTGATTGTCTTGACCGCCCGCAATACTGCGGCGGGATAACAGAAGCAGCAAAAGGAATATGGAACGGGATTGAGGATAAGAAAATTGATTTAAATAAAATTACGGAATATGCCGTGAAAATCAATAACAAAGCAGTGTTTAAAAGAATGGGCTACTTATGCGAGATTCTTGGCATAGAAACACCCCACCACAATACCTGGCGGGATAATATATCAAACGGTTACTCGCTTCTTGACCCGATACTTCCCGATAAAGGAAGTTACATCAGGAAATGGAGATTAAGATTAAATATTGATAAATATAACTTAACCGAATGGAGAGAACACTAAAATGATAAGCCGCGATGAACTTAAACGCAAAGCAAAAGAAAATGTAAACGAAGCAATCCTTGAAAGAGATTATGTTATCGGCTGGATGCTAAAATCCATATACGAAGATAAAGTATTAAAAGACCTGCTAATTTTTAAGGGAGGAACAGCATTAAGAAAAGCGTATTTTGCCGATTACAGATTCTCGGCAGACCTTGATTTTACGGCAATTGATTATGTAAATGAGGATATGCTGAAAGAGAGGTTTGAATATATCACAAGAAAATCAATGGAAGACAGCGGAATAGAATTCGGGAATATAGAATTTAAACAAACCCGGGACGAATACAATGAAGAAGCATTTGAAATCAAAATACCGTTTTTTGGTCCGAGACAGCAAAGGCATTCCCCGCCGAAAATAAAAGTGCAAATAACCCGGTATGAAAAACTGTTTTTCTCTCCTGCCGAAAAAGAATTGATTCATACATATACAGATAACAAAGAATGCAAGAGTAAATTAAAAGTATATAATCTTGAAGAAATAACAAGTGAGAAATTAAGGGCGCTCCACCAGAGAGTCAGACCAAGGGATTTATATGACCTGTATTACCTGCTTAAAACCCGGAATATAAACAGGGGTGATGTTTGCAGGTGTTTCATGGAAAAATGCAGGCACAAGAAAGTTGACTGGAATACAGACCCGTTTGAAAAATCCGATGAATTCAAAAACGCATGGAATAACTCACTAAAACATTTAACAGCCGATGTCCCGGACTTCAATGAAGTCGTTGAAACAGTGAAAAATGAAATGAATGCAATTAAAAAACATGCCCGGGACCGAGAAGTAAAGTTAACCGGTCAGAACTCTCCCGAAAACATCAGGCAGCGGGCATTTAATATGTAAATCAATTTTCATTATATCATTAACAAAAACACCCTATTCTTCATTCAGAGTGATGTGTTCTTGAGTTTATTTCAACTCAATTCTAATTTTAATTAATAAATTAACAATGGAAAATAAAGAACCGGATTATGTATTTGAGGTCTCGTTTGAGATATGTAACAAGGTCGGGGGAATTTATGCCGTACTTGAATCAAAGACCGCCCAGATGGTCAAACACTACAAAAGCAGGTACTGTGCAATCGGATTTTACAATAAGCAGTACGCTGATGTGGAGTTCAATGAAGAAGAGCCGCCTGAAAATATTAAAAAAATTTTCAACGAACTTGTAAATTTTGGAATAGAATGTCATTACGGCACCTGGATGAAGCACGCGAACCCGAAGACAATTTTAATTGACCCATCAGGTTTTATGAGTGAAAGGGACAGGATTAAAACAGAATTATGGGAAAATTACGGGGTTGATTCAATCAATGTGGATATTGAGTATGATGAGCCAGTTGTGTGGTCTTATGCAGCAGGTATGTTAATTGAAGAAATAATTAAAGATAAATGCGGTGTTGCCCATTTCCATGAATGGATGGCAGGAGCCGGGCTTTTGTATCTTGAAAATTTAAAAAAAGGTGATGGAAACGGGAATGGAAACGGGAGTGGAAATGGCAATGTCAATGGTGATGATTTAAAAATTGCAACCGTCTTTACGACACATGCAACAATGCTTGGGAGAAGCATGGCTGGCTCCGGATTAAATCTTCATGAAAAAATTGAAAGCGAACTTGCAAACGGCGAGACAGCAACAAATGACAGTGCAAGAAGATACGGCGTTGCAGGTAAACACACGCTGGAAAAAGCATGCGCGCATAAGGCGAATGTTTTTACAACGGTAAGCGAGACAACCGCTCGCGAGTGCGAGTACATTCACGGGAAAAAGCCGGATGTCGTGCTTCCTAACGGTCTGAACATTGAAAAGTTCCCGCATACCGATGAATTATCAATTTCAAGAAAGGGTTACTGGAAGAAGATGAAGTCATTTTTAACCGCGTATTTTTCAAGGTATTATGATATGGATTTCAGCAGTTCAAGGGTTGTTTATATTTCAGGGAGATACGAATTCCACAACAAGGGAATTGACCTTTTCATAAGATCCCTTGGAAAATTAAACGAGAAATTAAAAAAGGACAGGCATGAAAATAAAGAAACATATCCTGTTACGGCGTTCATCTGGATACCCACAGGCATCAGGGGAATTAACTCGCAGGTGTTAGAAGATGTTACATTTTACAGGGAAATGGGCATTCAAGCAGAGGAAATCATGCCGGAGATTAAAAAAGAAATAATCAAATCATGGGCTCACGGCAAAATCCCCAGGAATTTATCAAACAATAATTTATTGAAAATTTCAAAAAAAGTTATTGCGCATTTCAAAAACAGGAAAGGGAATACCCCGAGGTTGTGTGCCTTTAATTTAAGTTATGACGAGCAGAATGATATGATATTAAATTCATTAAAGGAAAACGAACTTTTTAACAGGGAAGAAGATATTGTCAAGGTAATTTTTTATCCTGCTTACCTGTCATCAACTGACGGTCTTTTAGGATTGGATTATCTTAATGCAACAATACCCTGCTCGCTTGGCGTTTTCCCGTCATACTACGAACCGTGGGGCTACACACCGCTTGAAGCGGCAGCATGCGGTATTCCCGCGGTAACAACAGACCTTGCGGGTTTCGGGAAATTTATTAAAGATAAAAACGGCAAAAACGGGATTTATGTTCTTGAGATGGATAAAACCAAAGAAAAGGTGGTTGACGAATTGATGGAAATAATATATGAAAATGTTACCATGCCCACGAATGAACTGGTTGACATAAGGATAAAGGCAAAGGAACTTGCAGCGCTCTGCGACTGGAAAATATTGATTAAATATTACCTTGAGGCGCATAAACTTGCGGTGGAAAAAATCAGATAACACCGCAGAAACTTTTAAGCATTAAATGATTTTTAGATGCAAACTCAATATTTAATGGAAATAATAAAATGCACATCATAGAACCCCACAAGGACATAATCGGTATCAACAAAAAAATTGCGGACAGGAACAAAAAACACCTTGAATCTCACGGAGTTTTTGCAATAAACATAATGGGTGCCATCGGCTCAGGTAAGACGATTATGATTGAAATTTTAGCGAAAAAATTAAAAAATAAATTAAAAATTGCTGCAATCGCAGGTGATGTCGTAAGCGACCTTGACGCGAAAAGAATAGAGAAAGCAGGGGTAAAGTCAATCGCAGTAAACACGGGAACTGAATGCCACCTTGACGCCCACCTGATTGAGCACGCGATTGAGAAAATAAATCTTGATGAAATTGACCTTTTGCTGATTGAAAATGTGGGAAACCTGGTATGCCCGACGGACTTTGACTTAGGGGAGTGCAAAAAAATCGTTGTTGTAAGTGTTACGGAAGGCGACGACACCGTTGAAAAACACCCGATGATTTTTGTTTATGCCGACTTATGCATCATAAATAAAATTGATATTGCAGACGCCGTTTCCGCGGATGTTGAGAAGATGGTAACTGATGCTAAAAAAATAAATTCTAAAATTAAAATACTGCCGACAAGTTTCAAGACAGGGGAAGGCGTTTCGGAACTGGTTGAATGGATTTTGAGTAAACTGCACAAACCGATAAGACACTAAACACTAAACGAATTTATTTTTAATTTCGTTATAAGCGGCTGTAATCGCTTCTGCATTTTTCTCTCCTAATTTTTTACC
>MCBE01000242.1 GCA_001723845.1 Candidatus Altarchaeales archaeon WOR_SM1_SCG
AATAGGTTTTGACATTACGCCTCTTGCGGTTTTTGTAGCAATGGTAAAACTTGAGGATAATTATGATTTGGATAAATTGAGAAATGAAATTATACGAATTACAAATTTAAAGTATGAGAAACCGAAAATTTCCTGGAATTCTGATATTATTAATTTAAAGCGGGCGTTTTCAAGATACGCGTACGACGACATCCGCTTCTTTAAAGAAAAAATCACAGGGATTGAAGATGAAAAAATCAGGAATTTTATTATGCTCGGGCTTTTAAGCATTTTAGGGCAGGCAAGTTTCACAATAAAAGACGGTGGTGTTGTAAAAATTGCAAGAGATAAAAAGAAACATGTTCCTCCCGTGCGATTTCTTTTAAAAAGGCAGTTGAAGCGCATGTTTAAGGACTTGAAAAATTTACCCGGTACGAAAGCCGGGGCAGAGGTTCATATTGGTGATGCCCGCTCGCTGGATTTAGAGGATGATTTTGTTTCGGCAATAATAACATCCCCGCCTTACCTGAATAATGTTGATTACACGAAAATCTACACGCTTGAATTATCGCTTCTTGAAAATGTGAGAAATATAAGGGAAATCCGAAGGAAGACGATTCGCTCGCATATCGGCGCGGTTTATGGCAATGAAAATAATAATGAAAATAAAATTCCCGGGAATATTGAAAAAATTTTAAATAAATGTTCAAAACCTGAAATTCCCATAATTGTTCGCGGTTACTTTGAAGACATGTACCTTTCAATTGCAGAGATGCACAGGGTTTTAAAACCCGGCTGTTTTGCATTTATTGTTGTTGCGAATGCCTGCTTTCCCGATGTCACAATTGATGTTGACACGACACTTGCAAAAATCGGGGAGGAAATTGGTTTCAGCGTTGAGGAAATCTGGGTTGCGAATGTCAGGTGGTGCGATGTTTATAAGATAAAGAAGGAACGCCCGGTGAGAGAGTCAATTGTTATTTTGAGGAAGTGAATTTAGATGGGAATTCTATTTTTCCCTATCCGGAACAAGTATCATTTCCCTTATGGTTCCATAACCCGGAACATCTTTGATTACTTTATTCGTTTTAAATCCTATTCTTTCATATAAGTTATATACCGCATCTAAACTAAAGAGTTTTATCTGTTTTTTTCCATGGTACCTTGAATAGCAAAAAACAATTTTTAGCATTTCCATACCATAACCCTTTCTGTGCATATCCTTCCTGGTGAACAGGGTTCGTAACACTATTTCATTTTCAAATAGATAGAAATGAACCATGCTAATCAGTTCGCCATTATCCTCAAGCACATAAGTTCTAATCCTGCTGTCAAGCATGCCATTCTTGTAATAATCTGCTAATTCAAACTTATCCAATCTTTCATCTCCGCACTTAAACTTTCTTGAATTTTCATCAGTTATGTCATAACTATTTAGTTTACGAATAATCCCTTTGTTAAAACATCTTATCGGGAGATCATCCCACGGAAACACTATCTTTTCACCCTTATGCACTTCAATGGCAAAAAAGTTCGGAACTATGTCCGAGCCACGACGCATAATTAAAGATACTATAACAATGTCATTTCCATTACTTCGGGCAAACTTAATAACATTATTTAATGAGCTTCCTGTCCTGACACTATCCTCGCATACTAACAAACATTTTTTAGGAGGAACATCTTTATAATTATCTAAAAACTTAGCATCAGGGAAACATTTTTCAAATATCCTTGCTACATTATGCCCCCCACCTTTAATCCCGCAGATATATTCTATATCAGAATTCTTTTCTTTAATTTTCTTTGATATATCTTTTACCAATCTATTCACACATCTTTCGTCAAAAATCTGATACCTCATCTTGTTTATCATTAAATAAGAGTGGAATTTATAAAATTAGGTGGGAAACTCATCAAAGGACATGACACTCCCCGGCAATTCCAACCCATTTTTTTATGGTGCAATCTGTACATTCACCATTGAATGTATCCTCTGATTCTTCTCCGATTTTCTTTTCACAGGTTATGCATGTCTTCATTTTTGCTTCTTCGTCCATTTTTAATTTTTTATAGTAAGATATATAAAATTATACTTTTTAATTATTAGTTATTTAATAAATTAATAAATTCAATTTATTTGATAATATTGTCTTGTATATTTGAATCTATTCTTTAAAAAGTAATCACAAAAATCGGGGAGGAAATTGGTTTCAGCGTTGAGGAAATCTGGGTTGCGAATGTCAGGTGGTGCGATGTTTATAAGATAAAGAAGGAGAGACCTGTGAGAGAGTCAATTGTTATTTTGAAAAAAGTGCGGCAAGGAAGTGGTTAATTCGGGTTATAAATTCGCCACCATCATTGCGGCAGTCATGGTCTTCTCGTGCCGCCCATGTGCAGGCAATAACTCAAATTTAGGAGGAAACCACGACCTTGCCACATTAAATACTTAAATTAGGTTTATGTTAAATCCAACCGGGATTAAACCTTCCATTGCAAAAAGCAATGCAAAAAAAAGGAAAGCGGGCGAAATGAAAAACAGGATAACGGGTAAATAGAATTGCGCCCGGAATTAAAAAATTAACGGGAAATTTAAAAACATTAAATATTAAATTTAATTTAATTAAATAAGATTAATAAGATTAAGTATTTTTATACTTTAAATCAAAATACATAATAACATATTACATAAAATGGCAGCAACAGTTAAAATAAAAGTCGGCGATGAGGAGAAGGAAGTGCCTGTTCTCACACCGGAACAAATAACACTGCAGATATACCAGATAAGGGCAAGATTGAAATTACTGGAATTCAAATGCAATATGCTTGAGAGTAAAGTTGGAAAATAAGTTAAAGATTAAAGTAATATTGCAAGAATAATAAAAAAGTAATTTCCCGGGATATTATTTGCATCAAAATACCAGGTATCAATCTTTACCGCAATCATTGTATTTCTTTCCGGATTTAAACCCAGTTTAAATTATGCCCTGAAATTTTTTAAATGATAAATGAAAAATTCACCCGGATTCAATCGCTGCAGGATTATTTAGTCAGATCATAGAAAACTATCGGAAATATTGAATATATAACTCATTATCAGGTTTCTTATAAAAGAGGGGATTAGGGTCTTTATTTATTTTTAAATCAAATAATTAACAACAAACACAACTATGGTGGATAAAAAACAACATTTCATAGGACTAAAGAATCCTCAACACCAACAGCAAGATCACATGTGCATTCCCTCATGTATTAAAACCATTCTTGACAATCAATTTAATTTAACGCATAAAATAAGTTTGGGGAAAATTACAAAAGAAATATGCGATCCCCTTCCACACGAATATCGGCAACATTATCCTAAGTTTATACCTAAAGGCATAACCGGGATCAGAGAGTCTCTCACAAAACTCCTTAAAGATTATGAAATAGTTGTTAATCATAAAATAAATCTCTCTAAGGATAATTTATTGAGTTTAATTGAATCCGATACCTATGTAATTGTTTACTTAGATCTTGAGGAATATTTTGGATATCGCGGAACTAAAATAAGTGAGAAATCAGACGAGTTTGTTTATCACTCTGTTGTTGTTATTGGCTACGATGAAGATAAACAAATTTTCGGGATATGGGATCCGCTGGATCCTTACGAAAAAAAGAAATATTCATTTGATGATGTTCGTAAAATAGATTATAAAACCTTTTTAAGTTGCTGGGATAAAAGAAAAAGCAGAGGCATTTATTTAATTGATGAGAAATTAAAACAGAAAAGATTATTGCCGTATTTACCTAAAGATATTTAAAAGTAAAATATTAATAATAATATAAAATGAGAGAATTAACAAAAACCGATGTCAATTATTTCATCATGGACAGAATAGGTCCGCAAGTTTACGCAGGCAATATAGATCGTCTTAGCGATCAGGATTATAGAGTATCCTTTGGTGTGGTTTTCCCTAAATTGATTAAAGATTTTACAGCCGGCGAAGAGGAGTATTTGAGATATATAAAATTTGATAATCTCAAAAGCTACGAGTTTGCTTATGAAAAAGAATTAATTCCTAAATCCCGTATTGATAGGATGGAAATATATTCAAAAGCATACTCTAAATTATACGAGTTATCTCTTGATACCGAGGCAATTGTGTTGGATGCTACATATCCGTATCTTGCAAAGATTTCATTTGTCAGAACAGCACTTAATCCCATATATTCAATTCTTGCAAAGATTAACAGGGATGATGTTGCTAAACCAATGGAATTTACGATTAACCAGAGGAAATACTTTGATTTGCTTGAGTCCCAGGAATTGATAAGAAAGAAGCTAAATACTAATTCTTATGAAAGAGGAAACGCTTTTATCAGAATAGAGGATCTTTTAGAAGATGCTAAAAAAGATGAAATAATCAATCATGTATTTGGTTTTGCCATAAAAAAAGGTAAAAAATATATTATTGACCATCTTAAGATCAGGAGTATTATTCCCTTTTTGAGAATTGCAAACACATACTATTCCCTGGCATTAAAAGCAAATGAACTAATTCATACGACAGTTGACGAATTAATACTGGAACACCGCAACATATACAACACAGGCTTAGGGTGCCAATTCCGAACAAAATTTGAAATGCATCTGGATAATGTCATACAGGAAGCAGGAATACTTGAAGAGGATAAATACTACTACGGCAAAGAAAACATATTCAAAGAATTACAAGAAAAAGCACGCACGGTTAAAATAATGTCTGCCATAGGGTACTAAATCTTAGAATAAAATTCTGATAATTCTAATTCACTCAAACTCAATAGTCGCCGGCGGCTTATCAGTCAAATCATAAAGCACCCTTGTTACCTCCGGTATCTCTCTTGTTACCCTTTCTGAAATTTTCTTTAATATTTTCCAGTCAACATTCATGGCATTTGTCCTCATCGCGTCAAGGGACTCAACTATTCTTATTGCGATCCTTCAGCAGTTATAAAATAAAGAGGGTGAGTCTCGTTAGGGAATCAATTGTTATTTTGAGAAAATGAATAAAATATTTGGTTTTTAATATTTAATATGATGGATGATGAAACTAAATTAAAACTGGTTAAATGGTGGATGAAAAAAGGTAAAAATTATTATCGAGGAGAAAATGCAGTTCCTGAAGAATTAAAAGGAAAGATTACAGTTGAAGAGGCTATGGATTTCCAGAAGATATACCGAGAGAGCGGCAAATTGACCAACACGCGTTTGATAGAACTTGAAAGTGATTTATCTAATAGAATTGTTATTAAAGAATCTAACAAAAATAGAATTTTAAGAGAACTGATTATTGGGATTCTTATTGTAGTTATAGGTACGGTTATCGCGTATTTTTTAATTTCTTATTTCAAAATTGTTTAAATTTAAACTATTATTCAAAAATAAAACTCCCTATTCAAACTCAATAGTCGCCGGCGGCTTATCAGTCAAATCATAAAGCACCCTTGTTACCTCCGGTATCTCTCTTGTTACCCTTTCTGAAATTTTCTTTAATATTTTCCAGTCAACATTCATCGCATTTGCCGTCATCGCATCAAGGGACTCAACAATTCTTACTGCAACAAGGTATCCATAATCACGGGAGTCACCCTTAACGCCTGTGGCTCTTCCTTCAAGAAGCACGGCAAACGCCTGCCAGGGATGAATTTTATCTTTAATTTCCTCTTTTACGATAGCGTCAGCTCTCCTGACGATGTCAACTTTTTCATGTGTTAGTTCCCCGATCACCCGAACCGCAAGTCCGGGTCCCGGGAAAGGCATTCTTTCCGATATTTCCCCCGGGAGACCGAGGGCGCGGGCAACCTGCCTGACCTCGTCCTTGTACAGGTCATACATCGGCTCCGTGAGTTCGAGGACCATCCCGTGCGGAAGTGTGACATTGTGGTGCGACTTGATTTTTCCTCCGGTTTCAATCCAGTCGGGAGCAATCGTTCCCTGCACAAGAAACTGCGCATTTTCCTTTTCTGCTTCCCGCTCGAATATCTCAATGAATTTATGACCGATTATCTCCCGTTTTTTCTCCGGGTCAGATACGCCTTTAAGCGCGGCGAAATATTCGGTCTTAGCATCAATTAATTTAAAATTCAGGTGAAACTGCTCCTCAAAAATTTTTCTTACAATTTCCGGCTCGTTTTTTCTCATGAATCCCGTGTCAACGAAAATTGAGACAAGATTCTCACCTGATGCTTTGCTTGTAAGAACCGCTGCTGTTGCAGAATCAACCCCGCCTGAAAGGGCGATTATTGCTCTTTTGTTTCCAATTTGCTCTTTTATTTTCGTTACGGAATTTTCAATAAATTTTTCTGCGTTAAACATTTTAATTTTTATTATTATTTTATATGGAACATAAATTTCTTTTCATTCATATATGGTCTTAAAACTTCTGGAATTTCAACGGAACCGTCTTCTTTCTGGTAATTCTCAAGAATGTAGCAGATTGTCCTCTCGGTTGCCATAACCGTTGAATTCAGTGTGTGGACAACTTCCTTATTGCCGCCTGCTTTCCCGAATTTTATATTTAATTTTCTTGCCTGGTAATCCGTGCAGTTGCTGCATGAGACAAGTTCGCGGTAATTGTTTTGCGCGGGAAACCAGCCCTCAAGGTCGTACTTTCTTGCAGCGTTGTCATTCATTTCACCGCTTGCGATATTTGCAACCCTGTAATGAATACCAAGTTTTTTAAATAATTCTTCAGTTATTCCGAGCATCTCATCCTGCATTTTCCAGGAGTCACCTGGCTTACAATAGACATACTGCTCAACCTTTTCAAATTGATGGATGCGAAAAATTCCTTTCGTGTCCCTGCCGTGAGAGCCGGCTTCTTTTCTAAAGCATGTTGAAATCCCGGCGTATTTTAACGGCAGGTTATCCTCGTCAAGTATCTCATTACTATGCAATGCCGCCAAGGGCTGCTCTGATGTTGCAATTAAAAATAAATCCTCGCCTTCAATCTTGTAAAGCTGCTCCTCAAAGTCAGCAAGTTCAGCTGCTGCCTCCATCGGCGCTTTTCGCATGAAAAAAGGAGTCCAGACAGGAATGTAGCCCTTTTCAACCATAAAATTAATTGAAAAATTAATTAAAGCAAGATTTAAAAGAGCAATGTCATGTTTCAAATAATAAGTCCTTGCTCCTGCAATCTCGGCTGCTTTCTCAACATCACAGCCCAGATCAATTATTAAATCAGCATGCGGTCTCGGTTTAAAATCAAATCCCGGTTTCTCCCCAAAAACACGCTCTATCTTGTTTCCCGACTCGTCTTCTGCAACAGGAACCGAATCATGCAAAATATTTCCTATTGTATATCTTAATTGAGCGGAATTTAATTTTAATTCATCGCACCTTTTCTCAAGCCCGGAAATTTCATTTTTAATTTCCTGCAATTCCGAGATTAGCGGCTGTGCTTTCTCTTTCTGTTTCTCCTGCATTAATTCAGTAATCTCGCGGGTAATTTTATTTTTATTGTGTTTCAGGTCGTCAATTCTCTTTTTTGAGTTACGCCAATCCGTGTCAAGAGCAACAAGATTATCAACTGCTCCAGGGTTTTTGAATCTCTTTTTCTCGGATTCCTTGATTCGCTCTATGTCTTCAGGGTTACGAAATAGTTTTATGTCAAGCATTTTAAGTAATTAATTTTATATTATTTTATCAATTTTTTGCATCCAATTTTAAATGCGCGGTTTGTACACTGAATTCTCTCCGCACTGCGGAGAGAATTGGATATACTTCATAGAATTTAACCATGTGCCACAAATTTTGCACTGAAAACCCCCTTCCGTATCTTGGAACTAATTGTGCAGTCAGTGATTGCACTATTTGCCTTCCATATTCTGCCCTATCTGCTTTCATTATCTCCTCTTTAATTGTTTTCCCGATGTTCCAGTAGAGAACCACCATCTCATCGTTGATTGCTGCGGCAACCTTTCTTCTCGCCTGTTCAATTAAACCGGAGATTTCCTTAAAAATATCCCTGTTTTCCATGGGTTTATTCATCAAATAATTCTCTTTTTCTGTCTTTTTCAATTTGTTCTTTGAATTTTTAATTAATTAGGATTTTCGGTTGAAATTAAATCGGAACCTATGTTTTACTTCATGTAGTCTCCTTTACAGATTCCATATTCTTTTTCATATTGTTTTATTAAACTTTCAATTTCATTTTTGAGTTCTTCTGATGTTTCCACAAGTTCTTTACTTTTTGCTTCAACTTTTTCAATTTGCTTTTTTACATTCGGGTTTTCTCTTATTTTGAGCAGTTCTACACCATATTTTTTCCAGAAATCTTGATAGTCATAGTTAACCTCTAATTTTGGATTTCCATCTATTATATATCTTATAAGATATATTGGCGAATTATCTATAAGATTTTTCGG
This sequence comes from Candidatus Altarchaeales archaeon WOR_SM1_SCG, assembly GCA_001723845.1. Classification (GTDB taxonomy): domain Archaea; phylum Altiarchaeota; class Altiarchaeia; order IMC4; family WOR-SM1-SCG; genus WOR-SM1-SCG. Next base: position 8,371 of record MCBE01000242.1, read on the forward strand.
TACCCTCTTGCTATGAATTTCATTATTATTCTTTTTAATTTTCCGCCTCCGTATTATCAGATTGCCAGTCAATGTGGGAAGTCCAGTATTATAATTTTTAACTAATTTTATACACTTTTTTTCAAAAGCAGGAGTATATATCATTTCAGCAGATTTTATTATGGCATTTCTTAACTCTCCAACTTTTGAGTCATGATCGTTTATCTTTTCAGTATACTCTGGGCACTCTTCCTTAAAACTCTTATAAACATTCTCTTCAAAACCCCGACCAAAACTAAGTTCTAATTCTTTCATTCCTATTGATTTGACTCCTGTATGATCATATCCAAATTCATTTCTGTTAAGCATTGCAATATTTGACTCCAACTTTTCTGTTAGAGGATGAAGAACAACTTTCATTATCTCGACTATTCGCGGCTTTTCTTTCGCTCTGTGTTTTTTCTCCCCATCTTTCTCCATTTTTACTCTGTTTTTATAGCTAATAATCGATATCAATATAATTGTGATTGTAGCGAATAAATCAAATAGTGTGAAAGAAAGAGGTGGTATGGGTAATAAAAAAGATTTGAATGAAAACCAGATTGTTACACACCCAACTATTGCAGGAATATACCAATCTTTATGTAAGAGTGTTATAAATAATACAACACCTAATAAACTACCAAAAACAACAAAGTACAGAATTAAAGAATTTCTATCGGCTTCATTAGGAACTTGTTTAGTAATATCAAATGAGAGTTTCTCTGGTTGCCCGTTGATAATGGGCGACTCCCATGTTATTAGTTTATAATTTGATTCTTCCTTTTTTGTTAAAACCACTTTTGCTACTAAACAATCCATCGGAACCGAACTAACATTTAAACAATAAAAAGAGGGATGAACAATGCCGGGAGGGTTGGGGTCTCTAATAATGCATTCTTCTTTACAATCTTCACTATATTCTAATTCACTTGCTTTTCCTGTGTAGTTAAACTCTTTTGGTAATTTTATCACAACAGAGTATGCCCCCACATCTGTTATATTTTGGATATTACCTCCTTCAAAAGTAAGATATGCTTCTTCAGGAATTATATTGCCGGTATTAAACTCATAAACAGAAGTAGAAAAAGGATAAAATAATTTATTTCCCCTCCATTTTCCTCTTTCTGAACTAAAAAAGGGTTCATATTTCAAATTAATAGTTATTGTCTCTTTTAGAGGAATATCATCACCTAAATGAAGGGATATTGATGAACCTACGGAATCTATAAAAAGTTCTTTTCTCACATTCCCATAAAAGATTTTCGCTTCCTTTACTTGTATATTAAAGACGCCAAGTTTTTTTAAATCTAAGTTGAGTTTATAACTTCTAGGACATATTTTCTTAAATACAATTTTTTCAGATATTTCTACATCGCCATTTTGTTTAATTTCCTCAACCCTATCCCAGTTATTTACATCTATACACTTATTAATCCTAAATACATCATCAACTTTAGTAGAGTAATATTGTGCGCTTTCTAATTCTCCCAGCTTATATGTTAGATTCCAGAAAAACAGACTTAAGTCTTTGTTGTATGAATAATTTATTCCCTCAAAAAGATGACAAAAAATCTGATTTTTGTGTAAAACTGGAACATTTACAGAGATATTACTAACAATTTTATTTGAATCATTTTCACTAATAAAAATATTAAAAGATATATCATTTAGGTCTTCATCATTTGGGTTATAAAAGGAAACATAAACACCATTTAATTCCGGGTGAACTTGTATATCAAACTTTAAATTATCTCCCATATGGCCACAATAACTTCTATGTGAATCTTCTGTTTCCAGTGCAAATACGGCATTAGGTAGTAATATTATCTGCAATAATGCCCACAACACAATAATATCTTTAATTCTCATTATTTTGTTTATTGGTTTAAAGACAAATAAAATCTTTAAGTGAATTCCATTCCGAATTTTTCATTAATTAAATTTCAATTCAAATTATTTCAAATCATCTCACGACAACAAACCCTCTCAACTCAGTCCCTTCAATACAGCAGTTGTGCCTGCTGACCTCAATTATGCTGTTTCCTACACCAAGATAGTTTTTATCGCTTACGAATGTAAACGAATAGGTGTAAAGCCCTTTTTCATAATCGTGCGGAATTTCAAAACAAAATTCATTTTTCCCCGGCAAAAATGGAAAGGTCTCTATTTGTTTTTCGCAGAGGGACATAAACATCTCTGTTGAAAGCTGCGGGCATTTACCGACATTTAACTCCTGCTGTTCAATTTTGCAGGTGCATGAATCGTTTGCATAAATTTCAAAACAAAATTCACCGCCTCGCTTTACATATCTCGGCTCTATCAGGTCAAATTTATTTTCCGTTGAGTATTCATCGTTGTAAAGCACGATTGTTTTATTTAAATCAACACTTTCCGGGTTAATCCCGTAGGTCTTCCATTTTTCATCTTCCAGGTATAAAACATACATTCTCCCTCTTGAATCCATTGCAATAAATATCTGTTTTTCGGGAAGCATCTGGTTTAAAACATAGACCGCGGAGTGCATCTTGTAGATTTCACAAAATGACGGCAGGCAGGAAAAATCGCAGACCTCTGAATTTTTTGAATTCTTAACAACATAAATAATAGCGCAGGAAATGTGCAGTTCGTGTGTCTCATTGTCCCTGCATTCGTCATTAACAATATTAATTAAATTTTGAATTTCCGACTCGTCCTGCGTAATATCGTAAATGTCAAATATTGATTCGTTGTAGTTCTGTAGATTTCCTATAAGTTCCAGGATAATCCCCGAATAAAAATTTTCAATTGTAATTATTTCCGGGTCCTCTCCGGGTTCGTTTTCTGCCGCATCTTCAATTGCATCATCCCCTGCTTTTTCATTTCCTGTTTCGTTTTTCTGCGGGGGTTCGCCGGGAATTTCATCTATATTATTTATATTACTATGTGCTGCTTCGTTGTTTTTTGATGATGCATTGCCGTCATCCGTTATGTTTTTTGCCGCGTCTTTTGTTATGTCCTTTGTTATGTCCTTTGCCTTGCTGCTATCATCGTTTAAAATACTTACAAGCAGTATTCCCGAAATTAATATAACAATTAAAATTCCTGCCGCTTTATACAAAACCGGTATTTCAAAAGAATCCTCTTTTTTATCGCCGAGAGCCATTTCCTATTTTAATAAATTATGTTATTATTTAAAAATCAAAAAAATTTAATTTATAATTTAAATTCTCGCAAAAACTCGCTTTTCTATCTTTTAAATTTTTCATTCACCAGTTCCAGGACTCTTCTTGCAACCTTCCCGGCTGATTTCTCAACTTCAGGCGACAAATCAACTCCCGGTTCCACAACTTTTGGCTCGCACCCGATGATAAATACTCTACCGGGCAGGTAATTCATCTTTCTTGCAAAGACAATTAATTCCTCAAGCCTTGATTCGTGAAAGCTGAAAGAATACAAATCAGACATATTGATGTCTTCCCTTATATCTTCTCTTTTTATTTCAATCTCGTGAATCGTCCCGGGAACATCGCCTTTTTTTATCACATCAACAAAAATCACCGCATCGTAATCTTCAAGCAGGTTTGCCATTGTAAAATTCGCTGTTGCAAAGTCCGCAAATTCAACATTACCGGGTAAATTTTTAAATTCACCACTCTCTAAAAAATCAAGTACATGCTGTCCAAAGCCGTCATCGCTCATTATTTTGTTTCCTATTGCACAAATTAAAATTTTTTTATTAATGTCCATATTTAATATTAAATAATGTGTATATTTAAATTGGTACTCCTGGAAATATATCGGGTTCTACTATATTTAAATAAATCGTAATATTATTTATGGATGAAGATGTTGTTCGGGAAAAAGCAGGGGAATACCTAAAAGATCCTTCTAAAGAGAAACCGGCAGATTTGAGCAGCGGTTTAGAAAGTTATAACAATAATTATAATATTACTAATCAAAGATGAAAATTACAGCAAAAAATTCGGGAATATTACTTGCAATAATCGGGATATTTTTAATTGCAGGATGCATCGGTGAAACGCAGGATAATAAGCAGGCGGAACTTGAAGATAAGCAATCTGCAATGGAAGATAAGCACTCGGAACTTGAGGATAAGCAATCTGCAATGGAAGATAAGCAGGCGGAACTTGAAGAGAGGCAGGATGAATTAGAAGACCGGCAGGCGGAACTGGAAGATAAGCAATCTGCAATGGAAGATAAACAAACAGAATTAGAAGATAAATTTTCCGAAGAGTTAAATAAAACCGGTTCCGGAAAAGAAGAACCGGGAGAAGACCGGAACTGGTGTAATGCAGATTCGGCAGAGAGATACGGGAGTATCGGTGAAGCAATCTGGGTTGAAGGTGTTGTTGAATTCAAGGGAATGGAGATGTGCCATATAAGATTTTTTTCTATCGCCGCTTCCGGGAAAACGCAGAATGATTGGTACTTTACAAAAAATGATGAAGAAATTTACAGCGTGACAACTCATCCTGACGGGAGGGTTGAGGAGAGAAGAGTTGTTTAGAAACCTTCTGAATAGGCGTCGCTTTCGCTTGCGATATTTCCTTTCACTTCGTTCAAGCATTTATTCGTATGAGAGACGGCATCTGCGGAAAAGCAAACTGCAAATGTAAAAAGGGCAAAGTAAAAAGAAAGAAAGGACAATTTCAGTGTATGTCTCGCAGAATGAACTTCAGGATATGAATAAAAGAATTGAAAACTACCGGAAATTAAAAGACGACATTGAGGATTTGATAACACTTGAAGTGAAAATAAAAAGAATCGGTATTTAAAAACAAATCTAATTCTTCGGGAAATTAAGCGGTTTTGAATTATGCAAAACCCTCTAAAATTTAATTTTAATTTTAATGGTTTAATAATTTATTAATTTATTTATTCTGAAAAATAATCATTAAATAAACATCTTAAAAATGGAACAAAAATTAACAATGAAGGACAAGAAAACAGATATGATCAAAGCTTATGAGGAGCTGCTTACCAGGTACACAAAAGAGAAGGATGAAAGAGCTACGGGTAAGGAGGCGAATGCGAAAAAAGCGAATGAATTAGCAGTTGTTAAAAAGGCATCAACTTATACGGTAGATGGTGTTGTGAAGGGACTTGCGGACCTTAAACTGGATTTAAGTAAGACGCTGGGGGATTTATCGGATAATCTCACAGCGGAGGCAAATAAATTACATGAACTCCGGGAGGCGATCGCGATAGAAACCAGAAATCTTGAGGAAATATATGACATTAAAGTTGCCGCCATGACACTGGATAACCTTATCCGGGAACACGAGGAGAAAAAGAAATCCTTTGAAGAAGAGGCGGAAGATATAAGAAGAGAATGGAAAAAGGAACGGGAAGAGCATGAACTAATTGTTAAAGAAAGAGATGAGAAACTCAAGAAAGAAAGGGAAAGAGAGGCAGAAGAATATAATTATAATTTATTTTTAACAAGGAAGAAGGATAAGGATGCTTACGAGCAGGAAAAGGGAGCATTGGAAAAAGCACTGAAGGAAAAAAGGGAAACACAGGAAAAGGAGTTATCCGAAAGAGTTGCAGCAGTTGCAGCACAGGAAGCGGAAATAGCAGAGATGAGAACCAATGCGGAGTCATTCCCGGCTCAACTTGCAAAGGCGGTTGAAAAAGCAAGAATCGAAGCGGCGGCAGAATCTGAAAAGCAGGCTAAACAAAAAGCAGACCTCCTGGCAAAAGAAGTTGAAGGCGAGAAAAAACTTTCCGAACTCAAGATTAAAACACTTGAAGATACCGTCGCAAAACAGGCATCTCAAATTAAGGATCTGACCGGGCAGTTAAATAATGCCACATCACAGGTCCAGGATATTGCAAGCAAAGCCATTGAAGGTGCTTCAGGAGCAAAAGCTCTGACATCAATCAATAAGATAGCACTTGAACAGGCGAAAAATGTGAGGGATACAAAATAAAAAATTTAAAATCCGGATAATTAAATTAATTAAAAATGAAAATGCGCAGCATACTAATGTTTTAGGTATCGGTTATTTTACCTATTTTAATAATTTTATTTTCAATTATTTTCGGGTTTTTTGAAAACCGGGGCTTATTATAATTTTCAAATTCGGGTATATATTTCAAACATAAAGTTAAAATGGCGGGCAAGCAAAGTAAGAAATCTATTGTAAATTATAAAAAGTAAATGAAACTTAAAAATGAAACTATTCACCTGCGCAAACTTTAACTGCAATGAAGCGGAATTTGTGATCTGCGGCGTTCCCTTTGACAAAAACCACAGTTACCGCGATGGCTCGGCTGACGCTCCAAGTGCAATAAGAGACGCCTCGTGGGAAATTGAAACCTACCTCATGGAAAAAGAAATTGACCTCGCTGATTTGAAGATTTGCGACACCGGAAACATTGAAGTTAATGATTTTTCGGGATTGTTTGAGCGGGCGGGAAAAATTGTTGAAAAATTTAAAAATAAAAAATTAATTATTATCGGCGGGGACCACAGCATAACATTTCCCTTTGTCTCTGCTTATGAAAAAAATTTTAAAAATATCAGTGTTTTAACGCTTGATGCGCATTTTGACCTGCGAGAAGAGTACAACGGCAGCAGAAACTCAAACGCCTGTGTCATGAGAAGGGTTGCGGAAAAAATCGGATGCGAAAATTTATACGGGATTGGAATTCGCTCGGCATACAGGGATGATTTTATTTATGCGAAAAATAATAATATTAATTTTGTTCCCTATCACGAAATCAGAGATAATGGAATTGATGTTGTTGACAACCTTCTTGAAAAAATTAAAGGAAAATTATATCTTTCGATTGACATGGATGTCGTTGATTCGGCACTTGCGCAGGGAGTTGAAAATCCCGAAGTTGAAGGCATCAGTTCACAGCAGCTTCTTGAACTTATAAGAAAAATTTTCAGGAAATGTGATGTTTTCTGCTGCGATGTTGTTGAAGTCGCACCCAAATACGACAACGGGATAACATCAATACTTGCTGCGCGGGCAATTTTTGAAATATTAGGGGAATGGGTTTGATTGAAATTAATTTATCTTTTATCATAACCCTCGTAATATTCTTTTAAAATTTCTTTTAAAATTTCATCCCTGGTTTTCACTTTCTTTTGGGTTTGCCCTGCCGCCCTGCCCTGTGCCTGCATTATTTGTTCTATTTCCGTTATTCTTATCTTGACAAAATGCTCGCCGATTGAAAAAAGCCCGTAAAAGAACATGGATACCCCGACCAGGACATAAAATGCTGTAAAAATCTTGCTTCCGTTCGTGGAAGGAACAATATCACCGTAGCCGACGGTAGTAAGGGTAGAGACGGCAAAATAAAAAGAATCAATGTAAGTCCAGCCCTCTATGAAGTGATATGCTGCCGTACCAATAAAAATCAAGATTAGAAATACGGAAACTATTATAAATATTTCAGTAGTTTTTCCTTCCGGTCCGTGTACAATATTTTTGTTATCTGTCATTCAATGGTAGTATAAATAATATAAATTTGAAAATAAAATAAATAATTGAAATATCGTGTTTATTGTTTGAATACTAATAATTAATGTAGTGTGCAATAAGAGAGGTGCAGCAAAAAAGTGAAATTTATTGTAAAATTTATAATTGCGGGATTTTTAGTAATTTTGTTGGCTGGAATTACATGCGCAGTTCAATTATGCCCGTCCTGCGAAAGCACGATAAACCAGAATATTGAATTAAATTGCAGTTTGAATTGCTCGGGAAACGGTCTGGTTATAGGGGCGAGCAGCATTACAATTGACTGCGGGGGGCATGCAATAAAAGGTTCAGGTTTAGGTTCAGGGATTATAACATCCAACAGGTATAAAGATTATTTCACAATAAAAAACTGCATAATAGACAGTTTCTATTACGGGATTTACATAGACGGGCAGTGCGGCGGGTGGGGGAGTGATGGTAATGTTATAATTAATAATACCATAACAAACAACAACCAGGGGATAAGATACTACACGTGTTCATCCCAGCCTGCAAACCGCCACGACAACAACAAGATTATCAATAATCTAATCAATGGAAATGGTTACGGCATTTACTTTTATTATACATACGGCTTCAATCTAACAGGCAACAAGGTATGCGAAAGCACCATCTACGATATTTATACACCAGGCAGCACAAGCACGCAGGGCTTTGAAAATACCTGCAACACAACATATCTCTGGAACGACAACGGGAAAACAGGATGCTCTTATTCGTGTGTTTCACAGTCTCTTGAGTGCATCTGCAATTCCTGCAATGAATGCGAGAATATGTTAAATAATTTATCATGCACTTTGGTGAAACTCAACAACAGCATAACAAACCCCAACGGAACCTGCATCAGCAACCCGCAAAATTTCAGCAATAAAATCTTTGACTGCCAGATGTATTTGATTGAAGGCAATAAAAGCGGTTACGGGATTTACCTTGACGGAAAATCAAATAATGAAATAAAAAATTGTGTTATAAAAAATTATACTCGTGGAATTTATTTAAACAATTCAGGGAATATTCTACTGGAGAACAACACGAGACAGGGACAGATGTGTGGCAACCCCTCAAATTTTGGTTTAATTTTCAT
>MCBE01000243.1 GCA_001723845.1 Candidatus Altarchaeales archaeon WOR_SM1_SCG
GCAAAACAAAATACAAGGGTGAAAAATTGCTTGAAAATATTGATATAAATTACTGCATTGCAAGAACAAGCGTGCTTTACGGATGGCATAACAATTTCAACTTTGTGACCTGGGTTATTGATGAATTAAAAAATAATAATAAAATTAACATAGTCACCGACCAATACACATCGCCAACTTATGCAGACAATCTTTCAGAAGTGCTGATAAATCTGGCGGGGAAAAATATTAAAGGATTATTTCACACGGCAGGAAGTGAACGCATTGGGCGATACGAATTCGCAGAAAAAATTGCGGATGTATTTAATTCAAATAAAAAACTTATAAATCCCATAACATCTAATAGTTTAAAACAAAAAGCCAAAAGACCGATGGATTCCTCACTTGATGTAAGTAAAACGGAAAAAGAAATTGGAATTCATTTGATGAATATTTACGAGGGTTTAAATGAAATGAAAAGAGAAATAGATAAAAATTAAAAACAAAGATGAAAGGTTTGATTTTAGCAGGAGGCTCAGGAACCCGGTTGAGACCGATTACCCATACCGCCAATAAGCATCTTATCCCGATAGCAAATAAACCGATTTTATTTTACGGCATAGAAACTTTAAAAGAAGCAGGTATAAAAGACATAGGTATAATCCTTGGTGAAAACGACCCGGAGGCGGTTAAAAACGCCGTCGGTGACGGCTCAGGGTTTGGAATAAACGTTACTTACATATACCAGGGAGAACCAAAGGGTCTTGCTCATGCAGTTTCCTGTGCAGAAGAATTTATTGGAGATGAGTCATTTGTGATGTACCTTGGCGATAATTTGCTCAAAAAAGGGATAAACGAATTGGTGGCGGATTTTAAAAAGAACAATCACGACGCGGTTATCGCTCTTTGTAAGGTTAAAAATCCGCAGCAGTTTGGCGTGGCTGAAATGGATCACAACCGTGTGGTTCGGCTTGTTGAAAAGCCAGGTAATCCTAAAAGCGATCTTGCTCTTGTCGGGGTTTATGTCTTTAAGCCCGTGATTTTTGATTCGATAAGAAAGATAAAGCCATCACTGCGAGGCGAGTTAGAGATAACGGACGCCATCCAGGGATTGCTAAATGACGGTTGTAATGTGCAGGCACACATAGTTAAGGGATGGTGGAAGGATACGGGAAAGCCGGAAGATCTCCTGGAGGCGAACCACCTTATACTTGATGACATAGAGCCGTTAAATAAAGCAAAAATTGAAGATGGTGTGAAGGTACACGGCAGGGTTGCGATAGGTGAGGGTACGATCATCAAAGAGGGCAGCGTTATAAGAGGACCTATAAGCATAGGCAGTAACTGTTCCATAGGACCGGATACTTATATAGGTCCGTACACTTCAATCGGGAATAATACCGTAATAAGACGCGGGGAGATTGAGTCATCCATCATTATAAGCGACACGATAATTGACTGCGGGGGAAAAATTGTTGATAGTTTAATCGGTAAAAACTCCCGCATAATCTCCAGGGAAACATTGCCCAAGGGATACAGGTTTGTCATAGGCGAGAACTCCGAAGTGAATATTTAATTAAAATGCGTCCGTTATCTTCAATCATAATATTGAATTATAATTCAATAAAATATACATTAAAATGCGTAGGGATTCAATTTTTCAATTAATTCAATTACCTTATCTTTATCTGTTATGTCAATCGGATGAAATTCATAATTACTTACATTTTTAGGCGTTACTACATCAACACCAAAACATTCGAATTCTTTAAACCCCTTTTTTATTATTTTACTTCCGAGTAAGCCTGCACAACCCGTAATCAGTATTTTTTCCATTTATCTTTTAGATATTAATAATCAAATTTAAAATATATTAGTTAAAGATAAAATTAAGATGCCATTTGAATTTAAACGATTGGAAATTCCTGATGTAGTCCTTGTTAAACCAAAGGTTTTTGAAGATGAACGGGGATTTTTTATGGAAACATACAAGCAGAGCGATTTTAAAAAGTTTGGAATCACAAAAGATTTTGTCCAGGAAAATCATTCTTTATCCTCAAAAGGTGTTTTAAGAGGGCTTCATTATCAAAAAGAGCCATACGCACAGGGAAAGCTTGTTAGGGTTACGCGCGGGGAAATTTTTGATGCGGCAGTTGACATAAGAAGGAATTCCGAAACATTCGGGAAATATGTTTCAACAATTTTATCGGGAAAAAATAAAAAAATGCTCTACATACCGGAAGGTTTTGCTCACGGGTTTTGCGTTTTGAGCGATTTTTCCGAAGTAATATACAAAACAACAGATATGTATTCACCGGAACACGAGAGAGGAATAATATGGAACGACGGCATCATAAACATAAATTGGCCCGTTAAAAACCCAATCATATCAAAGAAGGACGCCGTATTCCCTGAACTGCATAATGCAGATATAAATTTTCAATATAAATAAATAATAATTTAATTAACAGTACACAATAATATGAAAAATATTTTAATAACCGGCGGGGCAGGATTCATAGGCAGTAATTTCGTTCACCATGAACTTAAAAAACATCCGGGTTACGAAATCACGGTTTTAGATAAATTAACTTACGCAGGAAACCTTGATAATCTTAAGGGTGTGATGAATAAAATTAAATTCGTTAAAGGAGATATCTGCGACAAAAAAATTGTTGAAAAATTAATTAAAAATTCGGATGTCGTTGTTAACTTTGCGGCAGAGACCCATGTTGACCGCTCCATCATTGACGCGGGAGTATTTGTTAAAACAGATGTCATTGGCACTTACCTGCTTTTAGAAGCATCAAAGAAATTTAATGTGGAAAATTATATACAGATTTCAACGGATGAGGTTTACGGAAGCATTGAAGACGGCTCTTTCACGGAAGAAAGTTCTTTAAAGCCCTCAAGCCCTTACTCGGCAAGCAAGGCGGGAGCGGACATGCTTGCGCATTCCTACTACATAACACATAACCTGCCGGTAATGATAACAAGAAGTTCAAACAATTACGGTCCCTGCCAGTACCCTGAGAAAATAATACCTCTATTTATAACAAATCTTTTGAAAGGAAAAAAAGTCCCCGTGTACGGCGACGGCTTGAATGTAAGGGACTGGTTGTATGTCATTGATAACTGCGATGCAATTGATACGGTTATTGAGAAAGGCAAAACAGGGGAAATTTACAACATCAGCAGCGGGTGTGAGAAAACCAATATGGAGTTAACTAAAAAGATTCTTGAGTTAATGGATAAAAGCGAGGATTTCATTGAGTATGTTAAGGACAGACAGGGGCATGACAGGAGATACTCATTGAACTGCGAAAAGATAAAAAAACTTGGTTGGAAGCCAAAAACGGAATTTGAAGAGGGATTAAAGAAAACGATAGAATGGTACAAAAATACGGGATATTTTTAATAAATCCGTTAATAACTCACATTATACACCCTTACATACCCCCCGTAAGAATAACTCCCGCTGTCACTGAAATCATCAACCAGTTCAAAATGTTTTAGTTTCATTGATTCATTGCCGCACCAATCTGCATTACATAAGCCAAACGCATTGTAATCATCCGCGTTGTCTCCAAGATACAGGCGAGTCATCATATAATCATTAAACTCATCAGGCACATATATCAGGGCTCTAAAGGGAGTTGTGAGTTCCATGTCTCTTTTATAGACAGCTGCATGAAGTACTGTTGATAATTTATGAGGACCTAAAATTGATACTTTATGTGTCTTTGTCCATTCACCCCAGGGGATGCGATTGTAATTTTCATCCAGTACGGTTATGTTACTTATTCTCATCTTATTAGGATCCGCCCCTAATTTAACGGTAAATATTAAGCCCGCTATGTACCTGTTGCACGGAAAAGCCAATTCCGTTGATGTGCTGTCCTGCCTGCTAAAACCGCACAAGCCGTAGGATTTCTCCTTGCTTAAATCAGCACCGCGATTATTTGATACAATAAAATGATGTCCTCTTGACCCCTGGATTGTCTTTAAATCAATTACAACATATTTTACATTATATTTCTTTGCAATATTCAGTGCATCTTTTTCGCTTGTTGCGCCTGCAAAAAACCTGGAAGTGTCTCTTATCATGGATACCTGACTTGATCCCCTTTGCAGGTTATCAACAACAACGGGTCTTTCGGAAACACCGGTTATCCAGTGCCCGTAACTCCAATCGGCAAGTACGGTATCATTTTTATCTGTTTCGTTTTTTAACCACTCCAGGGCGGGCTGCCAATAGAATCTTCTTTCATCAGGTCCTATATTCATAACGCCCGTACTTATCGAAGAATTATAATCCTTTTCACCGAGAATCGGGACAAATGTCAGGGGTATGAAGAGAACAATAAGTGTAATTATAATGCTTATACCCTTTAAATCCTCTTTTTTAAATCTTGCCAATAATCCAATCGTTGAGCCAAGAACCACGATAGGAATACTTGAAAGAAAAGCATAGTATGGATTGCTGGTGGCGATCCATATTACTATTGCAGGTATGCCCCATGATATGATAAATAACGCACCGGTGCTTCTTTTCATGAATATATAAAACAAAAGCACAGGCATCATAAAAATTCCAATAAAAAATGCCGCGCCAAAATAGTCATACATTGTACCTGTCATGTCCTGTTTTAATGTCTGCTCTTCAGTGACTATACCCACAATACTTCTTGTATCATTGGTAATCTGAAAGATGCTCGTAATATGTGATGAATAGAATATTAAAGATATAATACCGATTAAAAGAACAACTGCCCCTATAATATAAGTATATCTGTGGATAATGTTTTCAATTTTATCCTCGGTTTTAACTTCCTCAATATCAAGCGTTCCGTATCTATATCTTCTTATCATTTCCAGCAAGAAGGTTATGAAAATCAAAAAACCAAACGGAATTAAAGCCATTTTATCTAATGCAAAATCCGGCGGGGTTCCTCTTGCATGTAAAACCAGGGGGTATAGAAAACTGATAAGAACTGGAATTGTAACATAAGGTATATGTTCAATGCAGCTTTTCTTATTTACTAAATTTATTACTGAATAAAGTATGCCAAATACGGAAATGATAATGATTGAGAAAGGATAACCGCCGTATGTAACACCTAACATTAATAAAGAAAATCCGGATAGAAATGAAAATTTCAAATTCCTTCTTCTTAATGAAATCAAAATTAAGTAAAATGCAGAAACTAAAAGAAACATTCCAAGGGCATCATCCTCGCACCAGCCGGCGGTGGACCGGATAGCAAATGCCTTTGTAAATATCAGCATGAAAGATGCAAGTAAGGCAGCAGATTTATTGTACGGCTCCATATCAAAGAAAAGTTCCCTGACCAATAAATATGAGAGTGTGATTGTGAGTGCCGCAAATATCCCGGGATAAAGAGTTGCAATATCATAAAGTGTTAAACCGATTGGTTTTAAAATTATTGCAAGAAATGCCATAAATACCGGAGCCATTAACCTGTCTCCTGATAAATCAACACCTCCTTTAGAGGGATTCTTTGTATCAGGATAAGCCATATAATCATGGTCCGTCACATGACCAGTGTTTAATATATCCCCGGATAATCTATAGTGCCAGTACGGGTCCGCACCTCCTAAATACGGAAAGAGGGCAGGTATTAAATGAATCACAAGCGCTGAAAAAAATATTGCTAAGATTATTGCAGAATCCTGCTTTAAAATCCTGTGCACCGCGGCTGAATAAAATAAAAGATAAATTCCGAAAACAACAGATATTGCAGTGAAATTTCTTACAAACTCTGTAGTGTCGGAATACCATGAAAAAATCGCAGTAATAAATACCAGGACGGGAATCCCGAAAATAAAGTAATTTTTAGTATAATTAAAATTTATATATGCAAAATACAAAGATGCTGCCGCCAGTAAAAACATGAAATAAGTGATGTAACTGTAAACTGATGTCTCCTGGAGTAAAGGGCGTAAAACCGCTGCAATAAAAACAAGTACGGATATTAAAAAAAGCGGCTCTTTAAATTTTTTGGGGATAAAACTTAGTCGTTCCTTATTTTCCGAATTTTTAGGATACCCGTATTCTTCCTTTTTGATTTTCTTCTTTTTACCCTTTGGCTTCATTATTATTATAATTATAATCTTTATTAAATATCAAAATATATTAATATATAATGGCGTAATCAAAATAAAATTAAAATATATAAATAATTTATTAGTATGATAGATATTTTGCTCGTATTAACTTTAGTAGCAGCATTTTCAATAACCTTTTTTCTTTTGTCCAGATGGATAAAAGACGCGAAAAGAACAGAACTAATGTGGGAAGACATGAACAAATTTAAAAAACCAAAAATCGCGGGTGCGGGAGGAATTACTGTCATTATAGGTTTTGTCTTTTCTCTTTTTTTGTATGTAGGAATTAAAACATTTATTTTTAATACAACAGAAAATTTAGTTGAAATACTGGCAGTTATATGCACATTTCTACTTATAGGTTTGATTGGCTTCAAAGATGATATCCTGGGGTGGGAAGTAGGAGCCAGGCAGTACTGGAAAGTCCTTTTGACAATTCCTGTTGCAATTCCGCTTGCCGTTATAAATGTATCTAATTCCGTGATCAGCATACCTTTTTTCGGAATCGTTGATTTCGGGATTTTATATCCGCTTTTTTTTGTCCCGATTGCAATTATCGGGGCTTCAAACGGGTTTAATATGCTTGCGGGCATGAACGGTCTGGAAGCAGGATTGGGAGTAATAATCCTTGGATTTATGGGATTTGTTGCATGGCAAAATGATCTGGGGTGGGTCGCGGTGATTGCAGTTGTAATGGTTGCGTCACTTCTTGCTTTTTTGATTTATAACTGGATACCTGCAAAGGTTTTCCCGGGAGATACCCTGACTTATTCTATCGGGGCATTAATCGGCATCGTTGCTGTTCTCGGGAGCATGGAGAAGATTGGTGCTGTTCTATTTTTCCCTTTTTTTGTTGAACTGGTGCTTAAAGCAAAATATAAATTCCAGACAGAGTGCTTCGGGGTTCCTCAAAAAGATGGTAAATTAGAACTGCCGGGAGGAAAAATCTATTCAGTCACGCACATTGCTCTTAAAATCCTGAAAAAATTCAACCTGAACACCGAAAGAAATACGGTTTTACTTATCATCTTTGGAGAGATTCTTTTATGCGGGGTTTGCTGGATTTTTTTAATTTGAATTCTAATCGCTAATATGAAAATCGCGATGGTTAACGATACTTTTTTAAAGGGAAGAGGCGCCGATCATGTCATATTTGAAGTAGCTAAAAGATTGGGTGAAAAACATAGTGTGGCAGTAGTAACAACAACTGCTGATTTTCCTGAAAAAAATTTCAAAATCATACAGATTAAAGGTCGTAAGCTTTTGACGGGCAGCTGGAAAGATTTTCTTGGTTTTCTCCAATTTTTTAAATACAGGAAATTGGCAGACAAATTTGATATAATAAACTTGCACCATACGACTTTAAATTTTGCATTTATCGGGAAAAAAAATGTTGTTGTAACCTATCACGGCTCGCCGCCGCCAACAGGTGAAAAAAGTTTTAGGTATTTTTTTCGGAATTTGGTCAATAAAACTAATAGATTCAGTTTAAGATTTAATGATGAGATTATTACCATTTCAAAACATGCAAAAAAAGAATTAATCAGGGAAAAGGTTCCTTCTGAAAAAATAAATGTTATCTACAATGGTGTTGGTCCTGAATTTAAATCGCTAAAAATCTTAAAAGATGAAAACTTTATGTTTTTTGTCGGCAGGCACGAACACCATAAAAGGATAGATGAATTAATAAAAATTTCTAAAGACTTGAATTTTCCCTTAAAAATTGCAGGCATTGGTCCTGAAACTGAAAAATTAAAAAAATTAGTAAAAAATTTGAATGCTCCTATAGAATTTCTTGGCAGGATTTGTGAAAAAGAAAAAATTAAAATTTATCAAAAATGTTCATTTTTTGTTTCGGCAACAAGATGGGAGGACTATGGTCTAATTTTTATGGAAGCTGCTGCCTGTAGAAAGCCAAGTATAGGATACAACATTTGTGCAATTCCCGAAGTTATACTTCACGGACAAACGGGGTTTCTCGCAAATAACTATCATGAATTAAAAATATACTGCGAAAAATTGATTAAAGATAAAGAACAAAGAAATAAAATGGGAAAGAATGCGTTAAAATTCAGTAAGGAGTTCAACTGGGATAAAACAGCAGAAGAATATAAAAAATTATTTAAAATGGTGGATATTTCAGTATGAATTCTAACTGTATAAGGTTCATATACCATTATATTTCCAAATCTAATAAAAATGTTAAAATGTCCCTCATTTGATGGCTTGTTTAAAACTAAAATACTTTGATTTCCATACTCTATTAAACAGATGATTTTACATCAGGTGTTCCAAATCTTTAATCTAAAAATTTCAAACAATTTATAAAGAGTTCCATTCTAATATATAACAACAAATAAAATTCAAATCATAAAAAAGATTTATTTTAAAAAGCAAATCATTCGGGGCGGCAAAATATTCTAAAAAAACATTATAACATTATGTTTCATATATTTAATTTTAATTCAATATTTAATTCAATACTTAATCCAATATTTAAAATATTATATAAAAATACCGGATACTTAAAAATAAGCCAGATAATATATTTTTATAAAAATATAAGTTACATTAAACATTTTATATTTCAATAAATCCCTGTTGAACATTAATTTAGATAAGTGTTCGGCAGGTTTTATAAGTAAAAAGACGCACCCATTTAATAATAAATGTAAGCGTAAGGTCACATTTATCATTGTAAATGTAATTTATTATATATGCTTGATTGGCGTATGCGGTTTTATTTGGATTGCTGCCTTATGTTTGCATAAATTCAAAATTCAAAATAATAAGATAATAAATAAAAATAATAATATATAACTTAATATGAATAATACGAATAATATAAATAATATAAAAATTTCAAGAGCCACGAAAAAGGCAATAATAAACGCCCTTGATAATTCGGAGGAGCCGATAGATACGGGGCGCATCACGGAAAAAACAGGTTTAAATCACAGAACCGTATGCAGGGCATTAACTGTCCTGGAAAGCGAGGGAATGCTAAAAGTTTATAAAACAAGGGGCTGGCTTATTTTACCTGCGCAAAAATAAATCAAAAATTAAAATATGAATATTAAAAAAATATTAATCGGAGCAGTAATATTATTAATCACGGCATCACTGGTAAGTGCGGACTGGAACATGTTTCGCCATGATTTGAATCGCAGCGGTTATACCGGTGAAAGTTCGCCTTTGACAAATAATTTTTTATGGAGTTATAATGCGGGAGGTCAATTGGTTTCATCTCCTTCCATTTCCGATAATATGGTATTTTTTGGTTCATGGGATCATAAACTTTACGCACTAAACGCATCGCCCTTATCAATGTCCACTTCAGACAGGTTGATATGGAGTTTTACTGCCGAAAAACCAATATTTTCTTCCCCGGCGGTAGCAGAGGGTATGGTATTTTTTAGTTCTTCAAGGGAGATAACAGGTGTTTATTTAAACGAAACCTCAGGAAAAGTTAAAGACTGCAATAATTTATTGACTGAGCAGTTGTGTTTTAATTTCTCGTATTGGTGCGAGTGGGATAATACGGAATGCAAGCCCACCTACACGGGATGGAGACAGATTTCTGTTATACATTCTGTAAATAAATCTAACGGAGACACTATCTGGAACTTTTCAACCGGGGGTTCTGAAGGATGGTATTCATCCCCTGCTGTTGCGCAAGGCACGATTTTTATCGGCTCTGCTTCCGTTTCACCTGCAAAGGGCAGGATTTATGCATTGAATTCATCAACAGGGGAATTGATATGGAATTATACAATAGACGGAGCTGATGTCAAATCTTCCCCCGCGGTTTCTGACGGTATGGTTTTTGTCGGTTCACACGCGGATGTGTCGTATGTTAATCCCGGAAGTACAATCCCCGGACGAATTTACGCATTAAATGCATCTTCGTTGCAGATGTCTCCTTCAGAGAGATTAATCTGGAATTATGCCACTAAAAGCTTATGTGATGAAGGAAGCGGTGAAGGGCAGTACCCGTGTTCTATATTTTCATCCCCCGCGGTTTTTGGAGATATGGTCTTTTTTGGCTCTAATGATAATCATGTTTATGCACTAAATAAATCAAGCGGGAATTTAATCTGGAATTATTCAACAGGCGATGATATACGCTCATCTCCTGCCGTCGCTTACGATATGGTATTTATCGGTTCAATGGACGGTAAAATTTATGCACTAAATAAATCAAGCGGGAATTTAATCTGGAATTATTCAGTAGGTGCAGTGGATATAGTATCTTCCCCGGCGGTTGCAAACAATATTGTTTATATCGGCGGGGGCAACAATAATATTTATGTGCTTAACGCGTCAACAGGAAAATTGATATGGACTTATGTGACCGGAGCGTATGTGGATTCATCACCTGCAATAGTAAATGGTGCGGAAGATGGAATGCTTTTCATCGGCTCAGGAGATAATAAACTCTACGCATTTGGAACGCTCTATCCTGATTTAACCGTTACCTCTATAAATATTCCACAGGACATAAAAGACGGGCAAATTGTTCAAATCAATGCAACAATCGCTAACCAGGGCGAAGGTGATGCGGAGTATGAAGTTTCATTTTATTATGACATAAAAGCACCTGCTTATCTAATCGGAACAGTAAGCGGTTCAATTGTGCATTTCAAAGAAGAAAATGTCAGCGTGGAATGGGATACCGCCGGAAAGCCAGGTGAACACATAATTTATGCTGTTGCAGCAGTAACTTCCATGCACGCAGATAAAAATAATTCAAACAACATAAAAAATGAAACCGCTAATGTATCTGTTCCCGACCGGAGTTTAAGGATAATTCCTCACCGCAAGAGAGTGAATTTAAATGATAATTTTATAATATTTTTAAATATTTCATCGGACATTACAATCAACCGGGCGGAATTTAATTTAATATTTAATTCAAGCATCCTGGACCTGGATTCAGCAGATATCAAAGAAGGATATTTTTTTACAAATCACAGTCATTCAATTATCAACGGTAACTTAAATTTTACTGCAAACGGTTCTGCAAACGGAACGGGAATTTTAGCAAAAATTAATTTCACTGCAAAAGAAACCGGTTTAAGTGAATTAAATCTTGTAAATGTAAATTTTTATAATACATCAGGTCCAATACAGGGTGTTTTGCCTTTGCCTGTCGGCGGGGAAATTAATGTCTGCATTGCAGGAGATGTTGACTGCGCGTGTGAAAATAATAATTACAGGGTCGATATTGATGATTTAATGATTGTTGCACAGGCATTTAATACAAGAGCAGGGGACGGGAACTTTGATTTGCGAGCGGACTTAAAACAGGATAATATTATAAATATTTTTGACCTGGCAGCAGTCGGCAGGAACTTCGCATCTCAAAGAAGCTGCTAAAAAATTAAAAAATTTAATATAAATTAACAATGCAAAATACGGC
Source organism: Candidatus Altarchaeales archaeon WOR_SM1_SCG (assembly GCA_001723845.1). GTDB lineage: Archaea > Altiarchaeota > Altiarchaeia > IMC4 > WOR-SM1-SCG > WOR-SM1-SCG. Next base: position 11,531 of record MCBE01000243.1, read on the forward strand.
AAAAATAAGCATAAAAACAGGACTCGGAATAATCGGGATGGGAGTACTATTGGGAACGGCAGCGAGCCAGAGCATAAGTATTGAGCCGGAGTACGCAAAATTATATACTTATAATACCACATTCAATATCAGTGTCAAACTTTCGGGAGATAATATCGCGGGAGTTCAATTTAATTTAAATTACAACCCGACCATCATAGAAGCAGAAAGTGTTTCGGAAGGAAATTTCCTTAAAAACAATTCTGCGGTGCTTACAATACCTGCAAAGATTGATAATAACCTGGGCGCGGTTAAATTCGCAAGTGCAAGAGTTGAAAAAAAAGGAGTTTACGGCTCAGGAAATATTGCAGAAATTACATTTAAAATAAAAAATCCCGGCGCAACGGATATAAAACTTGATAATGTAAAAATCAAGGACCCGGATTTAAATACGATTAAGGTTAAAGTAAATAATGCCGCAGTAACTGTTAAAAATACATCAGAAACGACAGAAACAAAACAACAAACAGCAGATGAAAAAACAGGAAATACTGCTCAAAATTCCCAAAATTCAAAAAATAATTATTTTTTAATTATATCAATAATTGCAATTTTTTTGCTTGTAATCATTTCAAAATTCATAAGAGATAAAAGTGAATAATAAAAATAATAAAAATATTATAAAAGGAAGCATTGGATTTGCAGCGATGGTAATTTCATTAGTGCTGGTTTTGAATTTCATGTTAACGCCCGTGGGTCAGTTTGAGCCGACCGATTGTATATTAACGACCTGGGTGAAGGGGCATATCTATGATACGGAAGGCAATATAATGAACGGGAGTAACCGGGTACGAATAACAGCATACATTGATAATAAATATTCGGGAAGTGTATTAAATGGAGTTTCAAGCGGGTATTATGTGCTTGGCATAACCGAGAATATACCTGAAGGAATAATCCCGCTTACCTTAAATGTCACAAACATAACTACAAACGAAACAATTTATTCTGCCGTGCTTATGATAGAATGCGGCGGAACGGTAGAACCTTTTGATTTCCCGCGACCGAATTTCACATTAACTTCCGCTAATATAACTTTCAATCCTGAATCGCCCACAGAAGGCGGCACGGTTGAAATAAAGGCAAAAATCAGTTCGGGAAATATTAACGGAACCGTGGATATTTTATTCTATGACGGCGATACTTTCATAAATTATACTTCTTTATATCTCCCGCAGGATTCATCAGGTACGACAGCAATAAATTGGATTCCAAAATATGCCGGCACGCATACAATAACTGTTGTTCCCGGCTTGTGGGATAATGCGGCATCAGAACAAATAGATGTTGAATCAATTTATGAACCGGCAAAAACGCTTATTTATGACGCTTTCGGAGGTGATAATAAAGTTGTGTATGTAAAAATTCCAAAGGATGATAATGTGGTTTTTGCAGAGATAAATTTAACGGGGAGCGCGTATTTTGTTGATAAACCGATAATCATAGCAGGACCAAATCCACTTTGGAAAAGTACGACGGATAACTACTGTTATTTTAGTGACACTTATTGTTTTGGTAAAGCACAAAACGGGAATATAATGCGGACTAAACTTATTTTTAGTTCATTATATGAAATAAATATTACAAAATTGAACACACATACTCTTCACTCCGATTGGGGTCCCGATATGTATTATAATTTAACAATTTGCGAGGCAAACAGTACTATTGCAGAAACAGCAGGATGTACTGGTGAATCAATCCTGCTTGTAAATAACTCCAAACACAACAGGTCGGTTGGTCCTATTAGCTGCCCTTCATGGTATCCTGACTGCAATTACGACCAACAAGTGATGGATAATTCTTATATTATTTACCCGAACACAAACTATTTAATGACCTGGGCGCCGATAGGCGTAACCGAATATAATATAATATCAAGAGTAATAGATAATATTACCGGAAGCATGTTTTTCCCTGAAACTGTGACAATTAACATATCAAATAATCCCTTATGGAACCGGACAGGAATTTTGAATACAAAAGAGACAATTAATAATTCCAACTTAACGGAAAAATTAAATTCACAATTACCTTCCTGCAGTTGTCCGGGGTGTATTGACCTTGATAAAAACTGCGCAATACCCTTAATTATTCATTCGGACACGCGGGGAATAATTGATATTTCAATTAACATACAAAGCATTCCAAAAGGTGCAAGAATTGCAGTTTCACCTAAATCCTCAACCGTTAATGTAAATGATACTTTCATAATTAACATAAATATTGCCGGAACAGATATTTACGCAGCAGAATTTGAATTGAAATTTAATCCAGGTATTTTGGAAGTTATAGACCTGGGAGAAGGTGATTTTATCAAGCATGACGGTTCGGATACTTTTAATATAACAAACATAAACAATACGGGAGGCAAAATTAATTACGCGGTTACCCGGCTTAATGATACCGATGGAGTTGAAGGAGGCATTACGGGAGCGGGAGAATTAATATGGATTAAATTCAGGGCAAAAGAAAACGGAACAAGCAGTTTAAACATAGAAAGTTATAACATTTCAAATTCAAATATTTCAGAGATTGAAAATGTCACTGCAAGCGGTGGAACGGTAACTGTAACTGCAATTACAAAAGTAAATCCTCCTGTGAATTTAACAATTAATTTATTATCCGGCGGCTCAATCTTATTGAAATGGAATGCGTCAAATACAACATCAGTTGATAGTTATAAAATTTATTTTTCAGATACGAAAGACGGATTTAACTTTACAATCCCGAACGCGACAACAACCGATGCGAACTGGACTGATAATACGGCAGCATCCGCACAGCAGAGGTATTATGTTGTAAGGGCGGCTGCGGGAAGTAATGAAGATAATAATACTTATGTGGTCGGGAAGTTTGATATTGAGTTATATAAAAAACCAGGCAGCACCGGTGTAAATTGGGTGAGCATACCTCTTAACACCTCAATAACCACTGCACAGGAAATGGCAAATAGTATTGGAGATACATTTGAAACAGCAACACGCCTTAATGCACCAACACAAACAACAGAGGGGTTAGTTAAATTACCGCCGCCATTAACGGGATTTTCAGGTTCAAACTTTAATATCTTTATGGGAGAAGCATATTCAATTTCGGTAAGTGCAAATACTACTTGGACATTAACTGGAACTGTTCCGGAAAATATATCTACGATTACATTAACCAAGAAACCTGGCAGCACGGGTGTAAATTGGATAGGTCTGCCTCTTATCACTTCAATAACCACTGCACAGGAAATGGCAAATAGTATTGGAGATACATTTGAAACAGCAACACGCCTTAATGCACCAACACAAACAACAGAGGGGTTAGTTAAATTACCGCCGCCATTAACAGGATTTTCAGGTTCAAACTTCAATATTCTTATAAGTGAAGGTTATTCAATTTCAGTAAGCGAAAACACGACATGGATACCTGCTTAAAACTGCACAAATTAATCAAAATATTTAATGGACAATCCAAGTTTTAAGATTAAACAAAAAAAATTTAAAATGTCAATCAAGACCAATTATTATAGAATAATATATGTATTAACCTTTTTGCTATTATTTACAGCGTCAGTTGAAGCGGGCGGAGTTGATCACTACATTGTTGGGTATGTATGGAATGCAACAGATGGCACAAATTGGCCAGCAGATGGTGCATTAGTGACAATGTATATTCAGACAAGGTCCAATGAAAAACTTACAGATATAGTGGGACCAACAGGAAATTCTGGAAACCCGAACATGTACCAGATTAACATTGGCGGTCTGATTGGAGGATTCCCGATTCCATGGGGCATTGGTGAAACTTTAATAATTGAAGTTGAAAAAGGGGTATATACTGCAAATACTTCACTTGTTTTAACAGGTGCAGGCGCTGAGGTAGCACCAAATATGACACTTGCCGTACACCCTTGCGATCTTAATCACGACGGAATAATTTTTCATGATTACAATGATTTAAGGATTGCCTACAAGTGCTTTTTAGGGTTCAGAAATTGTAATAATCCTCAAAATTGGACAAATATAATTAGTGAGTACAATTGTTTTGTCGGGAATTATAGTTAACTAATACAAAAAGGTAATTATTTAGAAATATTCTAATATTTAATAAATGTAATAAATAACATGTGGATTAAACAAAAAAAATTTAAAATGTCAATCAAGACCAATTATTATAAAATAATATATGTATTAACCTTTTTGCTATTATTTACAGCGTCAGTTGAAGCGGGCGGAGTTGATCACTACATTGTTGGGTATGTATGGAATGCAACAGATGGCACAAATTGGCCAGCAGATGGTGCA
>MCBE01000244.1 GCA_001723845.1 Candidatus Altarchaeales archaeon WOR_SM1_SCG
CCACGCCCATGCCTCGTCGCATCCCGAGTCAGAATTTGCACCTGCTGTCATATTGAATTTAATTGTAATTCCGCCGTAGGATGCAAGGTTTCCATTGTTGATGGTTGATAAATCAAATAAAAATAATAAAATAAACAATAAACAAAAAAAAACAAAAAACAAAACAAAAAAAACAAAAACCCTCCCCCTACCAAAAAATCCATCAGGATAATTAAATCACTCCCCGTGATTTAAACCAACTTAGCCGTTATATTTCCCCTGGCGGATTTGGGACAGGGAGGAAGGGTTTTTACAATCAATACAATCAACCATAAAAAAGGAGGTAAAAACAATATAACCTTACAAATATAAAATTTAATATAAGCAATAAAAAATAAAACCAAAAAACAAAAAAAAACCAAAACCTGCTATCCACCAAAAAATCCATCAGGATAATTTAAATCACTCCCCGTGATTTTAAATCAACTTAGCCGTTATATTTCCCCTGGCGGATTTGGGACAGGAGAACAGGTTTAATTTTAGCATGCCCCTTACCAAAATTTGCAGCTGAAAGGTTTAATGGCTATAATGTTCAAAATACCCGCGCATCTTACCTCAGGTGTTGCGGGTCAGCCGTTCACAGCCGTTATATCTCCCCGTTTCCTTTCAACTGCGTGATGGGACCAGGGGGTATGCTAAAAAAATTTAAACCGTCAATTAATTTAGTATGAAAACACGAGCAATAATAACACTAAAAGGAGAAGTGCAGAAAGTAGGTTTCAGGAGCAGCATAGTTGGGCAGATGAAGTCCCTAAAACTGAAGGGCTACGCAGAAAATCTTCCGGACGGAATGGTGAAAGTACTCTGCGAAGGCGAAAAAGAGAAAATAGAAGAATTGATAAATAAAATCAACGAGACCCCACCTCACTTTGCAAGAGTTGATTCGGCAGAACCGGAATGGCAGGAATATGTCGGTGATTTAAAAGAACCGGAGAGAAGAGGCGCGGATGTTCCCGTGGAGGGGACACAAGAGAAGATGCTGAAAGTGATGCAGAGTTTTGACCGGAAGGCTGAGACGGTTGTAGTCACCCTTGGAAGTATGAATAAAAGATTGGAGAGCATAGACGAAAAACAGGACAAGATGCTGGATAAACAGGACAAGATGCTGGACAAACAGGATCAGATGCTTGACAAACAAGACCGGACAATAGAAGTCCTTGGTGAAAAGATAGACAATGTAGGTGCAAAAGTAGACGAGGTAGGAAAAAAGTAGACAATGTAGGTGCAAAAGTAGACGAGGTAGGAAAAAAAGTAGACAATGCAGGTGCAAAAGTAGATAATGTAGGAACCAGGGTGGAAAATCTCGCAGATACAACACATGGCGATTTTAATGGAATGGATGTAAAATATGACAGGGTCTCTGATAAGATGGACTCTATAGACCATACACTCCGGGAACTCACAAAGGCAATTTTAAAGTTAGCGGAGAATAAATCCGGTAAACCCGGGAACAAAAACGAATCAAAATAAAAATTTCAAATTAATCATGATAATCAAATCAAATCAATGAACCGAAAAACAAACCATAAAGGAATAAGCATCCGGATAATAATATTATTAACATTATTACTTAGCGCGAGCACCCTGGTTTGTGCCGGCGGGGAAACGGATTCGGGTTCAATCCCGGTAATTATAAATGCTTCCGTCTATCCCGATAAAGTTGTCCCGGGAGATGTTATGACCGTAACGGCTGAAATAACCGATGAGAACGGCATTAAATCGGTTATCGCGGATATGGCGGGCATTGAAAATATAACATTAAATTTAGTCGGGGGAGATATTTACAACGGGACATGGCAGAACAACTGGACGGTTCACAGCACACAGCCGATATGGTATAATACCACGATCACGGCGGAAAATTTAATCGGGAATATTAATACTTCAAAAAGAGACAGGACAGAACACGGGGAAAGTCCTCACGAGAATGGAGATGCAGCAGGAAAAGTATGATCAAATAATTGAAAAATTAATAAATTAATAAAAGTTATGCCAAATAAATCAAAACCATAAATAAAAAAACAAACTATGAAAAATGGAAAATTTGAGCACTTGAAGGAAAAAAATCGCCTGGTGCAGTGTACAGCATTTGCAGTATTATTTTTGCTTGTTTCAGTTAATGTTGTTTATGCTTCCACCGTACAGACAGATAAGAGCTCTTATGACAGGGAGACAGAGGAAACCGTTTATATTACCGGCACAGGCTATATGCCGGCAGGCGATAATGTAACGCTGACCATAAAAGACCCCTACGGCATGAATTTCCCGGGTTTCCCGAAAACCGTCCAGTCAAATTCAACCGGGGGAATCACATACAACCTTACATTAAACACAACCCTTGCCGAAGGAACCTACACGGTTAATGCCACATCAGTGCTGTACCCTTCAAACACATCCGCGACAACATTTAATGTTACGGCAATCCCGATTATCAGAACTGTTTCTCCATCAACAACAGTAGGTATTGCTTTAATTTACGAGGTTTGCGTTATTAACCCGGGCGATTTAAACAATGTCAGTGTTAGTAAAGTTGCCCTTAATTTAACGGGTATTGGAAATACCGTGTTCGTAATTAACAATCAAATAAGCCCGACAACAGGGTGGACTCAAAGTAGGGTTAAAGATGTTTGGATGGCTTTATTCTGGGAAAACGCAACTAATAACATAAGCATTTCACCCAGAAGTGCATACTGCTTTAAAATTAATGCAACAGTAGATGGTGCCGCATCAGGATCAGGTATATACCTTAATGCTTTTGCCACAACGGATAAAGGCATTTTGAATGAGACTTTATTTTTGGGTAATATTCAAAATGCTAAGCCATGTATAGCGTTATCGTTTGACCTTCCCGACCCCAACATGTCAAATCACAGGGCGTATGACGGCGATTATATATTTATGAACCAGACCGAAAACGGGAGCCTTATCCAGCCGGGGACGACATACACCTTCAGGGTCAAAGTATGGGAACTAGAGGGAACATCGGTATCTACCTCAGCGAATTTAACCCTTCAAATCCCGAAATACTGGGAGAATGTAACCATCATAAACTCCACAGGATGGACATTAAGTGCGGGCAACCTGACGGGAGACAGCACAACAGGATGGAATATAACCGCAACTAATGGTGGTGCTTTTTCAGGAACATATAAAGAGTTCACATTTAACGCAACACCGCCTCAAAGCTATATCGTAATAAAATATGAAACAATTTTTGCAAAAATAATTGATTATGGTCCTAACCCTGACAGAATTGCGCAAACAGAGGGCTTTGTTAATGTCCAGGCAACAAGATTCCAGTTAATAACAATAGACAACCCGGTACAGAACCTGAGCATACCGAACAACAGGACATTCACCTTAAACGGAGCAGCCCTTTGTTTCGGAAAATGCGATAACTCAATGATTTACCCGCAATATTGTTTGGGCGTAAACTGCACAAACTTCGCGGCTATTCCGACCGATCCGGGCAGCGGATTCTATGTAAATGCTTCAAACTACTCGTGCGGGAACTTATTGAACCAGCAGGGCTGCAATCCCACTTTTACCGTAACGGGGAATGTTACGGGGGCTTATACCGTGAGGCTGTACCTGAATTCCACTTCGGCGGCGTACACTCTTTCAGACGGGAGAACGGTGTTTGTCGGGGTTTACATGAATATCGCAATAGACAAGCCCGCAGATAATTATATGACCCAGCAAAACAGCACTTTTATATTTAACGGCACAGTGCACTGCTATAACGGGATATGCGGGAATGTTTCCGTTTATCCGCAGTTCTGTATCGGAGAAAACTGCGTAAGTTTCCAGAATATGGTTCTCTCGGGAGTGATTTACTCCAACCAGACTAATTTTTCCTGCGGGGATATGACAAACAACACCAACTGCACGGTAAGCTTTAATATCACCGGCAACTTGTCCGACAAATGTGAAATACGAATGAACGCAACCTCCCAAACAGTATCAGAATACCAGTCGGAGTCAAGGACAATTATTATCGGCGCGCAGCTGAATTCAACACTCCAAAACCCCCCGGACCCCTATAATGTTAATAAAGACAGCACGTTCATATTAAACGCGACCGTAAACTGCTATAACGGCGAATGCAACAACACTTTCGCCTACCCGCAGTACTGCAACGGAAGCGCCTGCACAAACTTCGTGAATATTCCGACTGATCCAGGCAGCGGATTCTATGCGAATGCTTCAAGCTACTCGTGCGGCAATATGAGCAACGGAATGTACTGCAATACTACTTTTAAGATAACTGCAAACCAGACCGGCGATTTCAGGGTAAGAATATTTTTAAATTCCACAAACGCCGCAAACAGCACGACAAACTCAAGCCTTGTTGTCGTGGGAGCATACCTTAATATGACCATAAGCCAGCCCTTAAATAACTCAATGTTCGGCTTAAACATGAATTTTACCCTTAACGGCACAATAACCTGTTTAGGGTCATACTGCGGCAATGTTACCGCTTACCCCAGATACTACAACGGGTCAGCATGGGTCACGATAGGCACGACAGGCAATTTAACAACCGTTGATACAAATCCCATAATTTGCGGGGTGATGACAAACACCACAAACAATAACTGCACGGTCAAATGGAATGTTTCCGGTTCACAGGAAAATATTTACTTTATCAGAATATATGCGAACACCACAGCCAACATACCAGCCAATTTTTCAGATAATAGAACGGTTACAATAGATTCAACACCGCCGAATGTAACCATGAACTACCCCCCTGATGGCTATAACACAACACAGACCCAGTTAACCTTCAACTGCTCGGCAACAGATAACTACGGACTCGCGAACATAACCCTATATATATGGAACTCAACAGGAGGAATTGTTCACACGAAAACAAATAATGTCTCAGGAACCTCAAACTCAACAACGTTTCCAGTATCGTTTTATTTAGGAAATTATACCTGGAAATGTAATACCTCTGATATTGCAGGCAACACAAACGCCTCAGAGAAAGATTATAACCTGACAATTTGGTCAAATCTGCCGTACTATGCACGCGTTTACTTCTATGACCTTAATGTAACCGCCCCCCCGGACAACAGATCAAAAGATACGCTTATTTCGGTTTTTTCCGCGGAGGAGGGTGCTTTCGGCAGCGAGTCAATAGCAAATTATGGCGGCGGAAACCCTGTTGTTTATCTTGAAGACAACCGAAACGGCAGCCCGGAACAAGTATATAGGATGGTGGTTTACATAAAACCGCAGGTATCATGGGACTGGAACGCAAGCGCACCCGGGAAGATGTTCATCAGGCTCGTAAATTCAACTCAAAACATCAGCATTTCAAATGCATCTTCAAATCGCGAACTAATCGTAAACCAAACACCCTATAATTATATAATCGGCATCGGAGGAGTCTATGATGTTGCAGGATATGACGGGAATTCCACACCATGGGACCCCATAACGGATAACGGAACAGGATACGGGAGATACGGAACTGTTTTTAACGGGACATTTGACGCATTTTATAATTCAACATACTCTTTTGAAACATTAGGAGACGGCATGACAAACGGAGGAGAATACCTTTACTGGGACACTTACTTCTACTTAGACAAAGATTGGATGGTAGGGGACAACATAGAATTTAGCTGGGAGGGGCAGAATCTTACGGGACTGCGCTGGAACGCACGCGTTCTGGAATGCGTCAGAGTTGTGAATTTTACCGTTACGCCCTCAGATGTATCTCCCGAGAGCACACCAATAGTTAAGGCCCGGCTTATCTACTGCAATGGAACGCCCCTGAACGGCTCATTCTATGTAAATGATGAGTATTATGATATTACTTTATGGTTTTCGGATGTGACGGACAATGATATAAACTTTTCATCAGGCGTAACGATTGATGAATACGGCTGGGCAAACTTTTCCTACTTTGTTCCCGCTAATGCCAGTGCAGGAAGCCATACGATGAGAGCGGATTTTTACGGCTGGCCGGACTTTCCGGTATACCTGCACGACGCCTATGCTCTTTCGTCAATGAATGTTTTAGGGCATCCCTACCTGTACATTGACAAGACATGGCTGTCCTACCCGCAGGGATATGAAATAACAAGAGGCGAAACAAATTTGAACTTCACCGTTAATATCACGAATTATGGAAATGCTCCTGCTACAAATGTTAACATCACCATACAAATCCCCGGCGATTGGGTTAACAACACACCGCTTACGCTGTATTTAGGCGACCTGCCGGCTGGCGGCTCTGCAACGGCGACATGGATCATTAACACGACGACTGCCTCTTCAATGGGAGCAAGACAGGTAAATGTAACCGCGACCTGTGATGAAAACGCCACCCCACAGAGTGTAAATACAACTTCATCAAAAAACATCAATGTTTACGCAAACACAAGCATATCAGGCGTCAGCGCGGATAAAAGCACATATTTTTCGTATGAAGAGATAAATATTTCAGGGATTCTCAGGTATGATAATTCATCTCCCATAGCGAACCAGAACATCACATTATACTATAATGAAACATACGGCAATGCAAATCTGCTGGACATAAACGGCAACACAGGATGCTGGGCAATAACAAACGCTGCAGGAGAGTTCAATGCAAGCTGCAGAGTGCCCATAGGCGCAAGCGAGGGAAGCCATATCATAAACGCAACCCTTTCAAAAATTAATTATTCCCCGCAAATCTACCTTAACCCGTCATCCAATGTTTCCCAGCAAATAACATTTGAAGCGCACCCATGGCTGAATATCACCTGGCTTGTGTACCCTGCGGATATCGTGAGAGGAGTGAACGGCACAAACTTTACGGTTAATATTACGAATATTGGCACAGCCGGTGCCACAAATGTTAATGCCACCATATCTCCCCCGGCTTATTGGAGCACTTCGCCTTATACTCTCTCTTTGGGGAATTTAAATGTAGGCTCTTCAGTTACCGCCTCATGGATTATTAACACGACAATAGACGCGTCAATCGGGAACCAGGTGGTTTATGTAAGCACCACCTGCGATGAAAACGCCACGCCTTTTAGTGCTAATGCGACCGTAAACAAGACCGTGGCAGTTTATGCAGGCACTTCACTGGTGGCTGTTTCTAATGACGGCTGTCCGACTCCGGGGGAAACGATAGTTATAACAGCGTTTTTATCTTATGATAATTTATCCTCAATACAGGGGCAGACAATATACTTTTTTGATGAGAGCGAAGGCTTCCAGTTCATAGGCTCAGGCACAACCAATGTGACGGGATATGCTGTTTTAACTTACGAGTTGCCTGAGGATGGTTTACCGGGATGCCATCAGATATTCGCGGAGTTCAATAGAAACACGGAAGCATTCCTTAATTATTCATCAGGGGAAACAGTGATAATTATGTCGTTGTTGCAGTCCTGCGGTTTTACAATACCTGATAATGACGGCTGGATGTGCTGTAACCTAACCATTGACCCTGAAGACAGATTCAACATATCAAATGTTGATGTTTACATTAACATCATTCAAAACTCTTCAAACTATGATGTTAATCAATCGGCAGCAAGATTATCTCATCTCGGAACAGAGTATATTGTATATAACACTAACAATGAATCAGGCAATGATTTAAGTAAATGGTATTACTACATACCTGCATTTGATGGAAACGAATCCAACGGCACATGGCAGCTCTGCGTGAATGACAGCGTGCCTGACGGCGAAACAGGAAACATTAGTTCATGGATGTTAAATATAACAGGGGTTCTATTTAAACCGGTTCTTAATGTAACAATTTTGGAGCCGATAGCGGATCCCGTGCAGAATATCACGCGAGGAGTATTATATAATTTTTCCGCTTTTGTTAACAACACAGGATTTGCGAACGCAACATACGCCTGCCTTACATGGGACCTTCCATACGGGTGGGAGATTGTCTCCGGAAATAAGACAAACTGCTTCAGCACGTTAGGCATAGGCGAGATAGGATGGAACAATATAACCGTTAAAGCAAACGGCTCAACTGCGGTTGGAAGCCATAATATAGGGGCAAACGCAGACTGCCTGCAAAGAATTTACGGCAGTGCAAGCGTAAGCGTTAATGTCGTAAGAGGAAATGCAACATTGGTCTTTAGATATGTTTCACGCCTTAATACACAGGACAACATTGAACTTCTTGGAACCGGAGGCACATCAGGTGCCCATGATTTCATCGTTGAAATCCTTATCAACAACACAGGACCTGACCCGGCAACAAACGTCAACGCAGCTCTGGAGATACTTGACCAGATAGCCTGCAGCTGCAAGGGCGTGGGATGCGAGTGTGAGAATTTCATCCTTTCACCTTTTGGAGAAACCGGAACGAGAACTATAGACCAGATAAATCCCGGCGAGGAAAAAGCAGTATTCTTTTTCCTATACTACCCCACAATACAGAAATCCCTGACGGACAGCGGAATACACCACGTAACCCACATCATAAACATAACAGTAAATTCCTCCGAAACCAACAACACAGAACAAACACACGATGTCTCAGCGGCATTCAATCTTGACACAGATGTAGTCAGATACATAGGCACATACCCCAACCCCCTTACAATGGTCTTCTCCCCGTTGCAGCAGGGAGAAACAGCATGCGCTAATGCCACGGTGGAGATTCAGATTGTGTCTGCCCAGCTTATTGACTGGGAGGTTGAGCTGAAGGATTTTAACCACCAGTTAGTGGAACTCGCAGGAGTATATAATTCATATTATAATCCAGACGGTCCTCCGGGTTATCAGTACGGGCTTCCCGATCAAATATATTTTAATGAGTCATGGGGTCTTGCCCCGAGCGGAAATAAACCCGGTGCTTTTGTGAACTTTACATGGTTATTGTGTCCTAAGCTCCTTTCAGGAAAATCAATTGCTCACGGATCAGTCGTCGGTCAGGTAGGAAACCCGTTTAAGGGAGAATTCGGGTACGGGTGGGTTACCATATATGTAGGGGTAACAGGGCTTAATATCACAAAATATGCCGACAAAACAAACATCCCCCTGAATCAAGATACAGATGTTAATCTCACCATCCCCGTAACTAATGTCGGGACATGGTATAAAATATGGAATAACGAGAATAATACGTATGAATGGGTTTTTTCAAATACAACCGCATTTGATGTTAACATAGCAGACCCCATAAACAATTCAGGGGCATTTACGGCAACAATCCAATCAATTAGTATTGAAAAGCCAGACTACACTAACTGCACGGACTATTCTACCGCTACCTTTGTTAATGTTACATGCGACAGTTTAAACTATTCGGATACCATCACAGTCCATGTTAAGCTGAAAGTTAGAGTAGATAGTACTCTTCCCGCTCCCGATAGATTCTGGATTAACCGGCAGACAAAGGATGTGACAACCGTAAACGGGACATGGAATAATCTCTGGAATGATACGCTCGGATGGAATGACTCAGATTTATGGATTCCACCCGGAACATGGGTCGGCCCATGCGTCACTTCCCCGAACACGGTGTATAATTTAAGCAACGAACACAACGATTTTTCAACAATAAATAATACCGTATGCGGCCCTTATGTTGGTATAATACCGGGGCTTCCGAATGTTTCTATGAACAAGACAGCAAATACAAGCGAGGCACAGCCGGGCGAGACCGTAAGATTTAACCTAACGATAAACAACAGCGGCAAAGGATATGCGGTTGATGTAACAGTTGTTGATTATCTGCCGGTTGGCTGGAGGTACGTCAGCGACTCTGCTTACATAACCTATCCGAGAAATGAGGAACTTGAACCGGAATATATTGAGCCAATTATATCCGGAGACCCTTCAACCGGGATGAATCTGACATGGGAATTTAATGTTGTCATACCATGGGACGACCCGTATAACAGCACCCCCATCGTGATTCTTTTTGACGCGTATGTTACTAACCTGACAGGAGCCATCGGGGGAGAAATTGATACAAACATTGCATGGGTTTTTTGGAGCAACGGAACAATCGGCTTAATCACAAGCCAGAATGCAAGCTGGAATATAACCGTATATAAGCCTGATGTTGATATAACAAAGGAAACAAACAACCCACAAACAGCACAGGGACAAATTATTTCCTATAATATATCCGTTTATATTAACACCACCTACTATGCGGATGCCTTTAATGTAACCGTAAGGGATGTGCTGCCCACCCACTTCACACACATAGGCAATCCTTTTAATGCGACCTGCTCAGTAACCCTAATATATAATGTCGGAACTGTTGCAATATTTTCTTTAGAAAATCTTCCTAACGGCACGAGATGTAATTTTTCCTATAATGTATCAATCGCTTTTCCTGAAAAAAACAAAAATTACACAAATAATGCTACTGCAACAATTTACGACGGGGATTACGGCGGCATGAGAAATGACACGGATAACGCCACGGTGTATATTCCATTCGCTGATATAATCATAAGTAAAATTGCTTCTAAAATATGGAATGAACCGGGAGATATAGTTGACTACGCTATAAATATGGTTAATACAGGTGAATCAACGCTGTATAATGTAACCGTCGTAGACACATTACCTGAAAATGTAACATTACTCTCATGGTATAATTCTACCACATCTGTATCCGGAGGCGTTGTTACTAATTCATCGTCCGGAAGAAACCTTTACTGGAATATGTCAAATTTAAGTGCCGGAGCACAATGGCAGATAGTCCTTACTGTTTATATACATTCAAACGCATCCTTTATGCTGAACAACACCGCAAATCTCACTGCAGTGGATTTATACGGCTTAGAAAATTTCAGTTATACCGTGTGGGTGGTTGTCTATGTAACGCACCCCAATTTAACGATAGAAAAATATGTGGGCGACTGGCAGGAAAAAATTACGGCAGAACCTGGAGATGAGTTCAATTTTACAATAGTTGTTAAAAATACAGGCGAGGGGCATGCTTATAATGTTACCATAAATGATACGCTCCCTGCATGGTTCAGGTATGCAAACAAATCATACATAGTTAATTATTCAGGCAGCGATATACCTATCGCAGAGAGCAATGTTCATGTCGGCAGAAATGTCAGCGTTGGTCAGAACATAACATGGGATTTGAGCTGGTACGATGAGATGTTCTTTGGGGGATATAACAGTGTTCTTGAACCGGGCGAGAATGTTACCCTAAAATTCACGGTTTATGTAATGTCAAATGCATCACCTTCAATAAATACTAACTGGGCGTGTGTTAATGGAACCGACAAACCCGCCGAATCTCCGTGGGGGTTAATTCCAACTGTCTGCGATTACGCACAGGTTGAGGTTTACCATCCAAGTTTAACAATTGATAAATATGTTAACGACAGCGGTACCTGGGCTGAATTAACCACGGCAGAACCCGGAGATGATGTGGAATTTATAATAGTTGTTAAAAATCCTTCACAGGCACATGCTTACAATGTAAGTATATGGGATTCTTTACCTCCAGAGTTTAGTTATGTTTTAAATTCTTCATACATAATTAATTATTCGGGAACTGACATCCTGATTGGCGAGGGCAATATAACAAATACATCAACTTTAAGCACAGGAATAAATGTTTCATGGAATTTGAGCTGGTACAGTGAGATGGAATTTGAAGGATATAATAATGTGCTTGAGCCCGGGGAGAATATAACCATAAGGTTTAAGGCGCATGTTACCCCAAATGTTACTGAAATAATAAATACAAATTGGGCATGCACAAATGGAACCGATAAACCCGCAGAATATCCCGAGGGCATAATTCCAACGGTATGCGATTACGCCCAGGTAAAGGTCTATCACCCGGAATTAACCTTAACAAAAACAGGTAATACAACGGATGCAGAGCCGGGAGATATTGTCCAATATTTAATAACAATTCACAACCCGAGTTATGCAACCGCATATAACATCACAATTTCGGACGACCTCCAGCACGGATTCAGGTTGATAAGTAACGGCACCCTTACATTCTGGAACGGGACAACAATAATTGTTACGATAAACGAAACACTGAATGAAACAAACCCTCCTGCCGGCGCAACAATTTACTGGAATTACACGATACCTTACATCCCGCCGCAAAAGAATATTACATTAATTTACAATACCTCGGTAACATCCGATGCCGAATGCGGGATAAATGTCGTTACCGTTAATTATTATGACGGAGATAACACACCAAAGCCGTATTTGCAGGATATATGGGAGGTATGCCCTATATTCAGGGGAATATTAACTCTTGATAAAAGGTCAATTGATTCATTATCTTACCCCGGGGATAATATAACTTACGAAATTATCGTAAGTAACTCGGGAACAGGAACGCTTTACAATGTCACCGTAAATGATACCCTTCCTTCCGGCTGGACTTATGTATCAGAGCCGTACGACGAATCCGGCGGCTGCGGGGGAGAAGTTCAAAACACCACGATAAGCGAAAGCCGGATGTCATTCTACATACCAAACATCACCGCAGGGCAGGCATGCAGGTTTAAATACAACACAACAACGCCGGAATTTACATGTTTCGGGGAATATCACAATTACATCAACGGGACTGCTTACGATTCCAACGGCACAATTCTAAACGCGTCATCCTATGCTTCAACAAACATAATACCTGATGTTGTGCTTGAGGTTTCAAAAAATATCGGCGGCTCATCAAGGTACGATCACGCAGGAATAATTGAATTTATTATTAATGTAAGCAGCAGGGGCAATACAACGGTTTACAATGTAACCGTGAACGATACCCTGCCTTACGGGCTTGATTACTATTATTCTACAAACGGCACGCACAACTACACAAATGTTTCGGATTACGGTGCATTAAACACAACCACCTATTACAAGACCGGCACACCTGCGACAGGAATAAATATTGTATGGTATTCAGGGAACATTACAGGAGGCTCTTCAAAATTAATTTATTTGTATGCAAACATCACCGGCGACACTCCAGAAGGCACGAACATAAACAAAGTAGTTGCTTCAGGAAACGGTCCCTGCGAGCCAACAATTACGGATACGGATTTTGCAAGTTTTGCCGTCGGAATACCAAAACTGGAAGTTCACAAGTGGGCTGATTCCGGCTCAACAGATTTAACAATGACATATCATGTCTCAATCACAAACACGGGAACAGGAACAGCGTACAACATCACGGTTACCGACACGCTTATAGGGATGGAATACGTAAGCAACTCCTCGGTATTCAACGGCTCGGAGATTGATGATCCGCAGCAGATCGGGAATATCTTGCTCTGGAATTCAACAACCTTAAACAACACAAATTTAACTCCCGGAAGTTCCGTAATTCTTGATTTCAACTTAACCACACAAACAGGAAACTGTTCAATAAACATGGGAATAGACGAGGTTTATGCAAACGCTTCCGACGGGCTGGAAAATATCGTTTCAATTCCCGACTCTGTTGGGACAGTGATAGTCCACCCGTTTATTGAAGTGACAAAATACGCAAATGTTACAAAAGCAGAAGTCGGCGATTTAATTAATTATACGATTATCATCCGGAACCCGGGTCAGGCAAACGCGTACAATGTAATTGTCACGGACATATTCCAGCAGGGCTTTACATACATCAACAGTTCTCCTGAAGGAGATAACGACAGCGTAACAAACACCGTAACATGGAACCTGTCATCGCTTGAAAAAAACAGCAGCATAACAATTAAATGCACTGCACAAGCAACCGCAAACACAACAACTCCTCCCGGCGTAAATATTGTCACAGCAGCGGCAGAAGATCTTGCGGGATGCGCTCTTGTTAACGCAACCGATGCATGGAGTGTTACCGTCTATCACCCCGCGGTACAGGTAAGAAAGAATGTTAATATTTCGGAAGCACAGCCCGGAGACAGCATAGAATATGAAATATCTGTTTTCAATCCTTCCGAAGTAACCGCCTATAATGTTTCCGTTTATGAATTCAACCAGACCGGATTTTATCCCGTAAACTGGAATGCAAGTGTCTATGAATTGAGAAGAAACGGCTTCAGGGAGTGGCTTATATATCTCGGCACAATAAACATCACGAATGCAACGGTAAACCGTACGGGAATAAATGAAACCGCACTTTATTTTGATTTATCAACCATAAGCAATGAAAACACAATCATAAACGGGAACCTTGCATCCTACGGCGGAATTACAATTAAATTCAATATGACAGCAGGTGCAGATGCAGAATCCGGATGCGACGAGGCATGGGCGTGGGGTCACTATTACGATAACGAGCCGGCATCATCCGACTTTGACAGGGAATGCGTCCATATTAATCACCCGTACCTTGATATAGAGAAATTTATAATACCCAATACACTTGCAACCGCAAAGCCAGGCGATACCGTCAGTTACAGGATAAGAATTACAAATCCTATTTCGGGACCGACATCATCAAGGGCGGATGCAAAAATATGGGATATTACCGATGAATTACAGTACGGTCATAATCTCACCTCGTTGAACGCGACAGGAGAACTTGACGAAACACCCCTTAATTTCACGGCAAATTCCACAATAGGTTCGGTTAAATTTACCCCTGATGACGGACCAATTACCATTTCACCCGGGGGAGAATTAATTTTAAATTTTACCACTTATGTAAATTCCTCTGCCGATGTTGACGGATGTGATGTAGCGTCGTACAATGCAACGGATAAAGCAGATAACCCGATTTTAAAGCAGTACGCACAGAAATGTATCACTATATTGAAACCCAGGGTCGGCATAGAAAAACTCTCAAGCATCACAACAGCAGAGCCGGGAAGCATTGTAGAATTTACTTTAATGCTAAAAAATGACGGCGACTCGGGCACTTACAACATAGAGGTCAATGATACGATGAGTTCCGGATGGGAGTTTTTAGAAGTAACGCAAAGCATCACCGGGATGAATGAATCGGAACAAAGTTCAGCCGGAAGTTCAACAAATAACATCATAATTTTCGGAAACATTACCTTAAACGCAGGTGAAAAGAAAACAATAAAATACACGGCAATTGTTACCGACGACGCATCAGGAGGAATCAATGAAAATTGTGCAAATATTACGGGCTATGATAACAGCGGCACGGGATACACGGACGAGTACTGTATATCAATTACGGTCTATAAGCCCGCGCTTGAAATAGTCAAGGATGTGAGCCAGCATGATGTTGAGCCGGGTTCAGAGCCGCTAATTACGATAATCATTGAAAACCCGACTTACGCAACCGTTTACAATATCACGATCACGGAATTTTTACCAAGGGGCTTTAATTACACAGACGGGACGGCAAAACTTGACGGCAGGAAAATAAGCGACCCCAACTGGACGGGAATCAGGGAATTTGAGTGCGGCTCAGGCGACACGGGACAGTTAAACCTTACCTGGAATTGGACAAATACCAACTTCACAGACACAAACACTGAAGCACTGGTCGTGATACCTCCCAAGACCATTCGTGTTTTAACATTCAATGTTCATGTCAAGTGTAATGTCCAGAACACGACATTCAATAACACCGTGAATGTTTCGGGAGTTACAGGCAACGGCAGCCAGGTAGGACCAAACAGCACATCTTTTGAAATGAGGGGCTATATCGCGGATGCGGAACTTTACAAGTACGCTTCAACAAATTCACCCACATTCTTTGAATACATTGACTACATGGTTGTAATCTGGAACAATCCCGCGGGTGCAAATATCGCACCCTTAACGCTTGCAGACACAATGCCCCCCTATATCAAATATGTGCCCGGCTATGCTTATGTCGGCGACTTAAAAATTGAGCCGACGGTCTGCGG
>MCBE01000245.1 GCA_001723845.1 Candidatus Altarchaeales archaeon WOR_SM1_SCG
GGAAAGTTTAGTTTGGATGTAATCAAAGGATTGTTGTGTGCAAGTGCATGAATCTGAGATATTCTTATTTTATTTTTTTTGGTTTCTAATTTCTTATCGGAGAGGGTTTGAAATGTCGGACAGCCTCTTAAGCCACGAAATCACTGTTTTTGTCTCGCCGGAATATGACATAAGTATTACGATACTTTTCGGTCTGGGTTTCGGGTCAATCTCTCGCTTGCAGACAAAAACCTCATCTCCTAAAACTCGCTTTACATGCATGAGCCGTATTGCAGTCATTGACGCTACCCTGTCCGCATTTGCCACCCCGCCGAGAGTTATGCTGTGCGGCTCTATCATTTTATCAATTATTCTTTCATAATTTTTTGAGCATGCAATCTTATCAACGATCTCCCCTATTTTCGGGAATTGTTCTTCGGCATGTTCAAATATTTTGCCGGGGGTTTCATCATCATGCAGTGACTCGGTAATTCTCTGGCATAAACTCAAAACCCCGAGTTCAAACTGGTCGCCCATGATGCCTTCTCCTAAAAAGCCCTTTGTGTAATCCAGACTCTTTGATTCTTTTGTCCTGCCCTTTAATTCAAGAACAGAGCCGTATTCATTTGCAATCTTTCCGATGGGCGAGTTTACATCCGAGGTTATTGCGACTATCTTAATCCCTTCGGTTTTGCTTTTATCAATATGTTCTTTTGTCTCCTCAACAACATTCAAAGGATCCCTTGATTTTCCAGAACCTGAGACAACTAAAAGAACAGTATCTTCGTACAATTCCTCTAACCTGTCAATACCGGGAAAGCCCACATTATCGGGACTTAAAATTCTTTTTTTTCTTGCCAGCTGGCTCATCCCGATTTGTGCAGCCGAAAGAGACCTGCCCGAACCATAGACCACGATACACTTTGCTTTTTTTAAAATATTGTACACTTCCTCTAATTTGCTCATGTTAATACTGAAAAAATTATCCCTGATTTTGTTTATGTAGTCCGCTTTTTCGCATATCCGGGTGTTTGCCATTTTTTATTTTAAAATTAAATTAAATTTTAAATTTTATTAAATCTCTATTCTGCATATCCCTGGCGTATGTCTTTTATGAGCGCTTTCTTTCACGAGTTTTTCAACTCTTTGTGCAAGTTCTTTTTCAATTTTCAATTCCCTGAAAATCCCGGGGATTTCCTGCTTTTTGTCAATTAATTTAATTAAAATTTTATCAAGAATTTTGTATGAAATTCCAAGTTCCTCCTCATCACTCTGCCCGTGCCAGAATCCGGCTGAAGGTACTTTTTCCGTGATTGCTCCCGGGATTTCAAGATATTTTGCAAGTTCTCTTACCTGTGTCTTATACAAATCTCCGATTGGGAGAAGGTCGCAGCCGCCGTCGCCGTATTTCGTGAAGTAGCCGCACAGAATTTCCGATTTATTTCCTGTTCCTGCAACCAGCCGGTTTGAGCAGTTTGCATGATAGTAAAGCAGGCACATCCTGACTCTTGCCATTAAATTCCCGGATGCTGTTTTACTTTCCCTGCCGTTTTCTTTGATTTCATCTAAAAATGACTTTAAAATTGTTGTTATATTAATAATTTTATATTCAATTCCGTGACTTTCTGCAAAATTTACTGCATCGGAAACATCATTTTCAGGGGTTACTTCTGTCGGCATAATCAATCCAAGCACTTTATCTTTTCCAAGTGCATCGGCACACAGTTTTGCAACAACGGCAGAGTCAATGCCTCCCGAAATCCCGATTACAATACCGTCTGCATTTGCACCGCTCACCTTTTCTTTTATGAATTTTGTTATTATTTTTTTAATTTTTTTGGGATTCATCTCTTAAAAGGCACATCCATCCTGAATTAAATTTCAATTTTGAACTTTTAAATTTTTAATTTTAAACCAGCACTTTCTCTTTTTCTCAACCATAGACAACCACCCCCTTATCAAATATTTTCTTTATAAAACCGTCACCTAATTTCAGTCTTTTTTCTGTTTCCTCGGGAGTATAAATCAGCGGTTCAAGAGCAAAAAGAGCATTTTCCTCATCTAAAATTTCCCTGACACTTATCTGTCTGTCTCCCGGTTTTTCATCCGTATCCTTAACAATAAACAGGTCTATGTCGCTGTCCTTTGTCGGATTCCCCCATGCATAACTCCCGAATAGTATTATCTTTTCAGGATTATAATTGTTTTTTATCTTCTCTACAATCCTCTGGATTATTTGCTTATGTCCCGGTTTGTTTTTTTTATTCATTATTTTATTTTCAGATTATTTTTTAATTTTTTGTCCATTTGCCTGTATCACAATTTAGTCCTTCCTATTTGATAATAAGTTATATCCCCCTCCTCGTCAACGATTGCAAAAATCATATCCTTGTTCACACCTTCTGCAAGCCGTGTTGCTCTTGCAATTTCAGGGAATGAGCACGCGTATTCCTCCGGAACAACATGCACGAGTTTTGACGAGTGCGCACTCCCGAGTTCTGCTCCCCTTTCATAAATCCTGAAGTCGGCACCGAACTTAAAGCCGGTTCTAACGAGAAGTCCCCTTGCACGCAGATCGGAATATACTTTATATTTTGCATAGAAATTTTCTTCCGCGCGATTCCCGTGTTTTATCATATCCTCAAATTTGAAATACTTCCGTGCATCGGTAATTTTTAATTTATTATTTTCAAGAAGGAACAGTGCTTCAATAAAGGACAGTTCGTGCCTTGTTCCTGCCTCGTCTTCTTCGCCAAAGCCCTTTTGCTTCAAAAATGACCTTAAATCAGGATCGCCGATAAGAACCTTTGTTCCAGATAAAATCCCGATTCCTGTTTTTTCCTTTGCTTTCTTTGCCATATTATTTTATTACACTTTGTTTTATAAATAAATAGTACTAATTATTTAATGGATTAAATTACCGGATTATTTAAAATGATTGAAATCAAAAAAGACAGCATGGAGGAGAGAATTTTAAAAATATTAATGTCCAGGTATCCTGTTAAATTCTCGGAACTGCGGGGTGAATTGAATGTAAAGGAAAGCACCATCAGAGAATCATTAAATAAATTATGCGGGAAGAAAATTATAAAACTTGAAATTTTGCCCGGTGAAACATTTATACGGCTCATAAGAAGGGACTTAAGATTTCACGGCGTAAATCCCGTGCAGAAAAGAGGAATTATTCATAAAACCGGGAAAAAAGATAAGATAGACGATTACGAGGGGATGATGTATCGTTAGACCATGTTAAAATTTATGAAAAATTAAAATTAAAATTAATTAAAATTTAAAGGCAATGAAAATCGGCTACCCCTGCATTAACACGAGTATCGGATGCACCGCAAATAAGACATTTCGGCTTTCATCCTACTCCCGGCAGAACATGGTAAGCAAAATTGAGAACAATCTTTCATGCCTTAAAAAGATACTCGGGTATAATTCAAAAAACAACCTGTTGTTTTTCAGGATAGGTTCAGGTATTATACCGTTTGCATCCCACACCGTCTGCGATTTTAAATGGCAGGATCACTTCAAAAAAGATTTTGCGAGTATTGGAAACTACATAAAAAAACAGGATATGAGAATCTCGATGCACCCCGACCAGTTCGTTTTAATAAACGCCAAAAACAGTGAAATAATAAAGAGAAGCGTGAAGGAACTTGAATACCAAAGCAGGGTTCTTGATTTGATGAAACTCAAAGAAAAAGCAAAAATACAAATACATGTCGGTGGGGTTTACAAGGACAAAGAAAAATCAATTCAAAGATTTATTGAAAATTGCAAAAAACTCACAGGAGATGTAAAAAAGCGTCTCGTAATAGAAAACGACGACCGCTCATATAATTTACGCGACTGCCTGAAAATACACAAAAAAATAAAAATTCCCGTCGTCTTTGACAGCTTCCACCACGAGTGCCTGAACGCTGGTGAATCTTTGAAGGACGCGATAACTTCGGCAGCAAAAACATGGGGCAAAAAAGACGGCTGCTTGATGATTGACTATTCAAGCCAGGAGCCAATGAAAAGAAAAGGAACGCATGCAAAAACAATAAACCCGGAATTATTTAAAAAATTCGTAAAGCAGGCGAAAACAACTGACTGCGACATCATGCTTGAAATAAAAGACAAGGAGAAAAGCGCTTTAAAAGCAGCAAGCTTAATAATTTAAAAATGTTTACAGCAACTTTTAAGGACTGA
Organism: Candidatus Altarchaeales archaeon WOR_SM1_SCG; assembly: GCA_001723845.1. GTDB lineage: Archaea > Altiarchaeota > Altiarchaeia > IMC4 > WOR-SM1-SCG > WOR-SM1-SCG. The sequence goes on from MCBE01000245.1 coordinate 4,180, forward strand.
TTCTAAATATCTAATTAATCATAAATTGGAGCGGACAAAACTACTTAGATAGATGGACTCCCTACATGCTTTTACTTTCGGGGGTCTGTGGAAAAATTGACCGTAAATTTTGGGGGAGTATGGTTTATAAGAATAAAATTCATCCAAATGTTGGATAAACGCAATAACTGCGGTTATCCTACCTAACATAGTACATAAACGCAATAACTGCGTTTATGCCGTAGTTATACATACTCCCTTCAAAGAAGAAAAATTAAAACATATAAATATGAAAAACACTAAAACTAATAACCTTGGAGAAAAGATAAATCAAAATTTATTTGATCTTTGGCGTGAAGCTATGACACAATTACGTCAATTGCACAACGATGTCTGGAATGGTGTTCGCTTTTTCTTGACTCTCAATAGTATTTTAATCGCAGCTATTTTTGGATTATACAACTTAAATGGAGATATACATAAGGACTTTTTCATTTTCATAATAGCATGTATTGGACTATTATTAACAATAATAGCCATAAATATTTTAGAAAAACATCGTAATTATTACTTAGACATGCTTCTGCGCAAGACATTATTAGAGAGAGAACTTGGATTATATAGTTCAAAAATTTCAGGAATTGATTTGTCATTTTCTTGGAATATACCTGAAGAATTTATAGATCAAATAGTTAAAAATCCAGATGAATGGAAAAATGAACAGAGATGGCGTTGCAAAACAATAAGCTGGTTATTGCGTATTTCATATTGGATTTTTATTATTATTTATGTTTGTTTAATAAGTGGTATATTATTGTCCAATTTTTGTAATTGTGTATGGAATTAACGGGGCAGCGCATAACAGCGTATAGATGTCATTGTGGGGTTTGGTGTTTTTTGATATTTCAAAGCTTTTATTTAACTTGCTGCATTATAATAAGTAATAACATTGAGATTAGCAACGAACTGCTATACTCGGACCGTTGTCTGTAAATTCCAAAAATCTAATATTCGAAAGAATCATTATTCTCCCAATGAATTTTATTTAAATTCTTAAAATTCAGACCCCTCGTTGAAAAGTTTTTGTGCACCGGTAATTGACATAAAATTTTAGGAATAGAATTAATAAGCTAATAAGTTTAAAATATTATTGAACATTATAAACAAAATGAAAACCGGAAATATCTTAAAACTCGCGGCGTCAATAATAATCTGCCTTTCAGCAGGATTCATCGGCTCAATATTTACCATGGATTCAATCTCAACATGGTATATGGAAATTGAAAAGCCATTTTTCAATCCCCCGAACTGGGTTTTTGCTCCCGTCTGGACGACTCTTTATATTTTAATGGGAATTTCCCTTTACATTGTATGGAAAAATGGAATAGAAAAAGAGGGTGTGAAAATTGCTTTAACATTATTCGGAGTCCAGATTGTACTTAACACATTATGGTCAATTCTATTTTTCGGGATGAAGTCACCGCTTTATGCGTTTGTTGAAATAATAATTCTCTGGGCTGCAATTTTACTTACAATCATTAAATTTATGAAAATTTCAAAAACCGCGGGATACCTGCTTGTTCCCTACATACTCTGGGTGAGTTTCGCTGCGGTTCTTAATTTCTCAATATTTATTTTGAATTCATAAAATTAAAAATAAGCACGCCCGGCATTTCGTGGACTATCGCAGGAGATGCGGCGATTTTAGCAAACGCGGGGATGCCATTTCGGGATGTACATACGATTTATCCGGCAGTGCGGCTGCAACCGCTGCCAGTAAAAAAATTAATGTAATTATTCAGGGATACATGATAAGCGGCTTTCCAGGCACACGAAAATATGTTATTTCGTTAGATGGCATTTTTAATTTTGAAGTTAATAAATTTTTAAATTCTAAAGGCGCCCGTAGTCAATTTTGTATAACAAGTTATATCAGAACCGGTTCGCATATTTTTTCTTCGGATAAACTTTATTGTTTTACTCTTAACCCGACTTCACTAAATATGCCAATTTTATATGCCGCCCAAATCCCTTATTGGATTAATATTAATTCAAATTTAATTAAAAACTCACAAAATCCCATAACCTTAAATCGTTTAATCTGTTTCTTCCAGGTAATTAATTTTATTGAAAAGACTCCGAAACTTAACCTTGCCGGAGGTTTTTCGGTGAATGGCGGCTGCTGTGAATTCTGTCGGCGTTAGATTTGACTTTTAGTAATCCGGAATAACCTGAAAGTTTGACTGTTTTTTATTGAACTTGTAAAAAATCCTTACAAGTTGCCGTTTTGTCAGCTTCACCCTCTGCATAGATGTTTTTAAGATGCTGGGTTATATTTTGGGGCGTTGTATCAAAAAGTTCTGCCATTTTCTTTTGGGTAAGCCAGATATTTTCTTCGGCATACAACACTTCAATATTCACCGAACCGTCCGGTGATTGATAAAAAGCGATTTGATTGTCCGGTAGTTTTTTCATGGTTTTATAGGTTAATTTATGTTAATTGCACCGCTCATCAGCCGCGGCAAAAGTAAATCGCAAGCATGCGCGGGTTTTTGATTCTGGTTTCTTCCAATCCTTTAATTGAAACTAAATTTTTGAAAGTATCTCCGGCAATATCCGGAGCGCTTCTGCCCGCCCTTCCGGTTCGTATCAAAATTGCCAAAAGCTTCGCATCACTCAAATTTTCAGCTCCTTTTTCAGACAGCTTTTCTCCCGGACGTTTGTGCTTCGGCAGGTCTTTAATCTTTGTCATATCGTATCCTTGTCTATATTAATATTAATATTAATTCAAATTCAATAATGTAATTTCCTCATCAAAATGGTATTTTATATCAATTGATCCTGTTTTGTCAGGATAAGCCAGTATGTCAAAGACAGAGAAATGACCTTCCATGAAACTATCTTCTCTTAAGGTCTCAATTTCCCATGGATTGAACTTGAAGTCGCTGACGTCCGCTATTTTGATCTTGCCGATTAATTTAAGTTCATCGTCATTAATTTCGCCGAAACTTTTGTTTCCACCAGTATCAATGTAATCTCGGGTTTGCTCCTGCTTTTGGTTTTCAATGCAACAGCATACGAGGGTTAGTAAAACAAACATAAAACACCTGAAACACTAATCCCCCTGAAATTTTCTTATTATTATTGATTTTTTATTTTTTCAATCTTCTTATTTTTTTCTCTTTTAACAAACAACCCGCACCAGCATCTTCCCTTCTCTTTCCAGGTATCCTGTACCTTGAAGTTGCAGGGGCAGAGCAGTTTTAAATCCTTTTCTCTTACACCGCAGGTCAGCCGGCAGGGACAGAGTTTAAGCCCGTATTTCTTCTCGTTTTCAAGAACACCGTCTATTACCATATCAACATGCTCGCTGTCAGGGTTCAGCATGAAATCATTGTTTTTGGTAAACTTCTCCCATGCCTTTCTTATTTCCTCTTTGTTCATATTTCCATTAAATTTTTTGCTTCCGATTTATCAATTTCCACATACGCATTTTCAACCCCGCAGGTCGGGCAGATTTTAGGTCCGAAAATCCCGTAATGTATATCGTTGCATACATTGCACCTCCAGAATTTTTTATCAGCCATTTTTATTTATTTAATTTTTATTTAATTATTTTACTTATCCTTTTTAACTTAAATATTTCTTCAATTCAATTAAATTTTCAATTTTAACATCTCCTTTAACACCTGCGCCGATTGTAAAGCAGCCCGCGATTCTTCCCGCTTTCATATCGGAATCAGTGTCGCCGACCATAACAGCGTCTTTTGGCAAAACACCAAGTTCCTCGCATGCCTTTAATACAATCTCCGGAGCCGGTTTCCCCTCGCTTACATCATCCCCTCCGAAAACGGCGTCAAAATAATTAATTAAATTAAATTTCTCAAGGATTTTTAATGTTAACTTCCTGTGCGTATTTGTGACGACTGCTGTTTTAAACCCGCCTTCTTTTAAATAATTTAAAATTTCAACAACACCGGGAAAGATTTTGGTGTGTTCAATGAACCTTGTATAATTCGTGTGATAGAATTCGGATGCGAAAGAAATTCTTGCATCTTTTCCGAGATACATCTCAAGATCGGTATTGACAGGCGTTCCCCAGCAGTTTTTTATATACTCTTCCCTGCTTATTGCCCTCTTTTTGAAATGTTCAAGTGCGAAATTAAACCCGCGAAAACAACTTTCAAAGGAATCCGTAAGCACGCCGTCCATGTCAAATAATACTGCTTTGAATTTCATTTTTGAATATTAGAAATTAATTATAATAAATTCAATCAATCCATTAAAATCCATTAATTTAATGATTAAATAGATTAATAATTTGATTATTATTTATACCTTTGATACCAATTAATAACATACAGGTAATTATTCAAAAATTTTCGCTAAAATGGAATATATAAAAGTTGGTGATGTAATGACTGCAAATGTCATATCAATGAGTGTCAATGATACTGTAAAGCAGGCGGCATGTGTTATGCGGGATAACGACATCGGTTCTGTGCTGGTGATGAAAAGCGATTTTGCAGAAGGTATTGTCACGGAAAAAGATGTAATAAATAAAGTTGTCGCGGAAGGAGGCAACCCTGAAAAAATCAAATTAAAAGATATAATGAGCAGTCCTTTGACCCTTGCAGGAGTTGATGATTATGTTGAAGATGCTGCAATTGAGATGAGGGACAAAAACATAAGAAGGATGCCCGTTACCGACGAGAAAAAAATTGTCGGGATAATTACCGACTCCGATATTTCAAGATACCACCCGGCACTGCGCTTGTTAATAGAGGAAGGCGCGCGGCTTGATGCACCGGGAATCCACGGTTACTTAGGAGAAGAGGAATTTTTAGTTGAAGGCGTTTGTGAAAATTGTGAAAATTATACTGAAAAATTAAGGAATATTGACGGAAGGTGGTTGTGTAAAGAATGCACTGGAGGTGGTATGCTCTAAAAAATAGGCGCAAGGTTTCGTTGAACCTCGCGATATTTTTTCGTATAACTCAAAAATGGTCGCTGCAAAAGATATAATGCATACGGTTGTTTCCGTGAAGCCCGAAGATTCGGCAACAAAAGCAAGGGCTATGATAAGGCGGTGGGGTAATCGCGCATTACCTGTGCTGGAAAACAATAAAATTGTCGGGATTTTAACAAGGGGTGACTTACTTGGAATAACTTCTTCAAAGACGAATATGACTGTTGAGGGTATAATGAATAAAAATATTATTTCCGTTATGCCTGATGAAGACCTTTTTTCGGTTGCAAGAAAGATTATTAAAACAGGAGCCAGGCAGATGCCTGTGGTTGATGATTCCGTATTTCGCGGGATTGTGACATCATCCGACATCATAGGGGTCTTTGTTGATTACGATTACAATCCTATAAAAAAGAACATCGGTGAAGTTATGCAGACAGATGTTGTTTTCGTATCCCCTGAGGATAATATCTCAAAAGTCTGGGATAAAATGAGAAGCGGCGAGTTCAGCGGATTCCCCGTTGTTGAAAAAGGAAAGGTTGTTGGTTTTATAAGCAGGCGGGATATATTTTTACACGGCAGCGTCCGCCTTTCAAAAGAATCCGGGAAGGGCAGGGTAAGTAATGTTGCAAAAATTATGAAACAATTGGTTGTTGTTTTAACAGAAGATAAAACAACAAAAGAGGTTGCAAAATTCATGATTGATAAACAGGTCATCCGGCTCCCGATAGTTGAGAATGAAAGAAATATGAAACTTGTGGGAATAGTTGATGCCGAAGATATTTTGCGGGCTTATGTGGGAAATTAAGGTATATAATTTTAAATGTGCATAAATCTAAAAATTTAAAATTAATTACATTCAGATGATTTTCATATCCGAAAAAATTTTACATAATTATATTTCATTTCTCTTATGTGGGGATTGATTACTCATTCTGTGATTTTTATTATACTTTTTTAACTTTAAAATTCAATAATTAAATACTTATTAAAATATCAAAAAATTTCATCCAAAAGCGATATATCCGCAATAACTTCGGGTATCACGCCAAATTCCGTTTGAGACTTTTGTCTCAAAGGATTGCCTCGTATAACTCTGCAATGAAGTTATATCCGCAATAACTTTGGATATAACCTCGTTATATGAAATTCCAAACCCCATCTTTAAGGGAGTCATTAAATAAAGGAAGAAAAAATGAAAACCAAAATTAAATTAAACTTGGAGAATATTTTAATCGCCGTGATGGTATGTTTTTATTTTATTGGAATTGTTGGAGCGGAGGATTGGCAAATGTTCCATCATGATTTAGAGCATACTGGGGAAACTTCTGATGTAATCAAAAACCCGGAAAATTTGGAATTTGTATGGAAATTTAAAACCGGAGGTGATGTGTATTCATCCCCGGCGGTTTCAGGAAATTATGTCTATGTCGGTTCTGATGATGATTATGTTTATTGTTTAGATAAAAACACGGGGGGATTGATATGGAAATTTGAAACCAGCGGTAATGTGGATTCATCCCCTGCTGTGTCAGGAAATTATGTCTATGTCGGTTCTTATGATGATTATGTTTATTGTTTAGATAAAAACACAGGGGGATTGATATGGAAATTTAAAACCGGAGGTAATGTGCGTTCATCCCCAGCGGTTTCAGGAAATTATGTCTATGTTGGTTCTGTGAATGATTATATTTATTGTTTAAATAAAGACACAGGGGAGCTGAAATGGAATTTTGGAACTGGTAGTGTACATTCCCCTGCGATTTCCGGAGATTATGCTTATGTTGTTTTTGGTGGTTATTTCGGTCATTATGTTTATTGTTTAAATAAAGATACGGGGGATGTAAAATGGAAATTTAAAACCGAAGGTAATGTGGGTTCATCCCCGGCGGTTTCAGGAAATTATGTCTATGTTGGTTCTTATGATGATTATGTTTATTGTTTAAATAAAGACATAGGGGGGTTGAAATGGAAATTTAAAACCGGGGGTGATGTGGATTCATCCCCTGCTGTGTCAGGAAATTATGTCTATGTTGGTTCTGATGATGATTATGTTTATTGTTTAAATAAAGACATGGGGGGGTTGAAATGGAAATTTAAAACCGGGGGTGATGTGGATTCATCCCCTGCTGTGTCAGGAAATTATGTCTATGTCGGTTCTTATGATGATTATGTTTATTGTTTAGATAAAAACACAGGGGGATTGATATGGAAATTTAAAACCGAAGGTAATGTGGATTCATCCCCGGCGGTTTCAGGAAATTATGTCTATGTTGGTTCTGATGATAATTATGTTTATGCCTTTGCTGTTTTAAAACTTATAGGTTCATCATGTTCCAAGGATTCAGAATGCAAAACAATGAACTGTTTTAAAGGTGTATGTAAAGTGAAAGGATACTGTGATGTGGATTCTGACTGTTTTTCTGGTGAATATTGCTCAAATAATAAATGTGAAGTTCTAAAATTCATCGAGTCATCTTGCTCCAGAGATTCGGAGTGCGAGAATGGAAACTGTTTTAAAGGTGTATGCAGAGTGAAAGGATACTGCGGTGTGGATTCTGACTGCTCTTCTGGCGAATACTGCTCTGATAATAAGTGTGAGACTTTAAAACCTATCAATTCATCCTGCTCTGAAGATTCAGAATGCGAGAATGGAAACTGCTTTATGTGGGTATGCAGAGAAGAAGAATATTGTAAGAGAGATTCTGACTGCTCTTCTGGTGAATACTGTTATAACAATACGTGCAAGATTAAGAAGGGCATTGATGTAGTTTGGTTTTTCATTCTTGGTTTCATTCTCTTTTTGATATTTTTAATTTTAGTTTATTTTGTAAAAATAAGAAAAAATGAAAAATAATGAAGAATTAAAAAGAATAAAAGCGGCATTAAATACTTTAACGATAAGATACGCTAAAGGTGAAATCGGTAGAGAGGAGTACGAAAAATTAAAAAAAGAACTTGAACGAATGATAGAGGAAGAAAGAAGTAAATTAACTCTATCAAAGGATGAATCCTTAAGTAAAGAAGAAATAATAAAACCAAAAGTAAGTGGTTTAGAAAAAGAAAAACATGAAGGTGGGTGGTTAAAAAAATTTTTAGTGGTATCAATAATATTTTTTGTGTTAGCACTAATTGTAATAATAGCCACTGCATACTGGATTGGTAAAGAACCTGAAAGAATGTATCATGAAGGGGAAAACCTCCAGTACAATGCCCAATATAAAGACGCCATAGCAAAATATCAGACGATCGCAGTTAAATATCCAAAAAGCGATTATTCAAGTAAAGCAAAGGAAGCAACTGCGGAGACTTATTATGAGTGGGGCCATGAACTTCAAAAGAATAAACAATATAAATACGCTATAGAGAAATACAACATAATTGTAGATGAATATTATGATAGTGCTATTAAACCTAATGCTGAAGAATCTATTCCGCAATGTTATTATGAGTGGGGGCAGAAACTACAGGATACTCCTGTAAAGATATTTGTTCCTAGAACAGAAAAACAAATAACAATGAGTAGTGCAAATCAAATTAGCCCTGCAATCTATGACGATAAGATTGTATGGCAAGATTATAGAAATGGTAACTGGGATATATACATGTATGATCTATCTACTAAAAAAGAAAAACAAATAACAATGAGTAGTGCAAATCAAATTAGCCCTGCAATCTATGACGATAAGATTGTATGGCAAGATTGTAGAAATGGTGAATACCATTACATGTACTCCATATGGAAATATGACTGTGATAACTGGGATATATACCTGTATGATTTGTCTACTAAAAAGGAAAAACAAATAACAACAAATAAAATGAGCCAGAGTTATCCTACAATCTATGACGATAAGATTGTATGGCAAGATTATAGAAATGGTAACTGGGATATATACCTGTATGATTTGTCTACTAAAAAGGAAAAACAAATAACAACACACACTACAGATCAAGTAATTCCTTTAATCTATGAAAACAGAATTATTTGGGGAGATTATAGAAATTTGAATTGGGATATTTATCTCTATAATTTATCGAGTAATATTCAAAGATCTACAACAAGAGATAGTTTGCATCAATATGATCATGCAATATATGAAAATATTGTTATTTGGGTAGAAAATATAACGGGAAATTATGGTGTGTATATGTATAATCTTTCAAATAATATGAAAACTAAGATAACGGAAAATATCGCAAATCAACAGTTTCCTGCGATGTATGGCAATAAAATTGTATGGCAAGATTATAGGAACGGGAATTATGATATTTATATGTATGATCTTTCAACTGAAAATGAAATACAAATAACAGTAGGTAGTTCTCATCAACAGTATCCTGCGATGTATGGTAATAAAATTGTATGGCAAGACTACAGAAATCTAAACTGGGATATTTACATCGTAGATTTAGAACCTAAAACAACTATACAATATAATGATGCTATAGAAAAATTCATGATAATCACTGATAAATATTCTGATAGTCCGTACTCTTCTAAAGGTGAAGAAGCCATTGCACAGTGTTATTATGAATGGGGGCAGGAACTACAAGATGATAAAAAATACGATGATGCTGTAAAAAAATATAGAAAAATTTTAGAGGAGTATCCTCTTTCAGCATATAATAGCAGAGCAGATGCTGCTATAGATGAAATTGCAGAATCTTATATTAATATTCTACTTACTGGAGACGAAACATCTCGTGAAAATGCTGCTGAAACTTTAGGAAGAATATACGAGTCGGATGTTGATAAGCTTTTACCTCTATTAGATAATAATGAAACTGTTTATGTTATATATCCCATTGTGATAAAAATAGGAAAAGAAAGCACAGAAGATGAATTAATAGACGCAATTAATAAACATATAGAGGTTGGATTTTGGGGACGGCTCCGCGAATTAGATGAAAAAATGCTTGAGGATTACCTGAATTGTGGGAATAAAAAATTGAGGGAATCTGTAGAAGAATGGGCAGAAAGACACAATTTTATAATCACAAATGCTACATCTTATGAGTATCATCCTACATGGGGTGGTAGAATTGATTATAGATATTATTATGTAGGGAGTAAAGATAGAGACGAACCTGGAGTTATAAGTGTGTATTGAAAAAGCACCATGAGGAAGGAATCATGGAAAGAAAATTTAGAGAAAAAAGGTCGGAACTCTGCGATTGCTCCTATCGTCGCTCTCTTGCCCTAACGGGTCATACAACAAGTAGGTATCTGGCTACATCTTACGCCTTCGCCCAAATCCTCGCTTCGCTCGGACTTCAGATACCTGCCCTCCGTTATATAACATATTCGGGGGCAGTATCATTAAAAATTAATGGCAATCTATTATTCGTTTGTTTGAAGAATCATTTAAATAAATAAAATTTAAAGTATAATCTAAAATTAAAAAAGGAAATGAAAACTAAAATTAAATTAAATGTGGAAAAGATTTTAATTACCGTTATGATATGCTTTATTTTTATTGGGTTTGCTGGGGCAGAGGATTGGCCAATGTTCATGCATGACTTAGAGCGTACTGGCGAAACATCAGATGTGATTGAAAATCCAGAAGATTTAAAATTGAAGTGGAAATCTGGAACTGGTGTTGTGTGGTCATCACCCGCAGTTTCTGGGGATTATGTTTATGTTAGCTCAAAGGGTAATGTCCTTTATTGTTTTGATAGATATACTGGGGAATTAAAGTGGAAATTTAGGACTGGGGGTTCTCTGTGGTCGCCGCCAATAGTTTCTGAAGAGTATGTTTATATTGGGTCTTTGGATGGCTACATTTACTGTATTGACAAACACGCAGGAGAATTGAAGTGGAAGACCAGAGAATGGAAAATAGGGGCTGGTGCCACGGTATCTTCAACATCCCTCACAGTTTCTGAAGATTACATTTATATAGGTGTTAACATAAAGGCGTATGCAATTCCAGATCTTCACGGTTACTACCTTTGCTGTCTTAATAAAACTAGTCCTCACCGAGAAATTATATGGAAGACCAAAATCGGGAACGGTGTGACGTCCGCTGCAATCTCTGGAGATTATATTTATGTGGGTTCTGGAAATAACTCCCGCAATGCTGTAAATGATACTTTTTACTGCATTGATAAAAATACAGGGGAAGTGAAATGGAAAACCGTAACTGGTCCCTTGGTAACTGGTCCCTGGTCTGCGTTTTCAACACCGGTGGTCTCTGGAGACTATGTATATATTGGTTCCTATGATAATCATCTTTATTGTTATGACAAAAACACAGGGGAATTGGCATGGAAATTTAAAACCGGGGACTACATTGAATCATCGCCCGCGGTCTCTGGAAATTATATTTATGTTCCCTCTACAGACGAACACCTTTACTGCCTTGATAAAACTACCGGAAAAGAAATATGGAAAGTTGATACTAGATACCCGGTACTTATATCACCAGCAATATCCGGGGATTATATTTATATAGGGGCATGGAAATGGGGCAATTACATTTATGCCCTTGATAAATCTACAGGAGAAGTAAAGTGGAAATTTAAAACAGATGCTCCTGTTGACTCAGCAGCGGTCTCTGAAAATTATGTTTATGTGGGTGATTGGAATGGAAGTGTTTATGCATTTGCTATTCCATTAAAACTAAATGATGAGTCCTGTTCTTATAATTCAGATTGTCAGAGCAAGCATTGTGTTCACGAAGTGTGCAGATCAAATGTCTCATATTGTGGTGATAATTACTGTGACTCTGGAGAAAATTATTCATCATGTTCTTCAGATTGTGAAAAACCAAAGAAAACAAATGATGAATCATGTTCTTATGATGCGGACTGCCAGAGCAACCACTGTGTTCACGGCGTGTGCAGACCCACTGATCATTATTGTGGTGATAATTACTGTGACTCTGGAGAAACTTATTCGTCATGTCCTTCAGATTGTAAAATTGAAAAAGCAGAGAAGGAAGAGCAACCAGATGAAACACCAAAAACTATAGAAAAAACAGAAACTGAAAAGAGCGAATCACAATACATTCCATTCCAGATTATTGGAATTTTAATCGGAACTGGAATTTTAATTGCATTAATCGTACTAATATTCATACTTTTGAAACAGAGAAAATAGCAAAGGATATGAAACATGAGATTTATCACCCCCGGATACTCTTCGTTCCGCTCGGTGCTATCGCACTCACATACAAAAGGATATACGCGGCGGACTTCGTCCTTGCCCTACGAGACATTTTGCTGCCGCAAAACGTCGTATATGCTGCTTCCGTTATACAAAACCCAAATCCCCAAAAATTAAGTTCATCGAGACACCTCACAATGAATAAATGTTTGGGAATTTAAAATATTCCTCATTCTGCCAGTGTATGGGTTTATAAAACAGTTATTATTCTTTATGGAAGTATTGTCCGGAGGAGGGGAATGGTCATTATTCCATTGTGAATCAATACCGGGCGGAGGCGAACAGTTATCATGTATTAGGGAGCATCATCAGGATGAAGTGAACAATCACTATTTCCCAAGGAAGAATCAACTAAAGGAGGCGGGCAATCTAAAAGAATAAGCGTGAATCTTCCAATAAATTTTTATTAAAATTAGTTAAATCATAAATTATTTTATGTACATTTAAAGTATAATAAAACAATGAACGGGCTTTTAATTCTTGCAGGTGGGAAAGGCACACGGCTGAAAAACAAACCCTTTGTCAAATTCTCGGGAATTCCCATGTTACAAATAATTTACACCGAACTTTCGGGTTTATTTGACGAGGTTGCAATAAGTGCAAGAAACAGGGAAAACGAAAAAGAGATTAAAAAATTAACAAATAATACGGAAATTATTTATGATAAATGCGAATTCAAATCGTATAATTCCCCTCTTATCGGGATTGTAAGTGCTTTTTCCGAAATGAAATCAGAAACCGTATTTGTTGTCTCCTGTGATGTCCCGCTGATTAAAAAAGAAATTGCAAAAATAATTTTATCTGAAATTAAGGGATTTTGCGCGGCAGTTCCCAGAACAGGGAATGATTTTCTTGAACCGCTGATTGCAGCTTATGACAGAGAAGCAATGCTTAAAGCAGGAAAATCAGTATTTTCGGATGATAAGTCAAAATTAAGTGTTAGAGAAGCACTGGAAGAATTAAATGTTAATTATATTCCCGCCAAAAAATTCAAAAAAATTGACCCCGAACTTTCAAGTTTTAAGAATGTTAATACGAGAGAAGAGATGGAGGAACTGGCTTCTGGGAAAAATATGGATTGATTATTTTTTACAGTTGTAAATTTAATTTTAATTATAAATTGACTGAAAAATCTGTTTTAGAAAAGCAAGGTGCTACAGGTAAAGGTACTATGTACAACCTTAATTGGGTGCATAAAGGGGTCAAAGGGGCATTAAAGGGGCATTAAAGGGGTCAAATATGTCGGATAAATGTCCGATAAATGTCCGTAATGTCCGATAAATGTTGAATGAAAATAAAATGAGTCATAAAGGGGTCAATGGGTTCATAAAGGGGTCATAAAGGGGTCAAAAACCTACGGATTGTACTGGATTATATTTTATGAAAATGGAAATAAAAATAAAATTCAATGCCGGAGATTACCAGTGGAAATAGAAAATCATTTATCTTTATGGAGCTGTTCAATAAGTTTTTTTAAATTTGTTTTATATTTAATACTAATTATTGAAAAAAACTTAATAGAAAAGAAAAAAAATTAGTTTCAAGAATATTTTCAGTTTGAATTGATGTTATCAATTCCAGATTCAGCAGATAACCTTAAACAAAAAATTAAAGAGGAATTAAAATGAAATTTTCAAAATTTGATATAGGAGGCGAAATAATCTCAATATTAACCCGAGGGATGTATCCTGACCCAAGGGACGCAATAAGAGAATACATACAAAACTGTATTGATGCGGATTCAAAGGAAATTCTTGTTAAAGTAGGACAGGACACTGTAGTAATACAGGACGACGGTTCAGGTATGGATCAAAAAACAATGAGAAAGGCAGTACGGATAGGTGTTTCTGATAAAATTCCTTCTAAAGATGTGGGGTTTATGGGTATTGGTATTTACAGTTCATTTCATTTATGCGATAAACTTACTATTTATAGTAATCAAGATGATTCTCCAAATAAACTGGAAATTGACTTCAATGGTATGCGAGAATTATTAGATGCTGAAAAATCATTACGATTAGATTCAAAAATAAGCAGTGAAGAACTCACTGACCTACAAACTTTGCTTGAAACACATCTTTTTGTTTCTGAGGATGGAGATGTTAAACCTGAAGAGTTTCCGCATAAAGGAACAAGAGTTGAACTGACTGGACTTAAACCTGCGTTCTATACTGAAATATCTGATTTTAATAAATTATCGGAGTATATACAAGAAGTTGTTCCTTTGCGTTTTGATAAAGAAAATTTTAGATGGGGGGAGTTAATTGAAAATAAAATTACTGAAATTTGTGAAAGAGAAGGGGCAAAATTTGAACGGGTTGATGTTAATCTACAGGTGCATAATAAATCAAAATACCTTTATAAACCATACAAAAATAGTGATTTTAAAAATGATTCGCCTCAAGAGCCAAGATTTCATGAAATAAAATATCAAAATAAGTTCTTTGGTGTTGCATGGGGCTGCTTAAATTCTATTAGGCGAAAAATAAACAATAAAGATTTAAGAGGTTTTTTATTAAAGAAACAAGGATTTGGAATAGGTAAAAGACAAAATCTAATGAAATATTTTCCAGAGGGTCATCAATATTTTGACAGATACATTGGAGAAGTTATTATTGTGAACAAAGAATTACTTCCAAACGCATCAAGAAGTGACTTAGAACACTCTGCTTTACGTGCATTGTTTTATGATGCTTTTAGAAAAGTAGCGGCAGAATATGATGGCCATGGGTTTAAATTCCAAAAACAAGATCTAGCAGAAGAAAAATTAAGTGAAATAAAAGGAGAATTACAACAAGAAAATCTTCGTTTTAACGAATCAGAGGAAAATGCGGAAAAATTAATTGACCAGGTAGTTAAGGTAAAAAAAATCAGTGATAATATTGATATACGTTTAAAAGATAGCAAGTACATAAAACCTGAAGATAAAAAATTAGCCGATGAATTAAAAAAGCAAGCCAAGTCATTAGAATATTCTATACAAAACAAAATACATGATATTTCAAGAAAAACAATATCACAAAGAAAAAAAACAAAAGCGAAAAAAAGAAAAGGTGAAACTCCTATTGAAAGAGCAAAGAAATTATCGGGAATAGATTTACCTAAAATTGAAACAAAAAAATATGAAACTCTCGTTGAAGTATTTGAGGATTTAGATATAGAACTAAGTGAGGAAATAAGAAAGGCATTATATATAATTGATGAAAAGTTTATTCAATCACAAGCTGAAAATAAAGAACACTATTTCCAATTATTAAATGAATTAAAAGACCAAATAACAGATTAGATAGATATGAGTAATTTTAAAAGTAGTAAAAATAAGGATTTTATAAGAAGTAATTGGGGTAAACCGTTATTAGATTTCATTTATACAAACATTAACTGTAAGTTAGTATATATGGGTCTTCCATCCCCCAATGCTGAGGATATAAAAGAGTGGATAGATTATTTGAGTAAAGTAATTGCATTTCAATGTAGAGATTATCCAAAACCATCTGATCCTGCTACACAGAGTAAAGAGGCCGTTCACAAACTTGAAAAAATGCTATTGGATTTTCAAAGGATGAAAAAAATTGAATCTTTTGCAGTTTATGACGGTTATATTGAAGAAGTAATACTAAACAGAAGAGATCTGTCACTTATTGAATTTAATCAAGATGAGACTGTGATGGTATATAATCTTGACTTTTGTAATGAGATTGATTCACCATTAGACTATATGGATAAAAACGGTGAACCTAAAAAGGCATATAAATTTCAAGTAATTAAAGAGATTTTACAATTACAGAAAAGTATTGAGGATTCAAGTCAAAAATTCATAATGTTTTTAACGATTCGTGCAAAATTTGAGGACGAAGATATATCAGAATTTATTAAAAATACAAACAACGAAACAATCAAACAACTCATCAAGAATTATTCAAATATTTCTGGTATTGACAAAAAAGCAAGAATTCTGCGTATTTACATAATAGAAACATTAAGAAATTTTTTTCAGCACTATGAATATATCCCAAGATTTCTTCCAACGATACAATATAAAGGAACGGGGAATGCAAATATCTTGCATTTTACAGTTATTGGGACAAGAACAGAACCAACAGCCGGTGGCACCGTCTATTGGCATCAAGATTTAAAAACTTTATGCGGGCAAAAATTTATCACAGTAAAAAATGAAGCGTTTATTAGGATTACAAAGAATGAGTTAGACGAAACAGAATGTACTTTAAATCCAATTAGATCATTTCGTGATAAAAAAGAGTTTAAAGATTATTGGCAAAAAGCAGAATGAATAAGAAAAGAAATATCTTACTTGTAGAACCCAGATATAAAAATAAATACCCTCCAATAGGATTGATGAAACTTGCCACATATCACCGTAATTTAGGTGATAATGTTGTTTTCTTTAAAGGTGACTTAAAAGATTTTGTTATTGAAAATATTTATAATGAGGTTTTAGAAAAACTCAAACAGATTGAAAATGATATGGATTGGGAAAAACAAAGAACAAACATTATCAGATATATAAAAACAAAAAACAGATACATTCTTGAGGATATATTAAATGGTTTAACAAAAAATAAACCACTATTAACAGAATGTCTTAACAGTTATAGTGATTTTTATAAAAAGAGAGAATATCTAAAAAATCCGCGTTGGGACAGAATTTATATTTCAACATTATTTACTTTTTATTGGAAAATTACAATTGAAACAATAAACTTTGCAAAAAATCTTGTAAAAGATATAGAAGAATTAAAGGTTGGAGGTGTGATGGCTACTGTACTGTCTGATGAAATTAAAAGAGAAACGGGGATTAAACCATGGTGTGGCTTACTTGATAAACCAAGTATTTTAGACGATAATGATATTATTGTTGATGAGTTGCCTTTAGATTACTCAATTTTAGATGAAATAGATTATAAATATCCTGAAAACAACGCTTATTATTCATATATGACTAGGGGTTGTCCAAATGATTGTGAATTTTGCGCAGTCTCAAAGATAGAACCAAAATATAAAGAATATATTTCAATTAAAAAGAATTTTGAACACGTAAGAAAAAAGTTCGGGGAAAAACAAAATCTGCTATTATTAGATAATAATGTTTTGGCTTCTCCTCGTTTTCCCGAAATAATAGAGGAAATAAAAAATCTTGGTTTTGTAAAAGGTGCCACTTATGTTGAACCCAATCAATTTGAAATCGCAATCTCAAATTTAAAAAAAGGTAAAAATGATGATGCATATGTTAAAAAAACATTTTATCTAATTCATGATTTATTGAACAAACTTGAAAGATATAAAAATGTTAGGCAGGAAGTTGTTCGAGAGGTTTATAATATTTTAGGGAAATATGATTTATTAAAAATTGAAACTGCAACCAAATCAAATTTACTCAAAGTTTATCCTATTCTATCAGATATTTATGAAAAGTACAGGTACAAAGGAAAAAAATCAAGGCACGTTGATTTTAATCAGGGAGTAGACGCTCGTTATATCACAGAGAAAAAAATGAAGTTATTGAGTGAAATTCCTATTAAACCACTAAGGATAGCATTTGATAACATTAAACTTAAAGATAAGTATGTAAAATCTGTTAAATGGGCTGCAAAATATGCTATTCGAGACATTTCAAATTATCTGTTATATAATTACAAAGATAAACCAGATGATTTATACCAGAGATTAAGGATTAGTGTTGATTTATGCGAAGAGTTGGATGTGAATATTTATTCTTTCCCTATGAAATATATACCCATACATGGTGATGATTCAAAAGACAGAAGTTTTCTTGAGAAACGCTGGAACAAGAAATTTATTGGGGCGATCCAAGCAATTCTGAACGCAACAAAAGGTAAGGTTGGTAGAGGTAAAAGTTTTTTTGAAAGAGCGTTTGGAAAAAATTTAGATGAATTTCACGAGTTACTTTATATGCCTGAGACATATATCATTTATAGAAAAATATTTGAGGAATTGGGTTATACTCAAGAATGGAGGAAGGCATACAAACAACTTACTGAAAAGGAAAGAAAGAAAGCCAATAAAATAATTGAAACAAACGATTTCAGTAATTACTATTTAAAAACAAAAAATAAAAAAATTATGGAAGTGCTAAAACATTACACTATAAAACGGGATGATGTGAAAAAAGAGGACGAAGGATTTAAAGATTTAAAAAACAAATTTGATGGTTTGATAAAAACTTGAATTTGACATAAAAAGTTTCAACAAAAAACAACTCAAAAACAATAAAAATGGACTTAGAAGGTTACACCCGTCGAGAACTGCAAAAACAAACCCCTGAAGAAGAAATCATAAACCAATTATCATCCCTGATAATTAAAATTAAATTCAACGATAATTCTAATGAAATCAACAAGCAAAAAGCATCCGCATTAGCCGATGCCGTGCTTCACGAAGTCAAAAAAACCAACAAGGAAATCAAAAATGAATTTATTAAAAATTTATTAACCTCGCCAAAGGCATGCGTCAAAATGGGTGAAATGGGCGTCGGCTCCCGCGGGGAAGGTGACTTCTTTGTTCACAGGAAAATAGGGAAAATCGCTTCATTAGGTGCGAAAGCAATGATCCTCCCGGATGCACAGGACGATGCGGGAGTCGTGAAAACAGATACCGGGGAATTGGTGGTTGTCGCGGTTGACGGCACTCACTCCCGGCTCAGTGAATATCCATTCATTGCCGGCTTTCATGTTGCTCGCGCCGCTCTCAGGGACATTTATGTAAACGGTGCAAAGCCTGTTGCATTACTTGATGATTTGCATCTTGCGGATGACGGCGATGTCGGCAGGTTGTTTGATTTTGTCGCAGGAATTTCCGCCGTGGGTGAATTAACAAATATTCCTTTAATTGCCGGCTCAACTCTTCGCATCGGAGGGGACATGGTGATTGGCGAGAGAATGGTTTCGGGAGTCGGTGCGGTCGGGATTGCGAAAAGCGAGAGCCAGGTTACGGCACGAAAAAACATCAAGTGCGGGGATAAAATTTTAATGACTTTAGGCTGCGGCGGGGGAACGATTGCAACTGCTGCAATTTATTCAGGGAATTTTGATGTTGTCGCAGAAACCCTTGATGTGGGCTTTATGAAAGCAGGTGATGCGCTTCACAATTCAGGAATGCTTGAAAAAATTCATGCGATGCTGGATGTCACAAACGGCGGGCTTCGCGGGGATGCGAATGAGATTATAGGTACTTTGAAAAATAATAAAAATAAAAATTGCGGTTTAATTTTTCATGAATCAAAAATCAAGAAACTTGTGAATCCGAAGGTATATGAATTACTGGAAAATTTAGACATTGATTATCTCGGCGTTTCAATTGATTCTTTAATGCTCTTTGTCTCACCAAAAAACTGTGATGAGGTAATGAATGTTATTAAAAATGCGGGTGTTGAAATAGACATCATAGGCGAGGTCGTCCCCGGTGATTCGGCAGTGCTTGTTTGCGAGAACGGATGCAAAAAAGAATTAAAACCGTTATTCAGGGAGTCCGGGTACACGAAGATTAAAAAGGTTATCGGCGAGAAGACACCCGAAGAATTTGAGGAGATGAAGGAGAAAGTTTCAGGTGCTTACAGGGAGACAATTGAAAAGAGAGAAAAAATCATAAAATTTATTAAAAATAATAATTAATAGAATAATCAAAATAATAATTAATAGAATAATTAATAGAATAATTAATAGAATAATCAACAATCAAACATGAAAAAGGTCTCTGACATAAACCTTAAAAAAGGAATGACTGCAAATGAACTGGTAGAACAGATGTACAAAAGCGGCGGCTTCACTGCAAAAAAATTAGCGGCAGGCGTAAACATTCTTGAAACAATGGTAAAAGACCCAGACTGTAAAATTTTTCTTTCATTTCCCGCCTGCATCATTTCAACGGGAACAAGAGGCATAATAAGGGATTTAATTAAAACAACCTTCAGAAAGGTTGATCATCATAGCGAGTTAGGGGGTTTTCAACCCCCTAATGCACAGATGGGTGCTTCTGTGACTTATATAGTTTAACTTAATACGATTAAAAATAATAGCTGGCAGATTTCAAAAATTTAAATCTCTTGAATTTTAATTAATAACAACAAGCAACAACAAAGTGAAAAAGGATATATTATTAGTTGAGCCTGCATATAAGAATCCATACCCTCCATTGGGTTTAATGAAAATTTCAACATGGCACAAGAGGAAGGGAGATAATGTGGATTTTATTAAAGATACCCCACATGATCCTAAACTCGATCTTTTTGAAAAAAATAATGTGTGTTATAAAAAACTCAGAGATCACTATGACATTGTATATGTAACAAGTTTGTTCACATATCAAGCTCATTATGTTGCTACTTCAGTAAATTACTACAAAAATAGATTCCCTGATTCTCAAATAAGAGTGGGTGGAATTATGGCAACGCTCATGCCGGAATATATCGAGAAAAAGACAGGTATAAACCCACATATTGGTCTACTCCAAGGAGTTGAAGACTGTCCACCAGATTATTCATTGTTCCCTAACTTAGAATATTCAGTCACTTTTGCAACAAGAGGATGCCGTAGAGATTGTCCTTTCTGTGCCGTGAAGAAACATGAGCCAGAGTTTTTTGTAAAAGAAAATTGGCCTGGAGACATAGACATCACAAAAAAAGGAATTATTTTTTGGGATAATAATTGGCTTATGTCACCTAACTTTGAAAAAGATGTTGAAAGATTACTAGAATTTAAAAAGATAGGGATAAAAAACATTGACTTCAATCAGGGGTTAGATTGTAGAGTATTTGACGAATATAAGGCAAAGTTGTTGAGAAAAGTAAATCCCAAACCATTAAGATTTGCATTTGATAATTGCTCAGAGGACGGGCATATACAAAAAGCTATCAAATTAGCGCAAAAAAAAGGTTTTAATGATATAAGAGTTTATGTCTTATATAATTTTGAAGACCCTAGTGACACACCAGAATATTTTTACTATAGAATCAACGAGATAAATAAATTAGAGGCGTTATCATATCCAATGCGTTATCGCCCTCTAAATGATCTCACTGGACAATACATTTCGGATAACTGGGATAAAGAATTGTTACGGGCTTTGAAATTGTCACTTATGTTTTATTATCAAAAGGGCATGGTTACAAAAAATCGTGAATCTTTTAAGAAAATTTATGGAAATAACCCCGATGAATTTAAAGAAAAGTTATACCTAATATATAAACATGATAAACAACTTAAGAAAAAAAAGACATAAGATCAAGTATAATAAAAAATTTAAAAATTTAAGAGAGGTACAAAATGAAAAAACAGAAGAAATCTGAAATTTGGGATGAATTGTCAAATATGGTTTCCAAAAAAGTGAAACTTGAAGATATCTATCTTGACCCTAATAATCCAAGATTTGAAATACCGTTGAAGGAGAAAGTTCCTGATGAGCGAATAATGGAGGAAGAAATTGGGCAGATGTGCATGGAAAAAATGCGTGCAATAGGTATAACTGATTTAACTGAAAGCATAAGAACCTCTGGTTTTTGGATTGTTGATAGAGTAGTTTTAAGACCAATATTAGATTCGGATAAGTATGTCGTTGTTGAAGGAAATAGAAGAATTACGGCGCTTAAAACTCTTCTGAGGGCTCATAAGAGAGGAAGAATCACCTTACCTGACTATATAAAGGATGTAATTACGGAATTTGAAGCTTTGATTTATAACGGTACAGATCATGAAATTGCCTGGATTATACAAGGCTTTAGGCATACGCCCGGCATCAAATCCTGGGAACGATACCCAAAAGCTAAGTTTCTTGCTGAGTTTAAAAAAGAAAAAAAGAAAAGTTTTTCAGGAATTAGTTCAATATTTGGAATGAAAAGGATAGAGGTAACAAATTTGATTCGTTCTTTTCATGCTTTTGAACAAGCAAAAGAAGATGAGGAGTATGGAGATATTCTAGACTCTGATAAATTTGGTCATTTTTATGATATAATCCTAAAAAAACCTGAACTTAAGAATTGGATGGGGTGGGATGATAAAAGGATGGTATTCACGGAAATAAGTAACCTAAAAAAATATCTTTCTTGGATAAGTCCAGAAGAAGGAGAAGAGAAGCCTAAGATTGATATTTCCCCTACTACGAGAGATGTTTTACCCAAACTTATTCAACAGGAGAATAAAAAACTCTTTGAAAAATTTGAAAGTGGAGAACTTACTATTAGGCAATGCGAAGAAAATTTACTTAAGGAAGAAATTAAGGAAGAAAGCAAAAGAGAAGCATTAGACATTTCAGACGTCATAAAAAATATTGAAGGAATGAAAATGGTAATAAATACATTACCTATTGCTCAATTGCAACTAGCGGAGTCAACAAGTGAAAAAGAGCAGAAGAAAAAACTTTGTACTGCTTTGGAAGAATTGCTTAAATTTATACAAATTCAGATAGATAATCTCAAGAAATGATAAACTCTTCATGTTCTACTACTTTAGCAAAAAAAATTTATGAAGAAATATTTTATTTAGAACCTCTCCAAGATAAAATAGACCTTGATGGATATTGTGAAAAAAAATTGAAAATCGAATTTCCTAATCTAAGTGATCCAGAAATCGCGGATGAGTTAGAGAACATATTAGAAAAAGTTAAATTCCGTATAAACAAAAGGAAAGAATATTGTGAAAAACAATGTATTGCTCCCGAATACGAACTTGCTGAATACCCCCCTAATCTTCTTCTGCATTACAGTTTTAAATATAATGAGCCACCATTACTTTCATTTTTGAGAAAACAAAATAGGCAAGTATTAAAAGGAATAAATGAAATGTCTTGGGATTCTTTTGAATATCTGTGTAAGCATTTGTTAGAAATCAATGGAGTCAAACCATTAACACTTACTAAAAGAAATCAGGAGGGCATAGATTTTTGCGGATTATATGACATAGGCAGTTACACTACTTATTCTTCTTCTATGATTATCCCAAAAACTTTTACAATAAAGATTGTTGGTCAAGTAAAACATTATCCTATTGAGAAGATAAAACCAAGAGAAATAAAATCTTTCAGTACATATTGTGACGATGTCAAAAATGAGAAAGAAAGAGTAATAAAAAAGTTACCTACATGGTTTAATGAAGCTAAACGACCTGTATTGGGTGTTTTCATTACACTATCGGCCTTTACAAGGGGAACTATTGGCCACTCTGAAAATGAATGGATAGTTTTGAGAGATGGGGAGCAAGTTGTAGAAGACATCATAAAATCACCCTACAGCGAAAATTGGGTCAAAAGTATAGGTGAAAAATTAACTTTTGACAAAGAATCATTTCTGAAATCTTTTGAAAAAAATAATACTTAAGATTATAGATTTGATGTTCCCTATTCAAAAATTTTGATAATATCTCTCTTGAATTTTAATTTTAATTAATAACAGCAACAATGATGAAAAAGGTCTCTGACATAAACCTTAAAAAAGGAATGACTGCAAATGAACTGGTAGAGCAGATGTATAAAAGCGGCGGCTTCACTGCAAAAAAATTAGCGGCAGGCGTAAACATTCTTGAAAAAATGGTAAAAGACCCGGACTGTAAAATTTTTCTTTCA
The DNA here is from genome assembly GCA_001723845.1 of Candidatus Altarchaeales archaeon WOR_SM1_SCG. Taxonomy (GTDB): domain Archaea; phylum Altiarchaeota; class Altiarchaeia; order IMC4; family WOR-SM1-SCG; genus WOR-SM1-SCG. Next base: position 27,888 of record MCBE01000245.1, read on the forward strand.
TTTCCCGCCTGCATCATTTCAACGGGAACAAGAGGCATAATCAGGGACTTAATTAAAAATAAATTAGTTGATGCAGTAATCACGACCTGCGGGACACTTGACCATGACCTTGCCCGCGTGTGGAAGGACTACTATCACGGGGATTTTTTGATGGATGACAAAAAACTTCATAAAAAAGGTATCAACCGTCTCGGTAATGTATTAATTCCCAATGAATGCTACGGCATAATTCTTGAGCAGAAGATGCAGCCGATTCTCTCTGAAATATACAATGAAGGAAAAAAAGAATTTTCAACAAGGGAAATTGTATGGGAATTCGGGAAAAAAATTAATAATGAAAATTCAATTCTTTACTGGGCGCATAAAAATAAAATCCCGATTTATGTCCCGGGAATCACGGACGGCGCCTTCGGGAGCCAACTATGGATGTTCTGGCAGGAGCATAAAGATTTCAAAATAAACCTGTTTGAGGACGAACAGGAACTCATGAATATGGTTTTTGATGCAAAAAAAACAGGTGCCTTGATGATCGGCGGAGGGATAAGCAAGCATCATGTAATCTGGTGGAATCAATTCAGAGACGGGCTGGATTATGCTGTTTATATTACAACCGCTCCCGAGTACGACGGCTCGCTATCCGGTGCAAGAATAAGAGAAGCGGTCTCATGGGGCAAGGTAAAAGAAGATGCTAAATTTGTCACAATTGAAGGCGATGCGACAGTAATTTTGCCGTTAATGATTGCATCTTTAATTGACAGATTGAAGTGAAAACTTTTTAAGGTTAAAAATTAATATTAAATTACGGGAAAACAAAAATGAACAAAAAATTAATATTTTTGGGAATTATTGCACTTACGGCAGCACTGATAATAAGCGGCTGCATCGGAGGGAATGATTCTGAAAAGGCAGGCGATGCGGAAGATAAAGAAGGTAAAGAAGAAACAGGTGGTGAATCAGCAGGCGCGGGAGAAAAAAATGATACCGGATTGGAAGCCGGCAAGGAAGAAAAAGAAGAAAATTATACAAAAAACGCTAACGAAACAGCAGAAGAAGTAAATGAAACTGTAGAAGCAAACAAAACAGAAGAATCAGAAGAGGACGACACCTGGTGTACGGAAATTGATCCCGAAGCAAAAATGCAGGTTGAGGACGCCCCTGAACTGGACAGCGAGGAGGTTGCATGGTGCGAAAGCGAACACCAGGGGAAAATGGAAAAGCGAAAAATAAATGAAAAAACCATGTACATTTGCTGCGTTCACAGCGCGGGAAGAAGTGTCGGAATATCATTTTCAAGCACCTGGTGCTACAGCATGGACAATAAAATAGAGTTTGTTGACCGCATACAATATGGAGTTGACGGAAAGGTTGAATCGCACCAGCAGACAGTAATAGACGCGGGTGAGAGGTGCGTGAGGGAATTTGATGCAGGCGGAAATATGACAGCGGAGAGTTGTAAGCCGGTTAGTGGTTAACATAAAATCTGTGTAAAATTCAAATTTAAAAGATTTATTTAAAACAGGCGTCGCTTTCAATTGCGATATCTATTTGTATAACTCAAAAACGGACTTGATTATTTGAATTAATTTTAAGTAAATTCTAATATTCTAATTGTAAAATGGCAAGAAGAAGAGGAAAAGCGATTGATAAATGGAAGCAAAAGACCAGGTATAAAATTTTAGCACCGCAGGACTATGATTACAAGGTGCTGGGAACTACAATGTCTTCCGATGCGAAAAAGCTGGCTGGAAGAACAATTAAGGTTTCAATGAGAGATGTTACGGGAGATAAGGCAAAACAGCACCAGAACCTGATTTTTGAACTCATCACAGCGGAAGGTACGGGAGTTCATACAAAATTTAAAAAATATATTGTTGCAAGAAATTATTTAAATTCAATGGTCAGGGAAGGTTCAAGCAAGATTCAATTTGTAGAAGACATAGAATTTCCCGATGCGAAAATGAGAATAAAAATTATGGTGACAACAAGAGGGCATAAGCAATCGGCACAGAAAAAAGAGATAATAAAAAAGATGTCAAGAATGTTAAACGCCCATAAAGGAGATTCGCTCCAGAATTTTACGCATCTTTTAACTACTGAAAAATTAGGTATGGAGATGTATCACAACATTAAAAATATCTGTCCCATCGGGCGGCTTGAAATCGCCGAGGTTTCTGTTGTTTGATTTTTATGCGAGGGATTAGGGGTTAGTTGTTAGGGGTTAGTCTTGGCTTTCTAATCCCAGATCCCAGTCCCTGACCCCCAACTCCTCTTTACTAACCCCTGACTTATTTATTTTGAAAAGTTGCAATATAACTAAAAATTTTATTGTAATTTTCAATTGAAATTAAATTTTCTTTTTTCAATTCCGAAATCACATTCAGTGTGTCTGTTACTTTATGAAGTTTTAATCCGTTACTTTCAAGATTTTCCTTCCCGCCTTCAAGACGGTCAAGTATAACAACGGCATCCGGAACAATTGCACCTTCACCTTCAAGCACCTCTTTTGTTTTAATAACGCTCCCACCAGTTGTTACCAGATCTTCAATTACAAGAACTTTATCGTTCTTATTCAGGATGCCTTCAATCTGTTTTGCCCTTCCGTGTCCTTTCGGTTCCTTTCTAAGGATTAAAAGCGGCTTTTTCATTTTATAGCAAACGGCTGATGCAAAAGGAAGGGCTCCTACGGGAACGCCTGCAATCCTATCAAAGACGAGTTTATTTTCTTCAATTAATTTTATATAAGCAGAAACAATTTTATGGAAAATTCCCGGATACGAGGGAATCAGGCGGAGGTCAACATAGTAAGGCAAAGTCCTTCCCGAGCTTCCGACAAACTCGCCGAATTTTATCGCATCGCACTCCAGGAGGAGTTTTGATATTTTTGTTTGCATTTTGAAATTTAATTTTAAAATATTTGAACGATAGTGAAATTATTTTCTTGGTTTGAATTATTAAATTAAATTTTATTGAAATTTATGGGTTCTGGTTTTTAAATTGATTATAAATTCTTTGACTTCGGGGGTTTTCCTTGTTTTCCGACATTGAGTTTATTTATGGATTTTGCCCCGAGCACAAATATTTTTGCATACGCGAATGCAAAAACACCCCGAAAATCAATTTTTTGCACCCATAAATGCAAACTTAAATCCATAATTTTATTGTTTCATATTCTGCATCGTTCTCTTTTAAAATTTTAATTATATCATCTGCAAGTTTTGCAGGAACAAGTAGTACAGATGGAGCAAGCCGGTATTTCTTTTTTAATATTCCCTCTTTAAATCCCTTATAAACCTTTTTCTTATGCACATTGTAGGTATATCCAAAAAATGCTCTTTTTACTCTGCTTTTCTGTGCAGGGCTTAATTTTTTTGTTGAATATTTAATGAGCATCATTGTTTTTAGCGATGGAGGACTTCCTTTCAAAATTTTTAAATCCGGAGTTCCCCATATAATAATCCCTTCCCTTGAAACTTCCCAGAGAAAATCCGGTTCTACATCCCCGGGATCGTTTATATTTTTTGTGACGAATGAAAACGCATAAGGCAGATCATACTTTTTTTCTATTTCTCCTGTTATACTTAATGCAATTTTCATTTCCTCACCGACTTCCGGATTATGGTTTGTGTCAAAGAGTAAAAGCAGGTCAATATCACTTTTCTTACTCATCTCTCCTTTTACAGCAGAGCCAAAAAGTATTACTCCGCATAAATTTGGAATCTTGTGTGCTCTTCTTACAAATTCCATTACCGGAAGCATAATATTTTCAGGTATCATTTTTCTATTTTTATTCTTTTATCAATCTTTCAATTTTATCAATAATTTTTAGACATTCTTTAACAACATCTCCGTTTCCCCTTCCGCCGTACCATCTTCCATGTCTCAGCGTATCAAGATGCTCAAACAAGGATGCGATTTCATCTTCATCTGCGCCCCTGAGATATTTTGGAAGTCCGACATGAGTGTCAAGATGCTTATTATGCCTTATCTGCATACCGTAAGCAATTAAATGCAGTGCTATCCCATAAGATAATTCAACAACAGCAACAACATTCTTTCCACCAGAGTCCGGGAGGAGTTTATTTAAGCTTTCTTTTATTTCATCAGCTTTTGCTTTATGGCTATCTGGTTTCATGTTTGTTTGTTTGAGTTGTTAAATTAATTAATTTTAGGGAAATTTATTGGTTCTGGTATTTGGTTTTTAAATTTATTATGAATTCTTTGACTTCGGAGGTTTTTGCGTTGTCGGGGTTGAGTTGGGAGACGAGGTTGAATGTGAATTCTTCACTTCCAAAAGCAAACCACCAACTGATTTTTTCAGTATATTATTTCACCGATCATATGGGAATGATCGTCGTCCTTTTCACAGCAATCATCACAGAGATTCTGTTTACACTCATAGCACCGCCATGTAGCAACAACCTTCTTTTTTGGTTTGCATTTTTGACAATATCTGTATCTTGTTTTATTTTTCTCTGCAACCCTTGGATATTTCTTATTGTCGCCTTCCTCCTTGGTGTCAATTAGTTCTACGATGTGTTCTATATAATCTCCAAAATCGTAAACATATTTCATCTGGCATCCTACATCAAGATTGAGAGATTTAATCTCCACATCAGTTGAATGATCGAAATCGGTCATACCCATTGCTTTAGACGGACAGTAAGTGAGTCCTTTAATTGTAAATTCACTTAAATGCCCGTACTCGTGTTCAAACACACCCTGAACAGCGTTATCTAAATCCTTTAATGTTTGGGAATCTTTAATTTCAATTACTCTCCAGATTCCTTTCCTATATTTCAGACAAACTTTAAAACAGTATATTTTCATTTTCAACTATGTTGAATTTAATAATTATTGAAATTTATGGGTTCCGGTATTGGGATTTTAAATTGATTATAAATTCTTTGACTTCGGGGGTTTTTGCGTTGTCGGGATTGAGTTGGGTTATGAATTCTATGCGAACTCTCAGACACCGCCTCTGATTTGAGTGATATTCATTTTATGTGTTTATTTATAAATTGATAAGTTTTTACCATTTCCGATCACTATGGTTTCATAATCTTAAAATGTTCAAATATTGAGGATAATGCTATGTTTGAAGGTGTTCCTAAAGCCATAGAAACTATGGAAAAAACGGTTAAAGGACTCATAAAAGGTTTTGTTTTCAAATCTTCATTTTTTATCTCAATTGGAACTTCAGGGAAATATTGTTCCTCCTTCATGCAAACTGGCAAACCGCATTTTTCTATGTGTTCAATGAATCTTTTACTATAGAAATATAATGTTGATCCATAACAATTAATCAGACGAACTTTAATCTCAATACTATCTTCATATCCATATGAGAGTAGAAAATTTGAATATCTGTTTAGTATGCCCATAATGCCACCAAAAATATTAATTGGATCTAAGAAGGTCAATGAATAAAAAGAATCAGGATGATATTTTTTGGTTACATTCATGTAGTTTTCATCAAATTTATTATAATCATCTAATTTTGCATTAATAAGGGGTATTAAAATTTTAGTGTTTCCATATATATCAAGTTCAACAGTCAGACCATTATAAGTAATATCATTTCCTATCCTTTGCCTTATAGCAATACTATTGGGGTAAGTATTTAAAGTATCAAAAGGTATGTTTCCACCGATGCTAACTTCTGAATCTCCGATTTTCTCTTTAATAGTATATTTTTCACTAAACTTGCTCAATATCTCTGAGAATTTCGCATTATTAAATAAATCAGGAACCGTAAAGTGATTAAAAGGTTTAGTATTGATAAAAATTTCTAAGTGTGGATTTGATTCTCCCATACAAAAATTATAATCAATTTTTCTGAACTCTTCTAACTTTTTCATGTATTTTTCCGCTTTAGTATAAAGCATATCTACCGTATGTCTATTAGATTCATGTATAGGTTCTGATGCAGCTTCTTGTCGCCTATATATTCTTCCATCAGAGTGAATGTAGGGGGGATTTCCACCTTCAGAAATCACGACCATAATCACTTTTTTCCCAATAGCAAGAGGAATTGAAAATGTTTCAAAATAGGGAAATGGTTGAAGATTGCCACTTACAGAATCTCTAATTATATCGGGGGAATCATCAACTCCCAATATATTCTTAGCACAATTAGTTTTATCATCATGTTCAATGCCTACAAAATAAATGCCCCCATATGAATTTGCAAATGAAGAAATTGATTTTGCAATCTTCTTTCCTTTTTGTTTTTCTCTTTTGTATTCAACATACCAACCTTCAGCAACTGTGTTTAGAGTATTTAAATCGATCTCCTCTACATCTTTGAATGGTTTTCCAAATGGGTTAAATATCGATGTCATAGTTAATAATTTGATTTTAAAACAAATAAATCATTCAATAAAAGGATTCCTCATATAAACCCCGAGTTTCTCAAAGTGTTCATCACCACAAAAACGGGATTTCAGGTCTCTTCTCCATCATGCGGGTTGTGGAGAACTCATCGTCCCAGTACCACATTTTGAACATATCACGGATGATTTTTGCTTTCTGCGATGTCGTGCTTTTCCTTGCACCAAAATAATCACATAAGTCATCTGCGCTGGCGTAGGGTTCAAAACTTTTGTCAAAAAGAAAATTAATCTGCCCGAGGGCATAGACAACTGCTGCTGCCCAGATTTCTATCTTGCCTGAAAGAAACGGCACATTTCTTTTGCGGGACATCTTTTGTATGAGTTTCTCACAAAGTTGTTTGTAGTCATCGTCAAGATATTCGTTGCAGAATTTTGCAGTCGTTTCAGTAAGTATTTTCTTCTTTTCCTCAATAAGGATTTTATCTCTCATTTTTTTGTGCTTTTTTTATCGTAAATACAAACTATATGTTTGTTATGGTCATTAGGTGACTTCCCGAAGTGCATTAGGGGTTGTAGCGGAGCAGAAACCCCTACATTCGCTATGATGATCAATCTTTTCCGAGTGATACGAGGAAATATCGTGAGCGTCAGCGAAACCTATTCAGAAGGTTGTTTTTAATTGATTTTGACAATCACATTTTCCAGCCCGTTTTCAACAAATTCTTCATTGTATTTTTCCCTAAGCTTTTCAATTTTCATTATTCTTTCAACAGGCTCCATTTTCAATATTTCTTTTTCAGCATATTCATTTACAAAATCCCTTTCAGCAAGCCGTTGAATAAGTCCATCCCAGAAAATCTCATTATCATACTCTTCAACATAACCGGGATGGAGCATCTCTTCAAGTTTTAGTGTTGGAAAAACCTTATTAAATTTTTTATCATATTTAAGTAAATCCTCCACTTCAAAACCCTTTGTATAAGAGAAAATATAATGTGCAATTTCATCTATTTCCTTGTCACGATCCGGGGGGATTCTATAGCTGTTTACAAGCCATTCGCCAAGATAGATAACTTTAATTAAAGATTTATATTGTTCCTTTGATAACGGTATTTTTATTTTCATTTTTGGTTCTCTTTTATTTATTTAATTTTAAAAACAAATAAAATCATCCAACCAGCGGATTCTTAGCGTAAACCCCAGGCGTCTCAAATGCCTGTCATCTTCAGTGAATATTATTTCAATTCTGTATTCCTTCATTGTTTCGGAAATTACGGTGTCAAACACTCTTGCTCCCCGCAGATTTTTTCCCGGAATTACATTGTAATTAAATATCAAAAAATTAATTTCACAAAAATTATTTTTCAAAAACCCTTCCGGATTAATTATTTCATTTTTCACTCAATCTTTTCTTCAACTATTTTTGCAAGTTCCATAATCTCTCTTTGCTGGAGCCCGCCGGACAATCCCATAACCTGGATTTCCTCATATACATTTAATTTCCTGAATATAACTGCATACACGGTATAATTAAAATTTCCTTCACTAAACTCTTTTTTATAAAGCATGCACTCATCACCCACCGGTTGTGCGGATACGAAAACAAAAGAATCAGGCATTGTTTGCTTTGAGTCGTTAAATACTTCTTTTATTTTATCAGGATTGTAAACGGAATTTGTGTTGAATATGTAGCGATAATCTATTATATAAGACACCGACTTTTCATATACCATTAAATTTTCACCTGTTTCCTCTATTATATAAAATTCTATCTTGCTTTTTCGTACCCAATCTTTATCCTGTATCTTCCATCTTTTATCGCTTATTTTGTAAACCGTGTCGCTTTTTGAAAGAGATATTTTGTTATCCTTGAATTCCTTTTTAAGCTGCTCGTCAACACCACCTTCTTTAAGGTACTTCTTGTAGTCCTTGCTCAGGTTAAATAAATACAATTTTTCGTTGTCAAAAACTATTTTATATCCCCCTTCCCAGCCCACTTCAACTAATTTTTCGGGCGAGTAAGTGTGTTCCTCTTTTGTTGTTGCCCCTGTTTTATCCGGTATAATATTATATCCTTTATCTTCAGGAAGGTCGTTTAGTTCTAAAACCAGGTCAGAGGGTTCTTTAACAGTTTTTTTAGCAGTAGATAAAAATGATTCCACCTCTTCAAGTTCCTTTGGTGATTCAATTTTTGACTCTTCAACCGTTCCGTTAGAATAAGTTTTTACTCTCCAGACTTCCTCTTCATTTATTGTGGAATATACATCATACTGCATTGTCCCGGAAATATAACTGCTGTGACACATTTGTTTTCCCTTGAATTCAACAATGCCTTCAACCCACGCAGCCGTATCTGTCGGGCGGCTCCTTCCCGGAGTAGGCACACACCAATCATTGCCAGGATAATTTTCAACTTTAACCGTTTCTTTTTCATCAGCATCTCCGGCAGGTTCCGGCTCATGTCCCGTTTCATTCACTTCTCCTGTGGGTTTTGAACCGGGTCCCGTTTCATTTACTTCTCCGGCAGGTTCTTCCTGAATCGTTACTTCCTGCTCCTGCCCTGACCCCGGCTGCCCTTCACCCGTTTCCTGCCACTCTCCTGATTTTTCGCCGATGCACCCGCTTATTAAAATTATCCCGATTATCCCGGATAATATCCATATATCAGTTGTTTTGATTTTCATTTTGTAAATTGTGCATTGAATTTTTAGAATAAATTTTTAGAAGATTGATTGGAATGAAAATTTTAATTTAATTACAATTCATCTATAAACTTCCCGATTTCCTCTTTGCTGACCTTTTGATATTTTTTTTCGGTATCAATTGTAATTACATCTATGCTTTCCTTTTTAATCTTCTCTTCGGAAACGCTGTTTAACCCTTTAAGTGCCAGGTGTATCGCATTGTCAGCCGAGCCTTTTTCATATTCCGCTTCAAATATTTTTTCAACATCCCGCTTTCCGATTCCGATTGCTGCTGCAATATACTGCGTAAACGCACCGCTCGGATCAGTTTCAAATAACTGCGGCTCATCATTTATGCCCGCGATTAAAAGTGCGGTTCCGTATGGTCTTACTCCCCCGTATTGGGTATAGGTCTGCTCAAGGTCACACAAACTTTTCGTAAGTGTTGAAACCGTTATCGGCTCATTATACGCAAGCCGGCTTCTCTGCGCGCGGAGTCGTGCATCTTCAACCAATCGCCTTGCATCCGCAACAAGCCCTGATGCTGCGGCTCCTATATGTTCGTCAATTTGAAATATTTTCTCAACCGATTCAGGCACAATCAATGATGTCCCGATACTTTTATCAACCGCAAGCAGTACGCCGTTATCATACGTAATACCAACGGCTGTTGTTCCCCGCTTTACCGCTTCTCTTGCATATTCTACCTGGAATAACCTGCCGTCGGGACTGAAAACCGTAATTGCTCTGTCATAAGCTGCTGCTCCCATTGGATACATTTTAATGTTTTGTTATTTATTTGTTATTTATTTTATTATTATTTTTATAAATTTTAATCTGAAATTGTTATTAATTAAACTTTAATATTATTCAATTAAATTTAAATGAAATTAAATATATAATATGTTATAATATAAAAAATTATAATATAAAAAATTAACCCTCTTATTATTTAAAACCAACGATGAAAGGTATGAAATGCAACTGCGGAGGGACTATGAAGGAGGACAAGGTAGTATTTGAAGGTTTCATTGTGGGCGGCTTTAAATGCAGTGAATGCGGCAATATTTCCTTTACGCCGGGTCAGACAGAAGAGATTCTGAAATTAAAGGAAATTTCCAAAAAAACAGACACGCAGAGAAGAATAATTACGCTCGGTCATTCTCTGGGCATGACGATACCTAAAAAACTTCAAAGGATTGGTGCAAGGGTCGGTGTAAAGGCAAAGATAAAGGTTTTAGGGAAAGACACCGTCCAGATAAATTTTGAAGAGGAAGAGGAAAAATAAAGAAAATAAAACATAAATTAAAATTAATTTTAAATTTTACTTAACTTTTTCAACCTCTTTTCATATTCCACGATTCCGATTTTGCCGTCAAACCACTTTTTCCTGAGTTCTTCTTCAGGTGTGAGTTCTTTTCCATGAACATAATCTCCCTGTTGAGTTGCCGTCTCTTCGGCTCCCCCCGGCTTTTGTACATCACCTCCCGCTTTAATGGTTTTAGTATCAATGTCAAGAACTTTCAATTCGGATGTGTATTTTTTCTTCCAGAACTCGTAGCTGTGCCTGCCTATGCCGCCTGACACCCTATCAGATTCAAGTTTTTCAAGATTATGGAGAATTTTTTGTTTTTCGGAGTCAAATTCTGATCCCCCCTGCCCGGGAATCCTTGAATCTTCTACTTGCTGCCGGATTGCTGTGAGTTCGTCGGTTTTCGCTTTAATCTTTTGCTCATATTTTTTTATTTCATCTTCGTATTTAGATACAAACCCGGATAATGCCTTCTGTTTCTGCTTCAGTTCCTCGTCAAGTTCCACCTTCTTTTCAGCAAGCAGTTTTGAGGACTCTATCCTCTCCTGCAATTTTCTTAACTCTTCTTCCTGTCTTTGCTTTTCCTCTTCTCTTGCTTTAAGTTCATGCTGCATGGTTCTTACCTTTTCCTCAAAGCCGGATACAAGGTCGTGTTTCCTCTTCAATTCATCGTCAAGTTCCGCCTTTTGTTCCGCAAGCAGTTTTGAGGAATCTATCCTCTCCTGCAATTTCCTTAACTCTTCTTCCTGTCTTTGCTTTTCCTCTTCTCTTGCTTTAAGTTCATGCTGCATGGTTCTTACCTTTTCCTCAAAGCCGGATACAAGATCGTGTTTCCTCTTCAATTCATCGTCAAGTTCCGCTTTTTGTTCAGCAAGCGTTTTTGATGCCTCTATCCTCTCCTGTAATTTTCTTAACTCTTCTTCCTGTCTTTGTTTTTCCTCTTCTCTTGCTTTAAGTTCATACTGCATGATTTTTACCTTTTCCTCAAAACCGGATACGAGGTCGTGCTTTTGTTTCAGTTCCTCGTCAAGTTCCGCCTTCTTTTCAGCAAGCATTTTTGATGACTCTATCCTCTCCTGTAATTTTCTTAACTCTTCTTCCTGTCCTTGCTTTTCCTCTTCTCTTGATTTAAGTTCAAACTGCATGGTTTTTACCTTCTCCTCAAACCCGGATACGAGGTCGTGTTTCTGCTTCAGTTCCTCGTCAAGTTCCGCCTTCTTTTCCGCAAGCAGTTTTGAGGACTCTATCCTCTCCTGTAATTTTCTTAACTCCTCTTCCTGTCTTTGCTTTTCCTCTCTTGAATGTTCTATTTTTCTCTGCATCTCCATGAGTTCCTCTTCCTGTCTTTGCTTTTCGTCTTTTTTCGCCTGAATTTTTCCCTTACTTATCCCCAGGTTTCGCATCTTATCTTCAATCTCTGACATCCTGGTGTTGAGCGCGTTTAAATTATCGGTGTGTGTCTGCTTCCAGAATTTGTATTCCAATTCACTTATCTCGCCTGAAACCTTTTCAATTTCAAGGTGGTCAAGTTTAGACAGGATTTTTTGTTTTTCCTTTGACAGGTGAGGATATATTTTTAAAATTTCAAAATCATGCTCGTCTTTTTTTGCCTTTTTTTCCAGTTCCTCTGCAATAATTTCACTCTCGTATAAAATATTTTTTAAATTTTTTGGCATATCGGGTTTTGCCTCTGCAAATTTTTCCATTGCCCCGGGTAATGCATCAATTTCTTTATTTTTGAATTCCACATCCAGCAGTGTCATAAAGCCCTCAATGAATTTTTTTATTGTATTTTCTTTTGTGCATTCAAGGGCTTCATTTAACGCGAATTTTGCTTTTTTTATATCTCTTAGTTTTTCACGGCATTTTGCTATTTTTATATAATAGTGTGCTGCTTTTTCATTTTTTTCTTTACATGCAAAACTTTTAACAATCGCATCATACATCTGTAAAGCATTTTCATATTCTTTATCTTTATATTCTTTATCCGCCTGCTCAACAACAGATGTTTCTGCATACTCTCGCACATGCCCGTCAATATCGTTCAAGGCATTTATCAGCGGTTCAACCGCTCTTCTGTCTTTGATTTCCCCAAGTAGTTTCGCTGCATTTTTACGCACCCATGCATCGCCATCCTTCAATGCGCTTATCAGCGCCTCAATTTCTCCCGGGTCTTTAAATTCTTTTAATAATTTTTCAGCAATTTTTTGCACCCCGGAATCATCATCCTTCAATGCGTTTATCAACGAAACAACCGCTTTTTGGTCTTTAATTTGTTCTAATGCAAGTGCGGCACTTTTCCTGACCCTTGAATCATCATCCTTTAACGCGCCTATCAAAGGTTCTATCGTGCGGGGGTCTCTAATTTTTATCAGGCAATCGGCAGCTTTCCTGCGCACTTCTAAATCCTCATCCTTTAATGCTTCTGCAAGGGGAATAACCACTCTTTTGTCCTTGATTTCCCCTAATAATTTCACTGCGTTTTTTCTTACCCATGAATCGCTGTCTTTCAATGCGCTTATCAGGGCGTCAACAGATTCGGGTTTAAGATTTTCCAATAATTTCGCAGCGTTTTTTCTTACCCAGTCATCCCTATCCTTCAATGCTTTTATCAGGGGAATAATTGCTATCGGGTCTTTAATTTGTTCTAATGCCAATGCTGCACTGCTGCGAACCCACACATCTCTATCCTTCAATGCCTTTATCAGGTGTTCTATCGCACGCGGGTCTTTAATTTTTATCAGCCCGTCAACCGCTGTTCTTCTCACTTCAACATCGCTGTCCTTTAATGCCGCTATCAGTGAATCGGCTGCTCCCCGATCTTTGATTTCTCCCAATGCCTTTGCAGCACTGCTCCGCACCCCTGCATCATTATCACTCAATGCGTTTATCAATGGCTCAACCGCTCCCGGGTCTTTGATTTCTCCCAACGCTCTTGCCGCACTTCCCCGCACCTTTGCATCGCCGTCCTTTAATGCGTTTATCAGGGGTTTTACTGCCGCAGGGTCCTTAATTTCTCCTAATGCGCCGGCAACACAGGAAAGGAACCACCCGCTGCTTTTCTCAAGCGCGTTTACCAGAGGTTTTACCGCCGCAGGGTCCTTAATCTCTCCTAACGCCCCGGCTGCGCCTGCACGAACATCCATGTCCCTGTCCTTCAGCGCATTTATAAGACCGGCAATATCTTTCTTCTTTTTCAGTTCATTTACATATTCACCCTGCATCATCTTGATTTTAAATTTTAAATTAATTTTTTAATTCACATTATATTTTGCATGATATTTATTTAATTTTTAGAGTTTTTGATTTGAACAATGAAATTTAATAAAATTCACGGGAATTTACGGGACTTTAGGTTTTAATATTTTTAAAATATTCATAATTTATAATATATTTAATATAAAATATATTTATTCCCAAATTTCCCATCCAAAAATTAAAAGAGGTATACTATGAAAATGTCCATCTCAATTTTTGTTCATTTTCTGTTCTTAATCTCTTTTGTATTAATTGTGAATGTTAATGGATTCTAAGTCTCAAT
>MCBE01000246.1 GCA_001723845.1 Candidatus Altarchaeales archaeon WOR_SM1_SCG
TGAAACTGTCAAGGTATGTGCAACCATTTATTTTACCCCAGTTGCTTTTGTCGCATTCCTCTCCGGGTTGTATTGTCCCATCGCCGCAGCAATCAGGATCATTTCCATCAATCAATCCGTCACAGTCATTGTCCATACCATCATTGCAGATCTCCGAAGTTGAATTTCCTGGAGTGCAAGTATCATTAGTGCTTCCATTAACACATATTAACTGACCTGTTGATGCGCATGCTCCAATTCCGCACGAAGTATTTGTCGGGACATAATACTTGTCTGCCGTGCCGTCGCAGTCCTCGTCTATCCCGTTGCAGTTATCATCTACTCCTGTTGCCTGACCCTCTACACAGGTATCCTGTAATTGTCCATTAGAACAGATCATTTGCCCTGTTGATGCGCAAACGCCCGTGCCGCAAGTGGTGCCGGTTGGTACATAATTATCATCTGCCGTGCCGTCGCAGTTCTCGTCTATCCCGTTGCAGTTATCGTCCGCTCCTGTTGGATTTCCCTGAGTAGCATTACATTCCGTTCCGGTTCCGTCTGATTTACAAACATAAACTCCCGTAGATTCACATACACCTGATCCGGCAGAACAGGACTGTCCGAGTTTAGTAAAGCCCTCATCTATTTGACCGTCACAATCATCATCCACTCCATTACAAACCTCTGGTGCTCCAGGATAAATACCCGAATTTGAGTCATTACAGTCCGTACTGTTTGTTGTATTATACGGGTCTTCAGGCGCGCACATACATCTGCTGTCCGTCCCGTTTCCATACCCGTCACCGTCAATGTCTGCATAGTATGTCGTGCATCCTGGCAGCCCATCCACATCATCGGCAGTTCCATTACAGTCATCATCCACCCCACCGTTGCATATTTCTACTGCCCCCGGATTTATTGATTCATTATTGTCGTTGCAATCGGTGCTGTTTGTAACATAACCTGCCGGGCACGAGCCATTACCTGATATTACATTATTTGTCACATTCCCGTAGGTGTCATTATCAAAATCCCTATAACATGTAATATTATCAAAACCATCACAATTTTCATCTATTCCATTGTCAGGGATGTCTGTTGCTCCCGGATTTATTGATTCATTATAGTCATTACAGTCCGTACTGTTTGTTGTATTATACGGGTCTTCAGGCGCAGTCAAGCATGTAGAATTTGACATATTCCCATACCCGTCGCCGTCAACATCCGCGTAATAAATTGTACATTCAATTGTAAAATTTGAAACATTTGAACTTGCATTATTAAAATCATCCGCCGGATTCAAATTCCTGCATCCAACGCTCCAGTTATACTTTCCTGCAGCAGTAGCGGTGTGTGAATAGTTACATATTGTCCCGTTTGTGCAATTTGTCTGCCCCACGGAAGTATCATTAATTATTAACTCGCATGTAAAATTTTCAATAAAATTATCCGCCACCGTCCAGTTGAAATTTATATTGGTATAATTCAAAGAAAGATTAACAGGAAATTCCAGTGTTATTTCCGGTGTTTCGTTATCAAAAATAAATGTTCTTGTTTCACTATTCATACTTTGCGAAAAATTCTCAGGACTAATATCAGTACAATTAACATACCAACTGTTAATGCCAAGAAAAAAGGCATTATCAGACATTACCGTCTCTGGCGTTACATTGTTTGCAGATATGTTTACATTACCTGAATTATTTCCGTTTACATACAGCACGCATGCCGTGTTTGAACTGTCATTAACAGTAAAATTAAATTCCAATTCAGTGTTTGTTTTATTTGTCCATGAGTCATTCTCCGGGCTGATTAAATTTATAACAGGGGGGGTGTTCACATAAAATTTATGCGCAAATCCTGCAACACAAGATGTGTCATTAGAACTGTTATAAGTCGTCCCGATGTTTCCTGCCACATCACTGCAGTTTACTATTATGCTGTACCACCCGTCTGAAAGTGCAGAAGTTTCGTTATAGAAAGATGCGTCATTAAATTTTATCATACCGAAAGTGCCAAGAGAAGAAGTGTAATTTGATGAATTATATAACTCGTACATACACCATACTCCTTGCTCATTTAAAGAAACATTCACAAGAACCTGTGAATTGTTGTAATTGCTGCACTGAACCGGGGAAATAATGTTTATTCCCGGGTTTGTCGTATCAACACTGAAATCTCTTGAACCGCTCATATTAATTGCAATTGTGCTGCAGTTGAATGTTATATTATAAGAATCGCCATTTCTGCCCTCCAGAATCCGTGATAGGTTGTAATCAAAGGATTCGTTATCCGGGGTGTTCATTTGTATGTCGGTATCATTTATAACATCTCCTGTGCTGTTTTTCAATGTAAAAGTGCAGTTTCCTTTCTCTCCAAGTATTGAAACATTTGCAAATATGCCGGATGTAAGATTTTCCTGACCATAGATTCCGTTTTGATGCGGGGAGTGAATAATTAGTGTTATATTACTTACTGTTAAATTCTTTGAAATACTTGAGCCGGAATATAAATATACGGAATTATCAAAGCAGGTGATGTTCCAGGTATAGTTCCCGTAATCCATGTTGAAGTTGAAATTATTTACGGCATTATTTGTTATTGAAGTAGAGGTTTCGCTTTGATACAGCACACCACCTGTTGCGTTCCATAAATATATTGTACAATTTTTTATGCCGTCGCTGTCATTGACATGATAGGAGAAAGTGATATTTGTTTCAGAAAGATATTGTGTGGATAATGCGGTTATGGTTGGGGGAATTATTGTGAAATTTCTGGTTGTGCTTTCGCCAACCTTGTGATTGGTTGAATTGTCCGTGCAGTTAATGCTCCAGGTGTAGTCGCCGTTTGGTATCGGGGAAATTGTAAAATTATTAATTTCAAAATTTACTATTGAATTATTATTTGTTTCGTTGAAAAGACCTGATGAATTCCATATATATATTGTACAGTTTGATATGTTGTCTGCATCCGAAACATTATATGTGAAGGTGAGGTGATTGTCAGTGGTTATATGATTAGATTCGGGAGATATGGGGTTGATGTATGGGTTATCGCTTTCAATTGTCAGATTCCTGGACTCGCTCAAATCCCAGTATCCCATTTCATCCGTGCAATTAATTCTCCAGGTGTGATTTCCATTTGGCAGGTTCCGGGTGAAAGTTTGTCCTGTGTTGCTTTCTGCGATAATATCATTTATTATCAGGGAGCAATTCGTGGTATTGTATTCATTATTAAAGACATCTACGACTTTGCTTATATTATAGTTGAAAGAAACATCATTTGTAAATAATGTCGCACCATCAGCAGGAGAAATCGGGGTAATTGCGGGGTTGTCTGTGGTTATATTAAGTTGAAATGTCTCATCTTCCCCCCCGATGGTGTAATTATTTTTACCGTAGTGTTTCCCGGACTGTGAAATATAGGTAGAATTCACGAAAACAACATAATCTTTATAACATTTTGCATCAGCCTCTAAACTAGGAACGTGATAAGTATTACTAGAATTGACACAAATACCTAAATCAATCCCTGTAGTTACATTTGCATGGAGTTCGCCTTCAAGATATACCTGCACCATCGTGCCTGCAGGCACAGGGTTACCATTTTTATCCGTAACGCAACCGCTAACAGTACACGCTGCAGATACATGATTTGTCATAATTACTATAGCCAATATCCCGATTAAAATTCGTAAAAAAAATATATGTTCTTGTTTCATTTTCATTTGTTTTATATTCATTAAATTATCAATTTTATCAATTTTTTAAAATTATTTTTAAGTTTTTTATTAAGTTATACTCATTAAATTATATGCGTTCGCAATTATAGTTTAAGGTGACATCATGGTCCGCGGTTATATGAATCTGGTACCCTCCCCATGGCTCAAAGGTTGTAAACTCTGATGCTATGGGGGGGAACATCGGGAGAAACGACTCGTACTGTTTCCTTGGACCTTTTTTAAGCCGTTCCACCCTGTCGTAGTCCCCTGCTATACCTGAAAGTATCTCCGAGATATTCACAGTTCCCGAACACGGCCAGCCAAATGGGTTCCACCCGGGATGTAATGTTATTGTTTCATTCAAACTACAGAATTTGCCGTTAATTGTAATATTATTCGGGTTGGGAACTATAAAATGAATTTGATATTCAATCCCGTCATCCATTGTTGTAAACTCCGATGCTATGGGAGGAAACATCGGGAGAAATGACTCGTATCCCTTCCTCTGTTGTTGTTTAAGCCGCTCTACCCTGTCATACTGCCCGGCTATTCCCGACAAAATTTCAGATATATTTGTTTCATCAATGCAGAGAGGAATTGAAATGCCTATCCACCACTGGTCCCACTGTCCCGCCCATTCGCTAAAATTTAGGGTATATGATGTGTCCGTGCAGCCGACCGATTCTGTTAAATATATATCCAGGAAGGTGGGATATTTCGTATTTACATACATAGAATTTTCACCGTAATATCCGTTGTGATTGGCAGACGCGTTTACAAAAATTCCATCATGACACTGCCAATCCATCTGGTCTGATGTTATCTGGTAATAATTACCGTTTTCGCGCCCGCACCAGCACTGGTGGTTGTATGTTGCGGTCTGGTATTTGTTGCCGTTGTATTCAATATTCACAACAACACCTTCAGGCACAGGGGTACTATCTGCATTGTAAACACATCCAAATACCAGGCAATTATCGCCAATGTGCTGCTGTGCATGCGCTGTTAAAGATAAAAATAAAAGAGATAAAAATAAAAGAGATACATATCCTATTTTAATTTTAACTCCCCTTATTTTATTTTTATGATATATTTTACATTTATTTATCATTTTTATTACCACGTTAAAATTATTTAAGATTTTTGGATGTTGTAATTAATTATTATCACTTATTCTTAATAAATTGTTTGAAAATTTTACCGATTATAGCGAATTTAGCGAATTTGACACTATTTTACGCCAAACTATACCTGAGTTTAATATTTGCTATTTCCTCATTAGTACAATTACAGCTATTATCAATATTGCAGCTAAAATTCCTACCCCCCATAAGATCATTGATGAGCCGCCGCCATTGGATTTTGTTTTTTCATCCGGTTTTGGCGGCTTTGGCGGTTCTTGCTGCACGGTATCATTCTTCCCTGAACTAACTTTTATAGTTATTTCTTCGCCAAATTGTGCTTCCTTGTTCTCGTATATAACTTTCCCTTCCAACAAGTAATCGCCCTCTTCCTCACTCTTAAAGTATGAGATAAGCGAGCCGGTTTCACCGGGAGATATTGATAAGGAATTACTTTCAAGTAAATTGATTAGCTTATCGTTGCCGTAAACCTTAATTTCCGATTTTGCCGTGATTTCAACTTCCCCTGTGTTTTTGAACTGAACGACAATCTCGCTGATTTCTCCCTTGTTTATCGTTTCTTTTGCCCCTATACCCACAACAGCACCCGTCTTTGTGAATGTTCCTGCTTCAAAGATCCTGAAAGAAACATCCTGCTCTATTGTTATATTTCCACCCCTTCCGGTGTCAATTATATAAGCCAGGGAGTCCAGTTTCTCATCCCTTATAAATACATCAAAATGTGCTATATGATTCCCGTGGGTTGTACCTGAAGTGTCCCATTTCATGTCTATGATATTCCCGCTCCCGGGAAGAATAAAATCTGCGGTTTCTTCCACGGTATCAACCAGGTTCCCATCTTTCATTATATCCACCTTTATTTCCGGCTTTATTTTTACATTTCCAGAATTTCTAATTTGAATCGTGAGTATCGCGGGTTTCCCGACTTCCGTATCGGATGCGTCTGTTTTATGAATCTTTGCACCGACAATCTCGTCCCCGGAAACATTTATGCTCGCAAGTACAGAAGCGCCTATAACAACATTGGTGCCTGTAAAATTTAAATTTTCTTTATCAGGCATTGGCGTGACCGATATATAGCACTCATAATCTCCGGAAGGTGCATCTTCGGGTGGTTTTACTATTGCATCCACTCTTTTTTTTGAATTGGCGGGAACTTCAAACGCACCCGGCGGTTCAATAGAAAACCATTCTTTCACACCGGGATCATAATCGCAGCTAACGCTGATATTTACAAGAATTGCATCATTACGGGGGCCTGTATTGTCTATGCTGAAAAAATTTGGAAATGACTCTCCTTTCATTACCTTATACTCAAGGGCTGCCGGAGACACTGCTATGTCCCCGGAAAAAACTTCGCCTGCCAGCAAAAATCCAATGCATATTGCAATTACAAACTTCAATGCTTTCATTTTTTTAAATTTTTTTCAATTAGATTTTAATTTTTTATTAATTAGATAATTTTATTTTATTATTATTAATTTAAATTAAATTTTAAATAAAATATCAAATCCGGGTTTAATTGCGAAATTTTGTAAAAATCTCATTATTGAATTCTTATTTACTTTTAAATTCGCGTTTACTTTATTAACAAGTAAATCTACATAATATTATATTAAAATTTAACGCTAATAAATATTAATTATTAATTAACTAAAATCAAAAGTATTTAATAAGAATAAATTACTAAATATATAATACACAAATATTATTTAAATTGATTTAACCAAAAGTATTTAATAAGAATAAATTACTAAATATATAATACACAAATATTATTTAATATTATTTAAATTGATTTAACCAAAAGTATTTAATAAGAATAAATTACTAAATATATAATACACAAAAAAATATCCTCAATTATAGATAATGTTGCCCTCAGATTCAGACCAAAGGACAAAAAAGATTAGCATAAACCAGAAGCATGACATGGTCAAGGTCAAGGACATAATAAATGCAAACAATCCGGATATGCTGGTTCTGGAATCTGATAAATCACTATTAAACCTTAAGACAAATTCAATAGCATACAAACTCGTAATGGATTACGAATGGGTCGGCATTGAAGTAAGGGGTATAAAAAGAAAGAAAGACCCCTGCAGATTGCTGCGAATCACGCTTATCCGAAATCATATTATGGATAAGTACCGCTTGAGGCACAATGATGCCGAGGTATTTCAAAAGTCAGGGGGTGAGCCCTTCATTGAAATGGCAGGTATTGGCTCTTCTGCCGTATAATTTTGATGAATGGCACCGGAACCCGTGAGCCGAGCGCCGAGTTGGGGCGCTATAGCAAGGCAGCTTATGCGAACCTTGCCCGAATGGGTAAATACCGTAAATGCCAAAATGAAAAAGAGGTGATACAAAAAATGAAAAGAATATTAATAGCGATTTTGATTGCTTTGATGGTACTTGCACAGGGTGTTTCAGCGAACGGAGGAGGTTCAACAGTTAATATCTCCTGCCCGGCAGTTGTTATATCTGGTGTTGCAATAACCGATGACCTTACGACGACTGACGGTGATCAGGTTGAGCCCCTAAAGCCACCGTGCCTTAATGTTACACGGTGTGCTGCAGAGACTAACAGCCAGTGCTGCACCCAATGCGGATGTTTATATGCAGTTGACCAGAGCGGTCCATATCCCGCAGGAACTGGTGGATACGATTATGTCGGCGTGAACGGAACACACTGCGCCGTAGGATTCGGTCCCAATTATCAACCAGTAGGTTTTGCACCATGTACCTATACCCCGCCCCCCGATTGCACAGGTCCGCCGTGGAATAATGAATGTGATTTTGATAAAGACGGATTGTGGGTCGGCGACAATAAAGGCGGCTATGCTTATGATGTAGATGACGGTTACAAGATGGGTTTGAAACTGGTACAGGTTAATGTTACCATAAACACAACCGGCGGAATCAAGTGGCTCTGCAAAAACTTCCAGACAGGCGGAAGTGTTTCAATGACAGTTGATAACTATGACAGCCAGAAAGGCACACAAAAGGTATACGATTTTCCTGACTCACCAATGTGCGACCCTGCTACATACGATGCACTAAGTGCAACATGGACTGGCTACTTCTATATGCATTACTGGGAAAAGCCAGGACTGTATACCGTAACCATTGACGCTGATTCGTGCTGTGGAGAGGGAGATACGGCATATGCAAATTTTGACTACATAGCAAAACAAGCAATCTGTATTGCACCGCCCGGAAAGAAAATAGATTACGGACCTGTAACATCATGCGGCGCGGGTACAAGTGCCGTCGCTAACGGTGATAACATTACCAGTAACTGTACGCAGTGCGATTTATGCTCGGAACCCCCGACGCTCAGGAATATAGGTAATTCGGTGATAAATTTACGGATATATGGAACAGACATGAAGACTACCCCAGCTAATGGTTACACAATACCGGTTTCACACACAGTAGGCGGTCCTTACGGTGCTGTAGGATATACTCAGGGTGTTCTCTGGGTAAATGTAGACAGTGAATGGAATGACTTACAGGATGCATATGAGAAGGTTAAACTGCCGGCACAGGCGTACTGCAACTACTCATGGATGACTGGCTGCGAAGACGGCTGTGAGAATATGACAGGGTACTGCAAGGGTCTTCCACCAGGTCCCCATGCCACAAACAACTTTAGTTTGATGATATGGCCGATACCCTGCGTGGGTATGGGCGAGTACAGTAACAGCATATATGTAGAAGGAGTTACTGCGTATTCATGGGGTCATAAATGTGCATGCTGCCAGGACCACAGGGAACCTTACTACCCGGGTACTGATGTATGTATAGATCCACCGCAGTGCTACGAGGAAGACCGATATCTTGATTTCGGTATGACTCGGGCTGAATTTAGAGCAATTTGCGCATAAGGTAAAACAGTGATACTATAATTTAAAAGATTGGGGAGGGGTTTATTCCCTCTCCATTATTTTGTTTTTTGATATTTTTTATTAAAAATAACCGAGGATAAAAAGATAAAATGAAAAGATGTGATAAAAATACGAAAGGAATAATAATTGCCCTGATTGCTTTGACGGTGCTTTCACAATGCGTTTCGGCAGATACCATAGGTTCAAAGGTTAATATACTATGCCCGCCCGTTACCATAACCGGTATTTCAATGACTGATGATTCCTTGCTTGACGGTTTCCAGGCAGAGCCGGTAAAACCGCCATGTATTGATGTTATAAAGTGCAATACAACTCCTTCAAGCAAGTGCTGTGACTCCTGCGGGTGTTTTTACATTGCAAACGGCAGTTTTGTAGGTGTGAATGGAACGCACTGTCCTATAGGGTATGGTCCCGGTTATCAGCCGGCTGGTTTTGCTGCATGTGAATATGACCCTCCTTACTGCACGGGTCCGCCGTGGAATAACGGGTGTGATTTTGATGCAAACGGGAGCTGGGTCGGCAATAATGAGGGGGGCTATACTTATGATATAAACGACGGCTACACGATGGGGCTGAAAAGGGTGCAGGTTAATGTTACCATAAACGCAAGCGGTGGAATCAAGTGGCTCTGCAAAAACTTCCAGACAGGCGGAAGTGTTTCAATGACGGTTGATAACTATGACAGCCAGAAAGGTACACAGAAGGTATATGCTCTTGACGACCCGGGTGATTGCGATGAACCGGAGGGTAAATTCAATGCGACATGGACGGGGTATTTCTACATGCATTACTGGGAAAAGCCCGGGAAATATACCGTAACCGTTAGTGCCAGATCATGCTGCAAAGCGTCAGATAAAATGAGTGAACTTTTTGACTATATGACAAAAGCAGGAATATGTATTACACCGCCCGGGAGGAATATAAACTTCGGAAAGGTAACGGCATGCGGCAGTAATGTAAGTGCCGTTGCTAACGGAGATTATATCCAGAGTAATTGCGGGCAGTGCGATTTATGCTCGGAGCCTCCTACGCTCAGGAACATAGGTAATGTAATGATAAATTTAGGAGTCCATGCAACCGACATGATTTCTAATAACGGGGGCGACAGCAGCAGGATACCTGTTTCACATGCCCCTGGCGGTCTTTATGGCGCATTAGGATACCAGCAGGGCGTTCTCTGGATAAATGTGGATACCGGGTGGAATGACCTGCAGGATAAAAAGGAAATAATTATCCTGCCGCCCCAGATGTACTGCAATCACACGGAACAACAGGGGTGTAATGCCAGTACTCCCTGCGCGAATGTTACCGTGTACGATAACGGTCTCCCGCCAGGTCCGCACGCGGCAAACAATATAAGTTTGATGATATGGCCCATACCGTGCGTGGGCCCGGGCGAATACAGCAATTCAATATTTGTATCGGCAATTCCGAAGGATTTATGCTGCCAGGACCACAGGGAACCTTACTTGGGCAGTTCGGAATGCATAACGCCGCCGCAGTGCTACGAAATACCCGGCAGGTACCCTCGCGGAACGCCGTGTGAAACAGTGATTTAAAAAGACGGGCAGAGTTTCTTCTCCCTCCAGTTATTTATTTTTATAACCCATAGTTCACGGTATAATAAAAATCTTAATTTTAATTGCAGGGGATTTAATAAAAAGTTTCATGTGCTTCGTGTGAGTGCCTATTTAATTTAGAGGGTTAATCAATTCATTTGGTTGCGGGTTAAAGGAACGGTTAAAATTAAACGGGTTAATTTTATTGAAAATTTTTTACAGTTACAGGATT
The DNA here is from genome assembly GCA_001723845.1 of Candidatus Altarchaeales archaeon WOR_SM1_SCG. Taxonomy (GTDB): domain Archaea; phylum Altiarchaeota; class Altiarchaeia; order IMC4; family WOR-SM1-SCG; genus WOR-SM1-SCG. Next base: position 10,545 of record MCBE01000246.1, read on the forward strand.
TCTCTTTTAGAATAATCAATGGCAGGTGTATTGCCGTAAATCGCGGTTTTACACGAACATTTCAAAATTAATGATTTTATAGATTTTATACTGCAAGAATTTACAATTTTTTCACATGAATTTTTACAAAATTTTTGTAATTTACCCCAAGAATAAGCATTCATTCAATTTTAACTAAAAAGAACACGCTGTCCCATAAGTATATCTCCCCGGGATTTCATAACACTGGGGGGGCAAAACGCAGGTATTATTTTTAGGGTATAACGCCTCTCTGTCGTCCTGGCAGTATTTTCCTTCCCCGGCAATAGCAGTTATTGTGAATGTATGCCTGTATATCCCTGCTTTGACGCATTTTAACGGGTATATCATCAGGTCAAATGAATTTGTTGCGTGAGGTCCGGGAGGTATTCCGTAGTAATCAATGCAACTGCAGTGGGGCGTAAAGCGCATCTTTTCAGGCGTTGTTTGTAAATCATTCCATCCGTTACCCAGGTTTATCCAGAGATTGCCCTGCAGGTATCCCGGCGACGGGGGACTGGCTTTTGATGCGGGAATAACATCCGAACAACCGGGGGATATACAGACCATATCCGTGCTCTGCACTATCGCATTAACCACTGTGTTACCGATATTTCTTATCGTTGCCCGGGGAGAGCCAATGTCTGACTGGTTGCAATCGCCCATATTCATGTCCCCATAAGCCGTTGCATTATCTGCCGTACAACTCACCGTTCCGAAATCCAAATTTACATCCCGGGGGGCAATACAGAGTTGTGCAGAAGATAAATATTCAAAATTTGCATTTTTGGATATAGACGAGCCGCACGCATTAATTGCGTCAACTTTTACGGCATAAACCCCGGGTTTTTCCCAGTAGTGCATCTTAAAATTGCCGGTCCATACCCCGGAGGTTAAAGTATGTGCAATTGTTGAGTTATTGCATTCTTCGGGACCGTCTAATTTTATCTTATATTTTTTATGGCTTTCATAGTTGTCAATTATCATTTTAACGCTTCCGCCGTCCTGTAAATTTGAGCAGACCATCTGGATGCCGCCGGGATTTGAGATATTTACCCTGACGGTTATGTTTTTAATTCCCGTTCCGTCAATTCCCTTATATCCGTCGTTTCCGTCATAACAATATGCACCATTCCCGTAACCCATCCAATTCTCGTTTTCATTAAAGTTACATTCGCCGGTACACCCGTCCACGGGATAATTATTGCATGAGGCATAACCCATCGGATAATATCCCGGTCCAAACCCCGTGGCGCAGTGTGTTCCGCCTTCGCCGGCATAACTGAAGCCGCCGGGATTGCTCGTGTTCACAATGTAAAAACACCCGCAGTCGCCACAACAAGAGGTTGAAGGTTTTGACGAGCATCTCAACAGACCCATGCATCTTCCCGGGACGGGGGGAGATATTTGAACTCCCGTTGATGAGTTGTCGCTGTCATTCAAAATTTCAAGAGAATTTATGACTATGGGCGAACAGGTAATAGTTACTACGGAACCTGATGTATATGCGTGGGAGTTGCATGAAATTGCAAATACAAAGATTAGAATACCGCCAAATAAAAAAAATTTTGAATACATTTTTTACGAGTAATTCTCCTGTTATATATTACTAATATAGGAATAAAATAAAAATAATAAAAAATTTTATTCAATGATGAGGAGTTTATGAACTTGCTCAATAAAAGGCGGTAATTTGATGCCTTCCAGCGTTACGCTCCCAGTGAAACCGATATTTCGCGCCTGCTAATTGAAAATTTCCGTACTCCGATATTCTGCGCTCGCATTGAGCAAATTCTTTTTATGCAACCAGCCAGTCAGCGGTATTTCTTATCAAGTCGCGTCTTTCATTACCTGCATCAGGAATACCGTCAATTGCAATAGAAAGGTAAAATGTCTTTCTAATAGGAGTTCCGCCCGAGTATGTAATTCCTAATGTAGGACCGTCTACTATAAGAAATCCTGTTTCATTGTAGCATCTTATACCAGCCGGGTCGGGGCCCTCGCCCTGGTTAAATGTTTCTACACCCCCGTTTGCAGGACTCATGTGTGTAATACTTGCCGTACCTCCATTAGGCCACATCCTGCACCATGAAAGAGTTGCAGTTATCGGGTGTGTATAAGTATTCTCCTTTGTTCTTATAACTTTGTTTGTTATAGAGGCAACATTATCGGCTTCCCCGCGCACCACATTATTCATGAATGTGTTGTACCAGCCGGCTCCCGGGTTTTCAAACTGGTATTGTCCTATTCCCCATCCTTCAAGCATCAATCTCCCGCCCCCGGCTACATAGTTTTGAAGCAGGGTTGCCTCGCTCCCGTTAATCGGATTCTTCAAATCACTGCACGACCATATCACAGCGTTATAACCCTGGAGTTGGACAAGTGTGGGAAGCCCGTCAGATGTCTTGATTATCGTTACTCCGTAATTGTTGTATCCGACGATTGCATTCTGGAAAATATTTGCATTCCTGATGCCGTAATCTACCCCTCCGGTATCATCGTCAACCACGAGAATCTGTGGTCCGCATCCTGTCGGGCAGCCCTGAGGACATGTGTTGTTATCAGTATCGTTGCAGTCGCCCCCTCCGTTTGTACATGTTGTAGGATAAGGAGGTCCTGCGGTTGTCATTGCCGAATCGCACCAGTTATCGTTATCATCGTCGCATCCTTCGTCAGGAGTACCGTCGCAGTCGTTGTCTAAATTATCACAGGTTGCTTCAACGGCTTCATAATTAGGATTATGGTTGGCATAGGTAGTATCATTGCAGGGAAGCCAGCCGGCTGCGCCTCCGCATACCTGTCTTGTCCCGTTACAAACGCCCTGCTGTTTGGGACACAATGCACCTACCAAACCTTCGTCAACCTGTCCGAAACCGGGATTTCCGGGACATTGATTATCCTTCCCGTCGCAGATTTCCGGTGCCCCATGATATGTTTTGTTATCGTTATCATCGCAGTCGGTTCCTGTCGGGCAGTTCACAGTTGATCCGTTAAAGCCGTCACCATCAACATCATTACATGCACAGTAAGAGTCATTCTCATCCGCGACATTATTACAGTCATTGTCTATGCCGTCACTGCAGTTTTCAAGAGCTCCCGGATGGATACATATCGCACATAATGAAGTACCCAGGTTGCAATTTCCAGGTACAAGAGGACAGCCCGCGGGATCGCCGGCTGTATCATCATCGCAGTCATCTCCCTGAGCAACTTGACAGCCCGCGGGAACGCAGTTGAATGTAGTGCATGTGCCGTCTATATTTATGTCAAAGTAACCGTCATTGTCATCATCACAGTAATAGTTTACAGGAGGACATATACCCGGACCGTCAATTGTTCCGTTGCAGTCATTGTCATTGCCGTCGCACAATGTCTCCACGAGCTCGTAAGGACCGTCTTCAAGAGCATCATCTCCACAGCAATTCAAAGCACCGCCGTTGCCTGTCCAATTAAAACCACCCGCTATACAGGTAAAGTTACAACCATCTTCGGTTAAACCTTCATCCACGCGAAGGTCACAGTTGTTGTCCTTATTGTCGCACAATTCAGGAGCGAGTGGATATACTGTATTATCGTTATCATCGCAGTCCTCTAAAACGGTACTGCCTGCACATCCCGCGATTCCGTTGCCTACATCAACCCCGTAAGTATCCGAATCATTATCTGTACACGGGTCACATGCGTCACCCGGGAAATCGCCGTCGCTGTTATTCTGATCAGGATTCCAGACATTTATACAATTATCGGTATCGTCAAATACGCCATCTCCGTCGCTATCGGTTCTGTTTAAAAGCCATGCGACAGAATTTAAAACCAGTTCGTTCATGTGTGTTGTCATCCCGTCTATTGAGAACGCTAAATACACGCTTTTCTCCGGCTGGACCTTTGTCCCGTCGCCGACATGTATCACAACAGAAGCTCTTGGGTGCGGTATCCATTGCTGGTTATATACCCAGCCCATAATCTCCGTTCCGTTAGCGGTAGGGTTAACGCTATCCGGGTAAAATGACGAGCAATTTAAAGGAATGTTGATTGGTAAACCCTGTGTAATCGGGTGGTTCGGGTCCGTAACTGTTATTGTATTTACGCCCAGACCATTATAAATATCATCGGAATATCTTGCATGAAGAACATCATTCTGGAAGTTTGTAGGGTCGCTGTGACCCGGTGCTCCAACCTGCCATGACAGGTCTCCCCCTTCCACAAGAAGTTTTGCATCAGCCACTTCAAGGTAGTTGGCAAGCAGTGTCCTGTCGGCAGGGTCAACAGAATTGGTATAATAATCCCCTGCCGTCCATATAATAACCTCGTAGTTATCTCTCATGAACGGAACTGTCGGTGATGCTCCCTGTGCTGTAATGTCCCACATATCAACTTCATACCACCCGGAATTTGTTAATATGTCAAAGAAATCCTGGGCGCTTGAATCGCCGTTGCAGAAAATAGGAAGCCCTGCTCCGTTGTTATCGTCAACTATCAGGATTCTTGGGTTGCAGGTATCATTTGTTGCATTGTTGCAGTCATTGTCTATGCCGTCGCAAAGTTCCGGTGCTCCCGGGTATGTGGTATTTTCCGTATTGTTGCAGTCGCAGCCGCCTTTAATACCGTTAACAGGTCCTACCCACGGACAGCACTCCACATATCCGTCGCCGTCAATGTCTACTTCATCATCATATCCATTGTTAATCATGTAGGTTGTGTTTCCATGAATAAAAGGTGGTGTTACAGAAAACCACACTTCCCAGTTATGACAGTTATTGATTTTACCGTCGCAGAGTTCCGTTGCCCCGGGATGTGTAGTATTATCTGCATCATTGCAGTCGGTGAGATTTCCAGCCCAGCAGCCGACATTTCCGCCCGAACCATTACCCCAGCCGTCCCAGTCGTAATCCGTGCAGTTATCGCATACATCGCCGCACTTTGGATCGGAAGTGTAATGTGATCCCGGTATTAAACTACAATCACGATCGGTGTCGTTCTGGTCGGAATTGTTAAAAAACCAGCAGTTATCGCACGCATCGCCCCATTCATCCGTATCGCTGTTGTTTTGCTCCCTGTTGGGGGCACCCGGGCAGTTATCGCACGCATCGCCCCATTCATCCGTATCGCTGTTGGTTTGATTTTCATTGGATACATTAGGACAATTATCCCACGTACATCCCTTTATAGGATCGGGAAATGCACAACTATCACAGCCAAGATTTGGCCACGGCGGGG
>MCBE01000247.1 GCA_001723845.1 Candidatus Altarchaeales archaeon WOR_SM1_SCG
AATTATTGAATTAATTTTTTGAAATTTAATTTTAATTTTAATCATGATAACCCGCAAATTCCTGCACAAAGAAACCGTCCTGAACATAAAAGTTGACATTGATATAATTGATGTATTAAAAGAAGAACAAGTGATGACATAAAAAACACAAAAGAAATGGCAAACATCGCCGTAAAATTTGCAAATCCTAAAAACAAACAAATGACTGAAATACCAAAATGACATCCGTGATTTTAGATACTGACTTTTTAAGTTCATTTCTGAAGATACAAAAACCGAATTTGATAAAAGATTTCTTCGGAGTGGATGAATTGATTATTCCCACTGCGGTTTTTAGAGAAATCTCAATGACGAAGTTGATTAGTAATCTGATTAAAATAAGATGGATAAAAGTGGTGGGAATAAATGAAGAAGATTGGGGGATTGAACTAATTAATAAATGTGAATTTATTGAATTAGGTGAAGGAGAAAAGGAGAGCATATTGTACTGCAAGAAACATTCTGACGCAATCCTGTTAATCAATGACAAAAAAGCACGCGCAATCGCCAGGAAAAATAACATAAATGTTTTAAACATCCCTGCGTTCCTATTTGCATGCAAAAATACAGGATTTCTGGATAACAAAGAAATATCGGACATAATCAATGACTTAAAGGAGAAAGATTACTATGAATTCAGGGAAATTGAGAGAAAAGAGCTGTTGGATTGATTTGCAGACCGCTGCAAGTACCGGCTAAAAGCAGGCGGACAGGAGTTGGCAAAGGAACATGCGGGACTCGCTGAAGAGCGTGCTTCGTGCGGGTATGTGCCTGCACTAAAGAAGTCGGAGGAAATTTTAAATAAAATTAAGGTACTCCATCTTTTTCCTAATTAAATCAGCAAATTCTCGGTATTAATTTTCCTGCCGGGACTTCAAGAGGTCGCATGCCCACGATTGTTCTTACAAAAACCCCCCTGCCTTTTGAAACCTCCCCGATTATCGCCGAATCATTATTAAATTTCTTTAATATTTTCAATGCTTTATCAGCGTACTCTTTTTTAACCCCGCAGACAATTCTTCCCTCGCATGCGATTTCATAAAAACTTAAACCAAGTAACTCGCATACCGCCGCAACCTCCCGCTTAACGGGAATTTTCTCCTCATCAAGAATTATTTTAACATTACTTTTTTCTGCCATCTCATTCAACACAGCGGCAATGCCCCCTCGCGTCGGGTCTTTCATCGCAGTAACATATTTTGAAACTGCTCGCGATTCCTTGATAACCGGGGCGCAGTCAGAAACAAGTTCTGTTTCGTAGTCAAATCTCTTGCTCAGAAGGGCTATCCCGTGATCCCCGATTGAGCCTGAAACAATTATCTTATCGCTGGCGGATAATCCCGAATTTGAAATAATATTTTTTGCAAAACCAATCCCGGAAGTATTAATCACGATTTTATCAATGCCGCCCTTATTCATGACCTTCGTATCTCCCGTAACCACAGGAATACCTGTCTTTTTTGAAACCTCGCCGATAGAAAATATTATTTTCATCAGGTCGTCTTCTGAAAATCCCTCCTCAATTACCAGCGCCAGGGATATTCCAGCCGGCTTTGCGCCCATAACCGCGAGATCATTTATCGTCCCGCAGAGAGCCAGTTTACCGATGTCTCCGCCGGGAAAGAAAATAGGGTTTACCGTGTATGAGTCGGTTGTAAAAACGAGATTTTTATTAATATTTTTTAATTTTAGGGTTGCTGCGTCGTCGTTTATATTCCTCCAATTATCTTTAAGTTTTAATTTATCTCTTATTTTTTCAATTAATTTCTGCATTTGTTTTCCGCCCGATCCTTCGTTTAGGGTTATCATTTTATTGTTTTTAGAAATCAATGTGTTTGTATCAAGCACTATAATCATCTTAACTATATTCTTTTTTCTTTTCTATATGCTTCAATCTCTGTTTCAACATCTTTTTTTGTTATTCCTTTTTTCTTTGCCTTATTCCACAGCGGCGAGAAATCCCTTTCCAAAAGACCTTTATCTTCTGCCTCTATCAGTTTAAGTGTAATTTCATCTCCTGTTGCGCACACCATGAGCGGCTCACTCTCATGGATTCCGATTCCCGCACTTATACTTTTTGGGATTATAATGCTTCCGTCCGGCATTGCTTTGACTATTTCACATTCCATTTTAAAATTTATTTTAAAAGTTAAAATTATTTATAATTTTTCAGATTTTTAATTGTAATTAATTTTTGGGATTATTAAATTGTTGATAAATTTGTTGATTTTTGATGTTGTTGTTCATACCTTCATGTATGTTGTTTGCACAATTATTGTTTAAATAATTTTTGGAAGATTCTTTGCCCCGTGAATGATCAGCACTATATAAACCGCTTTATCACTGAGTTTATACACTATTCTATAATTTTGATAAATGATTTCTCTTATGTTCGGATTATTGTATTCGGGTACTACTCTTCCTATTCTTGGAAATATCTTTAATGTTTCAATAGATAACAATACCTTTTTTGCAAAATTACTGGCATAATACTCTGAATCCATGGAAATATACCTGACTATATCTTCAAAACTATTTATCCCGTCATCAGTCCATATAATTTTTTCTATTTTATCCATCTGGATATTCTTTGCTTTGCTTCTTCATGGCTTATAACTCTGCCTTCTTCAATCTGCTTCAAACTCCTGTCAACTTTCTGCCTGAAATATATTTCAGCCATGATTTCATCATAGTCGGCTTCATCCGGCAGGTTGTTTACCATTTTAATGACTTCGTGTTTTATGGTTTGCATTTTTTATTTTATCCCTTTACTATTTACCGTATCTTTTTCGTTCTGATCTTTGTCAGTAGTTACTCTTATTTCCTGTTTTTTCATCTCTATATTTGTGAATTACTTCTTCAACATTCGCATCTTTAAGTCCCGACTTTCCTGCTTTTTCCATGAAGGGATCAGCGACTTCATCAAAACTTTTCTTTGATGCCTCTATCTTTTTAAGTGTTAATGTATCTTTCTCGCCGAACACTAAAAACCGGTCTTCAGGCGTCATGATCAATTTCTTTTTTATGTTTGCGGGAATAATAATATCTCATCCGGGCGATACATGGGTTATTGCCACTGTCATTTTTAATTGTAATTAATTTTTGGGATTATTAAATTGAATTTTAAATTTATAATTTCAAAATTTTCACAAAATTCTCCCCTCTCCGTTAATCTCGCCCTTTGTAATCCTGTCCCCGGAAATTGCTTTTCCGTCTTCTGCAAATACAATCGGGACAACCACTACCACCAGTTTCAAAAGCCCTTTTTTGAACCTTATCGCGTTTATCTCTTCTGCCCTGAGCAGTGTCTCTTCGCTTACCACAATGCAGTCAATTTCAGGATCAATTGTTGCAATCCCGTAAGAATCGCTGATTTCAATTACAGAATATTCTTTGCCGGAATTTAAATTTTCAATAAATTCAATTAAATTTTCCTTTCTATTTTCATATTCAAGGGTTTTAACTGCACGAAACCTGTTTGCAAATTCGTCTGATGTAAGCCCGATAATTACGGACTTCCCGAGCTTAAAGGCGGTCTTGAGTATCTCTTCATGCCCTTTATGCAGGATGTTGAATGTCCCGCCTACAACAACTTTATTAAACATTTTTTCTTTAATTACCTTTACTTTCTTTTAAATCTTAAAATTAATTATTAATATGTTTGACGACCTTTACACGCAATTAACAAGCAGAATACCTTACAAGACACTAATATTCGTGCCGGTAGCACTTGCGTTATTAATGTTATTATTAATTCCGAATCTCCCGCTCGGTATTGAATTTAGCGGAGGGACTTCAATTGATGTGACGATAAATAAGGATGTTTCAAATGAAGAAATAGAAAATTTAGAAAGCGAGTTATCGGCGCAGGGTCTGGAGGATGTTAATATTTATTTAAAAAAAACCGTTGCATCGGATAAAAGAACACTGACGGTTGAAACAACAACCCAGGTTGAAAGCGAAAAAGAAGAAGACCTGATTAAAATCATTGAAAAATACAGCGGGCGGCTGAACAAATACGACTCTGCGGAAGCAAAGTTATCCGAAAAACCGTCAAAGGACCAGGTCAGCACTTTAGCCCAGAGATTGGGAATAGATTCAGATGACATAAAATACGACGAAAATGAAAATTTATTGAAAATTACCGCTCTTGAACTTGAAGAGGATGAATTGCAGAGTGCATTAAATTATTATTTTGAAAGTAATATCGCTGTTGATGTCTATAAAGGAAATCTTGTGATAAACCCGATAAGCCCGACTCTCGGGGAAACATTTCGGACACAGGGAATGAAAGCACTTCTTATTGCATATATTTTAATGGCATTTGTTATTTTTGTTGCGTTCTCATCCGACATCTCGTTTGAGGCGGTTGCTCTTTCAATCGGATATACCGCTCTTGTTATTATTTTGATAAGTATGAATTTAATTAATAATTTATTTGCCGTTGCAGGGGCGATTGTAATTTATTTAATATTAATGATTGTATTTATTGTCTATAAATTTGCAGTTCCTGCAAGCGCCGTAATTGCCGCTGCGACCTGTGATGTCATTATTGCATTAGGCGGGATGAGTATTTTCGGTATTGAATTAAAGCCGGCATCACTTGCGGCACTTCTCATGCTTATCGGTTATTCGGTGGATTCCGACATTCTTCTTACATCAAGAACTCTTAAAAGAAAGGTAGGAACTATTAATGAAAGGATAGACAACGCCATGAAAACAGGTCTTACGATGACCGGGACAACACTCATGGCATTACTTACATTACTTATAATCTCATCTATGTTTACTCAAATTGAAATTCTTGCGAACATAACATCTGTTCTTTTAATCGGTTTAATAGGAGATACGATGACGACATGGTTTATGAACGCGGGAATCCTTAAATGGTATCTTGAACAGCCAAAAAGAAAAAAGAAAAAATTCAAATTCGGTTTTTCAATATTCAGCAGGTAAAAAATGGTTAAAACGGACTATACAAAATTATTAAAAAATTGGAGAATAATCATATTAATAATTTCGGTAGCATTAGCCCTGATCCTGATTCTTGCAAACGGTCTGGATTACGGCATGGACTTTGCAGGGGGCTATGAAATGCAGCTGGAACTTGACTGGAAGGGTATTGAGCCGACGGAATCGGACATGGAAATTGAAAAATCAATCCTTGAAGAAAGATTAAACGCGATGGGATTAAAAGATGTTTCCATAAGACCCTGGGGTAAGGAGCATATCAAAATACAGATTGCCAATGCAACGCCGAGCGAGATAGAAAGAATAGAGGGAATTTTAAAACAGCAGGCGCAGTTTGAAGAAAGGATTGACGGCGAATTGGCGGTTTACGGGGATGAAATTTCCATTGAATTAGGAGTCCAGGGAAGCAGGATTACCCCGCAGGGAGACGGTTTTAAATGGGAAGTTGTCGTAAAACATGATAAGGATGGAGCGTGCCGCTTCGGGGAAGTTGCAACGGGAAAAAAGGGCAAGTCGGTTGATACATTTATTGACCGCCCGAAAAATACGGTAATATTAATTTCAAAAGATACTTATGAATTATTGAATTCTTTAACATCCCTGACTTTAACCGATGGGGGAGATGTTGCACACGGTGATTCTGCAATTTATGTTATTGAAAAGCGAGCAAATATATCTGTTGTCGTGGTTGGTGTTAGCAGGTTTAAAGAAGATGAAAAAAGTGAAAGTTTAAACGAAACCGCGGAAGATGCGGAAGATGAAACAAAGAATTATACGGAAGATTCTGCGGAAAATTATACAAAAATTAAAGATACGGGAACTGCATACCTGGCTGAACTTGAAAGGCATAAAGAAAAAGGAATTATAAATATAATTGTTGCAGGAGACCCGCAGGAAATACCTGAAGAAGTTAGAAATAAATTAGAGGAAGACGGCTTTAACACGGAAAGAATAGAGCGGGAGGAACATGAAAGTTACGGCGACTGGATTACAAGAATGATCGGTCTGGAAAATGCCCCGACCCTTCAATTTGACCCTCGCGGTAACTGTGTCTATGATGCGGTAATAAGCGGTCCTGCAAGAGATATACCGGACGCCCAGGACGAGATAAAAAGAGTCCAGGCGCTTTTAAGTTCAGGCAATCTCCCTGCAAAACCGAGTATCGGTTCAAGATCCCTTGTACCCCCGAGCCTGGGAGCGGAATTTTTGAGATACTGCCTTATAGCAGGTCTTTTTGCAATTATGATAGTTGCAACAGTCATATTTTTGCGGTATAAAAAAATATTTATTGTTATCCCGATTATGGTTACCTGTATAAGTGAAATTTTACTTATATTAGGTCTTGCATCGGCAATAAACTGGCAGCTTGACCTTGCCGCTGTTGCAGGAATAATTGCTGCTGTCGGAACGGGAGTTGACCACCAGATTGTAATTACGGATGAAACATTACAAAGGCGAAAGGGAGCAAGAGAAAAGGTGGTAAGTGTTACAGAGCAAATTGCAAGAGCATTCTTTATAATTTTTACGGCGGCTGCAACAACGATTGCCGCAATGATCCCGCTTCTTGCGATAGGTGCGGGAATGCTTAAAGGTTTTGCATTCACAACGATAATAGGCGTTCTACTCGGGGTGTTCATTGCAAGACCTGCGTTTGCAGCAACAATTGAATTTTTGCTTAAGAGGTGAATAAAATTATTTTTAAAAATATTTGATAATTGAGAATAATTCTTTAATTTATTGAACCATTGATTTATTACTATTAATTTTTAATTATTTATATAATTTCCAGCATAAATAATAAATTAAAATTTAGAAATGCAAACAGCAGTAGTAAATGTGCCTGTAGAGCGGTTCAAAACAAAATTAGTAAAGTTCAGGGAAGAAATTGATGATTTAATTGAAGAACTTGATATTTTAAATGACCCTGAGGTTGTTAAAAGTTTAGAGGAGAGCAGAAGGGGCGATACCATAAAATTTGATTCTATAAATGATTTCAAAAAGAGATATGATATAGAATAATCGGGCAAAATGGATTACAAACTTGAATCAACAATGGTATTTGACAAGCAGTTTAAAAAACTGGATGCTCAATCAAGAAATAGAGTATTTAAAGTCATTGATAAAATTGTTAAAAATCCAGATATTGATAATCATAACCACTTACATTCCTGATCCTGATAAATGGATAAATTTCAAAATAAGAAGAAAATGAAAATCGGAACATGCCCCATCTGCGGAGGGAAAACAAAAGAAGATGTTGTAGAAATCAAAGAAACGCTGAACGGCGAACTATATATAATCAAGGGAGTTCAAGCAGAGGTCTGTCTTCAATGCGGGGAGAGAATGTATTCCGAGGATGAGCTTAGAAAGATAGAAAGTGTTAGAAAGAATATCCTCAGGAGGATGATAAAACCAATTGAAGTCAGACAAGTTAATGTCGTTGGTATATAAAGAGAATGTTGAAAAACCCTATTTTTTGGAAAAATGGGTTTTCAAACCCGATATGCTGAAGCAATCTCAAAATTTGAAATTTGACTAATTTGGGACTTTTTCAACGCTCTCATAAAATAACAAAAATAATTAAAAATTCGCGATTGGAACGATTTAATGAATGCTTACTAAACAGGAATATAATTGCTTTACCGGGAACAGCAATTGATTTCAATAATTTCGGTTTCTGACCAAAAATATTCCCTTTCTCTTTTTACCAAGATATTGATTTATTACTGTTAATTTTTAATTAATTATATAATTTTTCAAAATAGATTAAGATTAAAAAATGTCATACATAAGAAAAATTGACCCTGAAATTGCGGATGCGATACAAAACGACATAAACCGGCAGGAATATAATCTCCAGTTAATCGCGTCTGAAAATTACGCAAGCAGAGCAGTTCTTGAAGCGCAGGGCTGCGTTATGACAAATAAATATGCAGAAGGTTATCCTCACAAGAGGTATTACGGCGGCTGTGAGTTTGTTGATATAGCCGAGGATCTTGCAATTGAAAGAGCAAAAAAATTATTTAATGCCGAGCATGCAAATGTCCAGCCAAATGCAGGTTCAAGTGCAAATATGGGTGTTTATTTTTCAGTAATCAAACCCGGTGATAAAATTATGGGAATGGCTCTTGACCACGGGGGGCATTTGACGCACGGGGCAAGGGTGAGTTTCTCCGGGAAAGAATACCATTCCGTACAGTACGGCGTAAACCGGGAAACACAGAAAATGGATTATGCCGAAATTTCTGCTATTGCAAAAAAGGAAAAGCCGGATATGATCATCTGCGGGGCAAGTGCATACCCGGGAAAAATTGATTTTAAAATTTTTGGAGAAATTGCAGACGACTGCGGCGCGTATTTAACAGCGGATGTTGCACACATTGCAGGGCTTATTGCGGGAGGCGTTCACGAAAGTTCAGTTCCTTATGCCGATTTTACTACAACAACAACACATAAAACCCTTCGCGGACCCAGGGGTGGGATGGTTTTATGCAAGGAAGAACATGCGAAAACTGTTGACAGGACAATTTTTCCCGGCATACAGGGAGGTCCTTTCATGCATGTGATTGCCGCAAAAGCAGTGTGTTTCAAAGAAGCGATGACTCAGGAATTTAAAGAATATGCAGGGCAGATTGTAAAAAATGCAAAAACAATTGCCTCCGAACTTATAAATAATGATTTTAATATTGTTTCGGGAGGAACTGACAACCACCTGATGCTTGTTGATTTGCGAAGCAAGGATATTACCGGAAAAGAAGCGGATGCAGCACTTCAAAATTCAGGAATTATTTTAAATAAAAACACAATTCCTTTTGAAACCCAGAGTCCATTTGTTACATCAGGAATAAGGATCGGAACGCCGTCTGTGACAACCCGCGGCATGAAAGAAAACGAGATGAAACAGATTGCAGACATGATTACAAGGGTTCTTTCCGATATTAATAACGAAAAGGTACATGAGGAAGTGAGAAAAGAGGTTAAGGAATTATGTTCCGGGTTCCCGGTATATGCTGATATGGAGGTGTGAATAATGAATAACATAATTGACGGAAGCGCAGCAGCAAAAGAAATACGAGAACAAATCAAAAAAGAGGTCTCTGTTCTAAAACAAAAGTACAATAAGGTCCCCGGGCTTGCGACAATCCTTGTCGGTGAAAATCCCGGCTCAAAAATTTATGTAAAATTAAAACATAAAGCATGCGAGGAAGGAGGAATTTATTCGGTTGTTGAGAAATTTCCCGGTGATGTGAGTGAGGAGGAAATAATAAATAAAATTATTGAATTAAATAATAATTCACAAATTCACGGGATTCTTGTGCAACTTCCGCTCCAAGAGCATATTAACGAGCAGAAAGTCATGAACGCGATTTCTCCCGGAAAGGACGCTGACGGGTTTCACCCGGAAAACATGGGCAATCTTTTGATAGGAAACGAAGGTCTTGTTCCCTGCACGCCGAAAGGCATAATCTATCTTCTTGAGAAAAATAATGTTAAAATTAAGGGTGCGGAAGTTGTCGTCGTGAATCACAGCAATGTTATAGGAAAACCCATCACAGCACTGCTTTTAAACCGGAATGCTACAGTAACGGTTTGCCATGTTTTTACAAAAGACATTGCAGAGCATACAAGGAAGGCGGAGATACTGATAACCGGAACAGGGGTCCCGAATTTGATTAAAGAAGACATGGTTAAAGAGGGCGTTGTGGTTATTGATGCGGGAATTGCGAGAGTTGAAGGAAAAACTGTCGGGGATGTTGATTTTGAGAATGTTAAAAAGAAAGCGTCATTAATTACGCCGGTTCCCGGCGGCGTTGGTCCGATGACTATTGCGATGCTTCTTTCTAATACGATTGATGCGTTTAAGAAGACGCTGGAATGAAACAATGAAAACCCAACTTGAACACGCCAAATCAGGAACCCTGACAGAAGAAATGCAAGAAATCTCCGGAAAGGAAAATATTAACATAAATTTACTCTGCAAGAGAATCGCATCCGGCGAAATAGTAATCATGCTTCGTAAAGGACATAACGTTGCCATCGGCACCGGCTTAAAAACAAAAGTTAACGCTAACCTCGGAAGTTCCACCGAAAGCAAAAACGATTCCGAGATACAAAAAGCAGTGATTGCCGAGAAATACGGCACTGACACGATCTGCGACATGTCAATGTCCGGAAATATAAATAAAATTCGCAGTAAAATTTTTAATTCAACAACAGTTCCCATCACAACGGTTCCTATTTACCAGGCGATTGCTGAGAACTCGTTTGATGCCGGCGAGGAAAAAATTATTGGAATCATTGAAAGACAGGCGGATTCCGGCGTAAGTTCTTTTGTAATCCATGCAGCACTCACGCGGGAAATGCTTTCGCTTTTAAAGGAAAGGAAAAAACAAAGGATCATGGGTGTTGTTTCAAAGGGTGGTGCAATGACTGCTGCATGGATGTTTGAAAACAGCAGTGAAAATCCGTTCTTAAAAAATTTTAATAAAATTCTTGAAATCATGAGAAAGAAAGATGTTGTTCTTTCCCTGGGTAATGCAATGAGGAGCGGATGCGTTCATGACGAAATGGACAACTTGCAGAAAACGGAGGCGGAATTAAATGCAAAATTGGCGAGAGCGGCAAATGATGCAGGAGTGCAGGTAATTGTTGAAGGAATGGGCGGGCATGTCGCAGCAAATAATATTTTTAATTATGTTAAATATTACAAAAAAATTACCCACAACCGCCCGCTGTTTGTTGCAGGTCCTCTTCCAATGGATATTGCCGTCGGCTATGACCATGTGGCGGCATGCGTCGGGGGAGCAATGGCATCAGGTGCGGGAGCGGATTATTTGTGCTACATTACACCGTCAGAACACCTCGGGCTTCCGGGCATTGAACAGGTCAAAGAAGGAATTATCGCGTGCAAGATCGCAGCACATATTGGTGACTCCATGAAACTCGGTCTTTCAAAAAGCGACCTTGCTCTTTCAGAGATGCGAAAAATCCACGACTGGGAAGGGCAGTTTGAGCAGGCGATTGATAAGGGGGAGCGGGCAAGAAAATATCATAAAAATTACAGGGGTGCCTGCACTATGTGCGGGAAATACTGTGCTATTGATGTGATGGATAAGTATTTGAAGAATTGATTAAATTTAATAAACATAATTTAAATATATAAAAACCAAGATGGAATTAAAACTTAAATCAATTCATGCCCGAAATTTCAAGAGTTTAAAGGATACGAAAATAGAACTTTCGGATTTCAATGTTCTCGTCGGGGTGAACGGGAGCGGGAAAAGCAACATTGTTGAAGTCTTCGGGTTTTTGAAACACATAAATCAGGAAGGAATTATAAGCCCTTTTATTAAATATGGGGGTTATAAAAACCTTGTCTGGAAAAAGAATGAAGAATTACCAATTGTATTTGAATTAAAATTCGAGAATAAAAAGAAGGAAACTTTGAGTTATGAACTTGCAATAAGCGGGTTTGGGGGCGTTTTTAAGTTGGAGAAAGAATCAATAATCTCAACTGATTTTAGGATTGTAAATAACGGTAAAGATCTGATTTCTGAGTATAAAGGGCAAAAAATTAGTAAGGAAATTAAAGGTATGCGGAAAGAATTGTTTGAAAATAAGTTGTTATTCTCTTCAAGTATGTGGGTTCCTTGGATATTTGATTTAAAAGGAGAAGATAGGAATGTAATAATGAATACGATGGTTTCAATCTCAGAGTGTATTTTCACAACTACGCACAATTTCATTCCGTTAAATATGAAATCTCCTGCAAAATTTGAATCGTCTGAAGGAAAATTTTTACGTATATCTCAAGAAATTAACCCCTTGAATTCTGACGGAAGCAACCTTCAAATGGTTCTGTATGAGTTATTTTCTAAAAACAAAAGTGAATGGCCAAAAGAAGTTACCAACAGATTAAAAATTTTATTCCCGGGTATTGAAAGTATGAGACCTATCCCAACACCAGAAGGAAAGGTTATACTTGAGGTCGTTGAAAATGGAACTAACTTTATTCCACAATCGCTTTCAGATGGGTTTTTTAAGATTACGGCAGTTCTTGCCCTGAGTTTTGGGAGATTTGGAAGTACTCTTTTGGTTATAGACGAACTTGAAAACTCCATCCACCCCGAAGCAATTGAAATTTTAATTGACGCACTTAAAAACTCAGGAAAACAGGTTATAATCACAACACATTCCCCAATCGTTTTAAATGTATGTGAAGTTGAAGATATTTTGTTTGTTAAAAAAGATGTTGATGAAACAAAGGTTTCAAGAGTGAAGGATGCAGAAAAATTAAAAAAAGATTTAGAAAATACAGGAATATCAGTGGGTGAAGGTTGGTTATATGGTGCATTAGAATGAAAAATTGTAAATCATTTTATCTCTGGGTTGAAGATCGCTATGGTACAAAATTTTTTAGCAGATTACTTGAAAGGATTGAGAGTAAACTGGAGGTTACAATTCCTAAAAGATACCCTGAGGGAAAATTTATAAAAATAAAATCTGCAAGAACGGTTGGAAACATAGAAACTAAAATTGATAAAGCAGTGGCTTTGGCATGGAAAAGGTACGATTGTGCAATTGTTGTTTGTGACGGGGATGGGAAAAGAGAGGAAAGATTAAAAAGATTGAATAAGAAAGTTTCGGAAATAAAAGAGAGACCGGAGAATAAAAATAAGAAGGTAATTATCATAGTTTTCAAGAACGCGATAGAATCCGATTGGATAGAAAAAGGACTTGATAAAAAAATTGATTACAGGGATAAAGCAGAACTTCCAGATTATGCAAATAAACTAAATTTAAATCTTCTCAAAAATGATGATAATTTCAAAGAATTTATTTACGCAGTGGATCCTTGATCTTAACTATGGTTAATTTAATCACAAGAAGAATAATCTAAAAAATGACCCGTAAACTAAAACTCGGCGTCCTCGCATCAACCCGCGGGACCGACCTCCAGGCAATCATTGACGCAATAGAATCAGGCGGATTGGATGCTGAAATTACAATTGTAATCAGCAACAAAAAAGATGCGTATGCTCTTGAGCGCGCAAGAAAGCACGGAATTGAAGAATTATTCATTGACCCCTCGGAAAAAACAAGAGAGGAATTTGACAGGGTCGTTTCAAAGGAACTGGGTGCGCGGGGTGTTGAACTTATCGCTCTCATAGGATACATGCGTTATCTCAGCAGATGGTTTGTGAATAAATATAAAAATAAAATTATGAATGTGCATCCGTCGCTTCTTCCCGCGTTTGCCGGCGGTATGGATTTGAATGTGCACAAGGCAGTTCTTGACCGGGGCTGCAAGGTATCGGGATGCACGATACATTTCGTTGACGAGGGAGCGGACACGGGACCGATAATCATTCAAAAACCAGTATCAATAGTGGAAAATGAAACTGTTGATACGCTGCGGGATAAAGTCCAGGAACTTGAAAAGCAGGCGTTTGTTGAAGCAGTCCAATTGTTTGGAGAAGGAAAATTAAAAGTTGAGGGAAGAATCGTAAGGATTTCCAGGTCATAGGCGGGAAGTATTGAACGATAATGAGAATTGAAAATTCTCGTTATCTTAAAAATCTTTGATTTTTATGATAGTGAAAGGGTTTCTAAATGAAATCAAAATTTTTACATTAAAATATAAAATTAATATATAACATTAAAATATAAAATGAAAAATTTAATAATTACATTAATTATTTTCGGAGTCCTGGTATTTCCTTCAACAGTTATCGCACAGGACCCTTTATGGAGCTATGAAACCCCGGGGGCAGTCCTTGCAATTGAGACAACAGAAGATATTGTTGCTGTCGGCTCCAAGGGAGGTGTAATTTCGGTTTTTAGCATAACCGGTATATTAAAATGGAAGTTCAGAACAGGAGGTGATGTCGGTTCTATTTCAATTTTCGGGGACACACTTGCTGTTGGTTCCGCGGACAGCAGCATATATATATTTGACAGTGATACGGGACATTTGAGGTGGACTGCATACATCGGGGAATTTCCAAAGGTCGCGGTATCCGAATATACGATTGCAGTCGGAACTTATGATAATGAATTGTTTGTGTTAAACAAAGATAACGGAAAAGTTATATGGAATGCTTCCGGGAAAGATAAAATTGAAAATATATTTTTAATTGAAATATCAAAAAATACATTAATTGCGGCAACAGGCGATATTGACAGCAAGCCGAAGAGAGGATATATCCGTACCTATGATATGACCACGGGACGCAGGATGTGGGAATATAAAATAGACGGCTGGGCATACACTTTAGCGGTCTCTGATGATACAATCATTACCGGCTCATGGAAAGAAAAAATGGGAACAGGAGAAGTTTATGCACTTGATCGGGACGGCAATTTGAGATGGAAACTGTCCGAATTCGGGGTTTTCTCCGGATTGGAGGAAGTATCATCAGTCGCGGTTTCAGGAGACAGTGTTGCATTCGGCGAATTTGGTTATGACGAGGGTAAGGTTTATCTTGTTGACAAGGAGACAGGAGAAGTGAAATGGAGCGAGTATATCAGGGACCCGTTCCTGGATATTGAGTCACCGTTTTCAATGCAGTGGATTGCATTAACAGAAGACAGCGTGATTGTCGGCTCAAGAGACAATAAAGTTTATGTTTATGAAAAAGAAACCGGGTGTGAAAGATGGAGTTATAAAACAAGGAACGATATTCATACGGTTGCGGTTTCCGGGGACAAGGTAATCGCAGGTTCAATGGACAGGAATGTTTATGTGTTTGATGAAGGTGAAATCGGGAGTGCCCCGTGGTGTAAAAAGCAGATGGACGAGGGTACATTAAAAAACATTGAAATAGCAGGTATTATAGCCGCTGTTTTAGGATTTATCTTCGTGGTAATGGTATTTACGGGGAGAATATAGAATAAAAAAAATATATAAAAAATTAAATAAAATAAAAATAAAATTTTTAAATGGACCCGTCGGGATTTGAACCCGAGGCCTCCCGATTGCCAACCGGACGATCTACCAGACTGATCTACGAGCCCATGTAATATATTAGATATTTTTATAGTTATTTTATGCAATGTAATTTTATACACTTAGATTATACTTAAACAGGGAGTTTCACAGCCCGTTTAAATCCCTTAATTTCACCTACCTCAAGACACCCACTTGTAACCCAACTTTTTATTCCCAAACCATGGTATCTCCCAGGATTTCTTAAAGACTTCGTTCGATTTCAATACTGGCGTATGTGCCTTTTTTCTCATTTTTACGACTGCTTTGTTGCCTTCCACTTCCACAACTCCTGGGCTGTTTATAAATTTTGAAAATAGTGTTTTAGCTGTGTTGTTCTCAAATCTTTTCAGATCACTTGCCAACATCTTGTATAGCGTGTCTGCCACCATCGTCATCACTACATCAAACTGTATGCGAATCATAAGCGGAGAACTTAATGCGTTGAGATTGAAAAACTTTACTAACTCTGCAATTTTGTTTTCAATTCTCCATCGCCGGGCATAATGGGTGACAAGTTCTTTGAGCTCAATATCCTCGTTATTGGTTATCACAAATGTTGGCTTCTGCCTGCCGTTATCCGTTATGATGACCTCCCGCAAGTCCATATCGTGCCCTTTTGGTTGGAATCTATGTTCGTAAACTGAAGGTGTGGGATATTTTCTCTTTGGTATATCAAGTTTCACTTCTTTCCAGTCGCTGGCAGGAATCTCTAACGCATCATCTATCATTTTTTTACCTCTAC
>MCBE01000248.1 GCA_001723845.1 Candidatus Altarchaeales archaeon WOR_SM1_SCG
TAATGATTGAAAAATGGACAACAACCCCGTGGGTAAGTCCAGGTGATAACGCAACATTCAAAGTTAGAATTAAAAATGTCGGAACTGGAAAAGCAGTGAATGTCCTGATTACCGATGAGTTCTTGGGAAGCATTGACGGCAGGTACTTTAATCACACAGGAAGCATTAAAGCAGTAGAAGGCAGTGGGACCGGTTGTGTAGTAAATTGTTCTGACGGAGCGTGTGATGAGCGAGAAGAAATATTTAATGTGACAATAAATGGTGGTAATATGAACGAAATTCAAAGATACGAGTACTGTATATTTGAGTATAATGCAACGGTCCCGTCCGATATCCCCGACGGAATGTACTCCAACTATATTAAAGTTAACCAAACAGGTGCAAGTTTGGAACAATCAGATGTGGCGTATGTGCTTGTTCTTTCAAAAACAAACCTTTATGTTGAAAAAGAACTGACAAACGCTTCCCAAACAACAGCGCAGCCCGGCGATCTTGTAGAGTACACCATAACGGTAACGAACACTGGTAAGGACCCGATAGAAAACGTGCAGCTTACTGATTACATACCTCATGGCTGGGAGACAGCGTCCGGCGATGGATGTACTCTCGATTCTTGCTGGGGTGCAGAAGAACAGAGCGGTGATATAACCTGTAATGTAAGTGATGTGGGCGGTGCCGGTAATCCGCAGAATGTGTCTAAAACCATTTGCCTGAAAGTTACAAGCAGTGCATCATGCGGACCGACAGAAAACAAGGTCAAGGCAACGGCAGATAAACCTGACGGCACTGATTTAATCGGAACTGACAAGGCAAGGTCTGTTGAGGTATTGAAGCCCAATTTAATGATTGAGAAATGGACAACAACTCCGTGGGTAAGTGCCGGTGATATGGTTAATTATACAATAAGAGTTAAGAATGTCGGATGCGGCGGTGATGCGGAAAATGTTGTTGTTACGGATACTTTACCCCCAGGATTTACTGCTGATACTGTAAGCGCTACCTGTCTTATTTCCGGTGATGCTGCAGGTCCATGGACTATAACAGGCGGGCTTTCAGGAGGCGACGGTAATATGGGTCTTGCAGGAGAGTGTACTATTACTCTGACTGCCAACGTATCCGGCACTCAACAAGACGGAGCATACATGAATCTTGTAAAAGTTGATTACAATGATACAAATTCACAACAATATCTTGCGCAGTATGATGAAGCATACATAACGGTATCCTCTAAAGTCAATTTAATGATTGAAAAGACTGCAAACACGACAGAGGCACAGCTCGGCGACTATGTGAATTTCACAATAGATTTATTTAACACAGGAGAGAATCCTTTATATAATGTGATTTTAACCGACTCTCTGCCTTACGGCTGGGTGCTTACAAGTTACAGTTCCAATTTAATTTCGGTTTCCAATAATACTGTAACACAGGTATATGTATTCAATTTAAGTAGCAGTTTAGCAAATGACACCCCAACCGAAACATGGATTGTAGCAAGAATAAACAGCACGGCAGCATGCGGGCACACTGAAAATAAAGTAAGGGTTGAAGGAAATGCTCCTGATGGCACATTACTCTTTGAAACAGATAAATCGCAGGGAATCTATGTAAAATGCCCGACACTTGAGATTATGAAGTGGTGTAATGTGGAAAGTCCATCTTCCGAGCACAGGGCAAGTCCGTATGATGCAACATCCGGCGACCAGATTGAATGTTTCATTAAATTGGAAAATAAGGGAACAGGCGACTTAACTAATGTGATTGTAACCGACAGGATGCCTGCCGGATGGAAATATATGCCTGAGTATTCTGATGAATACCCTGATATAGTTGATGAATGGAATCTACCGGTGCCTTACATGACTGTTGATCCTTCAAATGCCACCGGCTCAAATTATACAAGTAATACTGTGTATTTCAGGAATATTACACTGCTCGGCGGACCTTATAACGGCGGTGATGTGAAAATGATTAGATATGTAGCATACATAACTGATAATGTTACGCCGGGAATCAACTGGAATTGTGTGAATGCAACCGGCACTGATGGTGATACAACCGAATATATTGCAAAAGATGATTACTGTGTCCCGATAAATATCAAGATTCACAAGCCAAAGCTTGAAATAGTCAAAGATATGAGCCAGCGCGATGTAGAGCCGGGTTCAGAACCGTTAACTACCATAATCATTGAGAACCCGACCTACGCTCCCATCAAAAATATTATGATAACCGATTACCTGCCGAGGGGCTTTAACTATACGAGAGGAACAGCAAAACTTGACGGTGTCCCGATAAGTGACCCAGATGTTGTTGGTAATGATTCATTCCCGTGCAGCTGGACGAATGTATGCGGCGAACCGGGAGACGGGACAATGGCAGGACTGAACCTGACCTGGGAATGGACAAATGTTTCCCAGTTAGCGACAATGCCGCCGAAGACAATCTATGTATTAACATTCAGGACACATGTTAAATGCAGTGTCTGCAACAATACCTTTAACAATACCGTAAATATTACCGGACGCACCGGTGACGGCGATCCGATCGGACCCAACAGCACATCCTTTGAAATGCAGGGCTATCTTGCAATCGCGCAACTTCACAAGTATGCTTCAACCAATTCACCGACATTCTTTGAATATGTTGATTATACGATTGTTATATGGAATGACCCGAGAGGAGCAAACATTGCGCCTCTGGTGCTTGCAGATGTTATGCCCTCGTATCTCAAGTATGTCCCGGGTTATGCCCGTGTTGGTGATATCAGGCTGGAACCGACGGTTTGCGGCGATTATACAGATAAGAATAATGGAACTGCGGAACTTGTGCAGAACGGCACTTCCCAGGGAGACTGTACTACTTTCATAGGAAGTCTTACCAGTGCAGGAACAACCTATCTCGGCAATGAGATGGTTGGTGACAGAATAGGTCAGACATTATTCTGGAACCTATCAAAGTGGCTCTTCTTAACACCCGGGCAGCAGGTTGCAATAACATACAGGACACAGGTAATTCCGGGTATTCGCAGAACTGCACAAAACAATGTAACGCTGTCGTACCTTGACCCTGAGCATCCTGATTTATGTCCTGATTGCGAGTTTAATATGAGCAGTTCAACACTAATAGGAGTAATAGGTGAAGAGGTTGCCACCACAGAAAACGCCGCTACCAGCTACACACTGGCTCTTAACAAAGGTTGGAATTTAATTTCAATTCCGATCAAGCCGGATGATCCTTCCGTTTCGGCAGTACTTTCTCAGATTGAAGGTAAGTACACCGATGTTGCAAATTACGAAAAGGGTCAATGGATTTATAGATCTTATGCTTACGGCGATTGGTTCGGAGAACTTGAAAGTATTGAGCCGGGTAAAGGTTACTGGCTCTACATGAAAGATTCCGCAGAAATTGAAGTTACGGGAACGACAGATTACGACCGTACAATAACCCTTTACGGCGGCTGGAACTTAATAGGTTATACTTCCACGGAGCCGCAGGCATTGAGTACCGCCCTTAAGTCCATCAACGGCAAATACATTGATGTTGCAACATGGAATAACGGTCAATGGAAATACCATTCCTATGCTTACGGTGATTGGTTCGGAGAACTGTCCACGATTGAACCCGGTAAGGGTTACTGGCTCAACATGGCAAAAGGTAATTCACAGCTGGTATAAGGTATTCTAAACTATGTGCGGGCGAACCAAAAAAACAGCCGGCGGTATATCTGCCGGTTTTATTTTTATTTATTTTTATTTATTATTTATACACAAATAATCATTAAAATTCAAAAATTCAAAAATTTCACAATAAAAAAATAAAAATATAAATTACCCTATAAATTACAGGATGTATAAAAAAATAAAAAATGAACTGACGGGAAGGTATAAGGTCAAATCATGTATAGGGAATTTAATATTTCCTTTAATGATTTTTGTATTCCTTATCGGACTTTCCGGAACGGCTCTTGCATCAGATAGTGAGTCGCATAATGCCGGTGATTTACGGGACCCTATTTATGACGGTACTAAAGTATCCACTTACGGACCTTTCCTTCAGACATATAAGTATGTTAATACAACAGGAGGCAATGTAAAAAACGGAATTGCCGAGATAGGAGATACCTTGAATTTTACTATATATGCGGTTAATACCGGAAATGCACTCGCACACGGTGTTACTGTAATAGATTATTTGCCCGAGGGTTTTGAGTATGTTCCCGGCAGTATAACTTACAGCGAGTGTAACGGATCCAATAGCAGCAGTCAAGATTGTCAAAGGTATAGTGATTGGTGGAATGTTAATTTTCCCTGTACTCCAATGAATGACAACAGGGAAATAATATGTAGTTTTAATCGTCTTCGCGGGGCATACGAAATTGAGTGCACCGACCCGGGCGCTCCTGCAGGAACACCTAACAAGACAATAAACAGAACCTATTTTAATTATGTAAAAATTGAGTTTGAAGCAATAGCAACCAATGCAAATACAACATTAAACGAAAGTGAACCGAATCAAAATAATACCGTTATTGTATCCGGATACCATGATGAAGACCATTATTACCTGATAGATTATAACGAGTCGGATTTTAATGAGGCCGGCTTTAACCTTTCAACGGAATTTGGCATAGACGAAGATGATGACAGCAAAGTCAGAACCGATTATGTTAATTTAACGATTCTTCCCAACACCACGGTATCCGTAACAAAGGATGTAAGTAATATGAACCGGTCAGGTGCCGGTTATCATGCGGAACCCGGGGATTATCTAAATTATACAATAACAATTACAACCACTTCTGCGGTACCTATAAACATCCAGGTGGTTGACACATTACCTATCGGGTTTGAACCAAAACAGAACTATACGAGAGGCGATATAACAGTAGTAACTAACATGTTCTGTACTGACCCTTACAATGAAAATATTCCTTCAAACTGCACCATGGTTGTCACACTAAACGAGAACGGGACAGGTTATATAGATTTAATCGTGTATGTTCATTCGGAAGCGGCTGAAGGAGCATGCGCGTGCCAGCCGGGAGCTTCGGGTTGTGCGTGCACAGGGCTTAATGTTAATTCGGTATCAATTAACGGGACAAATGAATACAACCCCGGTGAAAATATAACGGATAATGGTACGGCTCCGCCGGTTGATATTGATAAGCCCCACCTGGATATTCGCAAGGAGTCATTAACACCTTATGCAACTCCCGAAGATACGGTAATTTATCAGATAACAATTAGAAATACCGGAGACGGTACCGCTTACAATATAATGGTAAATGATACGCTTCCCGACGGATGGGTTTTTGGCGAAGTAATTTATTCATCACCCGGATGCGGCGGAGGCGTTGATAGTACAATTATCGGAGGCGATGTGAGCAGGGTATTGTTTAATACAACAAACATCTCTGCCGGCGAAACCTGTACATTCAGGTATAATGTTACCATACCGTGGAATACTCCCGATGGGGTATACCGAAACGAAATAGTTATGTCTTTTGCAATAGACGGGGACAATACAACAATTTTTAATACTACTACTTATGCAAATTATAATAATTATTCAGATATAATGGTATCCACTAACACGGAGCTAAGAGTTAATAAAGATGTAATGAATAATACAATGTTTGTGCCGAATAACATAATCACATACAGGATAAATGTCAGTAACCTTGGAACTAATAATATCCACAATTTAACTGTTCTTGATTTGCTGCCTATCTGGCTTAACTATACTAAATCATGGGCTTGCGAAGAAGGTAAAGATTGCGTTAATTCATCAGGGTGTTTGGCGAACGGAACCTGTGGTTTAAATAACTCTAATATAGCGGTTAATTACACTACAGATGGAAGTATTTGCAATTCAACGACAGCAACACTCACAGGAAATACATCAACCGGACAGGATGTCCTGTGGTGCATTGGCAATCTTTCAGGTCAAAATTATAGAATAATTTATTTACAGGTAAGAGTTACATCCCCCGCACTTGACGGCTCATACTTAAACAAGGTTGAGGTAATGGCACAAAATTCAAATAATAATAGTATGCTCTGGAAAGATGTTGTGGATGTTATAGTTGCAAGACCCCATGTTGAATGGGAGAAGGTTTCGCTCAATACCAGTGTAACACCGGGTGATGATATAACCTACAGGATACATGTGCAAAATACCGGTAAGGGAACAGTAAATAATATACATATTGTGGATAAATTACCGGATGACTTCAGGTATGTCGGCGGTTCTCTTAACAACAGTACTCTGTGTGCTTTTTCAGATGGAGGAGCAGATAATGTTAATCAGGTAACATTCACCATGTCAAACCTACCCGGAGAAACCGAGTGTTCGTTTACCTTCAGGGCAAAAGTTCCTCAAGATACAACTGCTGGTTCATACATTAACACAATCTGGGGTAACTATTCAGATACAGGAGATACTTATTATAATGTTACCAATAAGACGGGAGGGAGTACAATTGTGACGACCGGCGGCATGAATATCCTTGTCAAAAAAGAAGTAAATGATTCCATCACACAGCCCGGTGATAAGGTACAGTTCAACATAACAATAACAAACACCGGAACGGAACAATTAAATGTAATGGTAACAGATACCCTGCCCCAGGGCTTTACACCTGTTGTATCTGACATGAGCGTCAGCGGTGAAGGTACTAACAACACTCAATTTAGCTGCGTAAACATTCAAGAAACAGGTGATTTGATACCGCAGTTTGTATGTACCGTTAATGTTACCTTAAATGAAAACGCTCAGGGAGAGACATCAACGGTTGTCGTGACAATGGATAATGTTCTTGTGACTTCGGAAGCTCCGGAGGGAGACAACGAGAATAAGGTTGTGGTTGAAGGAACAAGACAGGATAATGTGCCTGTTTTAGAAACCGATTTGGTTGAAGTAACTGTATTAAGACCTCACATTGACTGGGAGAAGATTTCCCTTACCCAGAGTGTAACGCCAGGGGATAACATAACTTATGAGATAATTATCCAGAACACAGGAAAAGGTACGGCAAGAAATGTACACATCTGGGATAAACTGCCGGATTCATTTACATACAACAGCAATGACTCTCTGGACTGCGACTCTTACACCGTGAATGTAACTGATGGTGCGGGAGCAGATCCGTCAGGCAAAAACACCGTGCTATTCACAATAAACGAATTCACTGGAGAAACCGGGTGCTCATTTACATTCAATGCACTTGTTCCACAGGATACGCCTGCCGGGGGATACATTAACGCTATATGGGGTAACTATTCCGTATTTGAGTACTTCTATAACGAATCAAACTACAGCATGAAATATTACGATATATCAAATGATACCACCGCATACACTTATGTAACAACAGGCGGTGATGTTGTCCTGGTCAAAAAAGAAGTAGATGATTCAATCGTGCAGCCAGGTGACAAGGTACAGTTTAACATAACAATAACCAACACCGGAACAGAACAATTAAATGTAATGTTAACCGATACCATGCCGCAGGGCTTTGTACCTGTCGTATTTGACATGAGCGTCAGCGGACAAGGTTATAACAACACTCAATTTAATTGTGTCAATATTCAGGAATCTGGTGATTTGATACCGCAGTATGTGTGTACCGTTAATGTTACCCTGGATGGAAATGCACAGGGAGAGACATCAACGGTTGTCGTGACAATGGATAATGTTCTTGTGACTTCGGAAGCTCCCGAGGGAGACAACGAGAATAAGGTTTTAGTGGAAGGCGTAACAGACAGCGGAATGCCTGTTTTAGAAACCGATTTGGTTGAAGTAACTGTATTAAGACCTCACATTGACTGGGAGAAGATTTCCCTTACCCAGAGTGTAACGCCAGGGGATAACATAACTTATGAGATAATTATCCAGAACACAGGAAAAGGTACGGCAAGAAATGTACACATCTGGGATAAACTGCCGGATGCGTTTACATACAACAGCAATGACTCCCTGGACTGCGACTCTTATACCGTGAATGTAACCGATGGTGCGGGAGCAGATCCGTCAGGCAAAAACACCGTGCTATTCACAATAAACGAATTCATCGGAGAAACCGGCTGCTCATTTACCTTCAATGCACTTGTTCCGCAGAACACATCTGCCGGAGGATACATTAACGCTATATGGGGTAACTATTCCGTATTTGAGTACTTCTATAATGAATCAAACTACAGCATGAGATATTATGATATATCCAATGACACCACCGCATATACTTATGTAACAACCGGCGGTATGAACATACTGGTCAAAAAGGAAGTAAACGACACCATTGTTGAGCCGGGCGACCGTGTAGGATTTAATATAACGATAACCAACACAGGAACAGAAGAATTGAATTTAATGGTAACCGATACAATGCCCCAGGGCTTTGACCCATCCAATGCAACCCTCGGCATCACCAATATAACAGGCGGTGCCGTTAATTTAACAGTATTAAACTGTACAACCATTTCATCAACAGATGTAACCTTCCAGACGGTTTGCTCTGTTGATATAACTATACAAGGAGAAAGCAAAGTTGTTTTAAGCATAGATAATGTGGAGGTAACTTCAAAGGCACCCGAAGGAGATAATGAGAACAAGGTTACCGTTAACGGAACAAGGCAGGATGGCATACCTGTTTTAGAAACAGACCTTGTTGAAATTACAGTGCTTAAACCAGGACCTTTGAACGGTTTAGAGAAACTCACCCTTACAGATAATGTTCCTCCGGGTGGCACAGCAACCTATAAAATTAGAATCATAAATCCTGGAACGGGAGAATTGCATAGAATACAAATTGTAGAGGACCTGCCTTTAGGATTTGGTGAAACGACAGGTATTCAAAATATTCACACTGAGCCGGGAAGCGTGTGCGAGAATGCTACATTTTATGTTGATGACAGCGACCCTGATAATATTATTATAATTATTAAAGAAAGTAATGGTGTTGACAATTTTACATTACCTGCCGGGGGCGTATGTGAATTCACTTACGATACGGATGTAGATCAGCAGCTTCCTGACGGCACCTATTTGAATCACATCACATTATACTCTACAGACAAATCAGGAACACCACTGGTTGAGTTAGAATCTCAAGCACCTGTCAATGTCAGGTCAGGTGTTTTGTTAATGTCAACGGATAAAACGGTTAATGTTTCTTTTGCCCAGCCGGGTGATGTAATAGAGTATACATTATTTATGAAGAACGAAGGAAATAATACTATAACCGAAATAGAAATAACTGATCAATTATCAAAAGGTGTAATATACCTGAATTATACCGCTTCATTTGCTACCGAAGACATCACGGGAGTTGTTAGGAAATTTGATATGGGTACGCAAAATTCTCCGGTTATGAGCGGATATAACAGAGTTACTCACTTAACAAATGAATCCGATGGAATGGGTTATGGCTGGTATAACAATTCCGGGTTGAATTCAGTAAATACAACCTCATCAAACGCACTGCTCAGGGACTTTGTTAATGCCACAATTCCAAGGACATTCTATGTGAACAATCTTTCCGTTAATACCACTTACAGGGTTACCATAAGAGTGAATGATTCAAATAATCATACGGTTAATATATCTGCTAACGGAAATGGTACCGATATAACAGGTGTGGTTTTTGCAAACGGCTTACTACCAAACAGTACCACTCTTAGAGTGTATGTAGATGATGGCGGACAGATAAATATAACCTTTAGCAACAGCAGTGCCAATGGCTGGATTGTTAATGCAATAGAAATTGAGAGAGTATTAACCTGTACTTTTTCTAATGATAATGATATAGAAAATGGAGAGAAATTGAAATGGGATTGCGATGGTGCATATCTTGCCCCAGGTAAAAATATAACTATTCATGTAACGACTTATATAAACTCAAGTGCGGTTCGCGGGAATAATATCAACACACTGAAAGCAACAGCAGAAACACTATCGGGAATACCTCTTGAGTCGCAGTCAACCGCTAACTTTGAAGTTAGAAAACCGAACATGCAGATAGAAAAGTTTGCATCGCCTACTGAAAATAATCCCGGGAATGAAGCGACCTTTATAGTTACCGTAAGAAATGTCGGAAATGCAGATGCAAAGAATGTAACGGTTAATGATACGCTGCCTGCAAACTTCACACTGAACAACAGCGAAGGACTCGACTTAACCGTGCTTACGCCGTTTGTTTGCGATGTTAATGTTGTTGATTTCAATAATATGACTACTCCGAATTGGATAGCATTTAATATAACCGATAAAGGCGAGGATAATATTTTCGGGAAGGAGTCAACCTGCATGTTCCAGTTTGATGTTTACATACCCTCGGACCATGAACGAGGTACATTCAACAATACCGTACTGCTAACGGCACTGGATATGAATAATTCAAATGCGGATGGCACACCGGCAACAACAAACGCAACAGTGATTGTCGTGCCGCCGTTACCCTCCATTACCGCGGATAAAGAAGTAGCAACTTTGAACGGTGAGGCAGTGGGAGACGGAGAAGCGATACAGGAGGTACAGGCAGGAGATGTTCTGAATTTCTCAATTTATCTCAAGAACAATGTAAATGTTGAAATGATCAATGTATCTATAAATGATACGCTTCCTGACTGCTTTATAAATCTCTCGCAAACATCATGGAGTAATCTTTCATTAATTGCTTATGATTCAATGACCGTTTATGTATTGGCGTATGTAAATTCATCCTGCATGGGAACAAGATACAACAATTCTGTGTTTTCAAGTGGACAGACACCGGATGGTACCCCTGTTAATGATACAGACCACATATATCTTGATGTATTAAAACCGAATTTAACAATAATAAAATGGGCAGTAGACCCGTTTGTTGATGAACCTGTGGGTCAGGGTGCTACGGTAAGATATTATATCCTTATTACAAATGTTGGTCGTGCAGATGCTAAAAATATTATAATTAATGATACATTCGCTAATGGCAACTTTACACATACCGGCAATTACGGGGCACCGGGACCGGCACACGGTTACGAATGTGAATCAGGTGATATTAACATAACATGGAGAAGTTCAAATAACATAAGTGCGGTCTTTGAGGTATCCGGCAATTTATCGGGTGCTCCAACCGAGGGAGGTACCGGAGGACAGTGTTTATTCTGGTATGATGTGTATGTTAATGATAGTATTCTACCAGGTACTTATAGTAATACTGCAGTATTAAATGCCACTGACATGGGCGGCATAATGATTTCTGATATGCCGAAGAACTATACTGCAAATATCACCGTACAAGAAGCCGTAGCCCTTACAATAAACAAGAGTGTTTTGAATTCAAGTAATGATAAAGTTAAACTGGTGGAAAATATAGAACCCAACCAGACAGTGAACTTTACAATAGATGTATGTAACACAGGAACTGATCCAATGTATAATTTAAGTGTGAATGACACTCTACCTATAAATTTCAACTTTATTGACTGTGGCTCTAACTATCCGGGATTCACAAGCGCAAACTGCAGCAATAATACCATTGGAAACATAGTTAAGGTTAACTGGTCAATAATTGGTACAGTGCCTGGTGGTGGAGGTACCTGTTATGAATTCTGGGTTACGGCATCACCAAAATCTAACGCATCACTTATCAACACAAACATTGCAACTGCATCAGGACGAAATAGTACGGACTATTTAGAAAGAAGCAGCGGTGCTTCTGTTATGCTTGCCTGGCCGCAGTTAACCATAACAAAGACCCCTGCTACAAATTCAGATCGCGTAAGAACCCCTAATTCAAATGTTACCTACAGGATTACAGTTAAGAATGCAGGTAATTATGGAAATGCAACAAATATTGTTGTCCGGGATTACTTACCTGAAAATTTCACGCACATTAATAATTCTGTTAATTATGTATCTGGTAATTGTACAGTTCTTACAATGAGTGTGAATTCAACAAATGCAAGCATAGCAAATTTCACTATAAATAATACTCTTGGACCGGGCGAGAATTGTACATTTACATTTAAAGCATACATAAGTTCAAACATTTCAGATGGGATATATACAAATCTTGCGGAATTGAATTACACTGACCTTACTTACGGCTGGCTGGCGAAGTATTATGATAATGCCACGGCAGATGTGCGCGTAGAGCAGAATATAACAATATCAATTAGAAAAAATGTAGCCAATCGTTCAGCAATGATACTCATGCAGCCGGGAGAAATAATTAATTATACAATTACCGTTGCAAATACAGGTTATAATATACTAACAAATAC
Source organism: Candidatus Altarchaeales archaeon WOR_SM1_SCG (assembly GCA_001723845.1). Classification (GTDB taxonomy): domain Archaea; phylum Altiarchaeota; class Altiarchaeia; order IMC4; family WOR-SM1-SCG; genus WOR-SM1-SCG. Next base: position 12,276 of record MCBE01000248.1, read on the forward strand.
AATAGTTGCCGATGTATTACCTTATGGTTTTGAATGCAGAAATGCAAGTACAACACAGGGCGTTACCGGAGCATGCGGCAACACAAGCGTTTATTATGACCCACAAACTAACAGGACACATCACACGGTGACATGGGTTAACCAGACCATTAACGGTTCCGATGCGGGAGGAACTTATTATTACTGGGTTACAGCATTTATAAATTCAAGTGTAGATACCGGGCTTAACACAAATAATGCGAATGTTTCAGGTATTCTGCCAAACGGAAGCACTCATACCAAAGAAACTTCATATAACAACATTATTTCAAAACCCGGATTTTCAATGGATAAAACAAACAGTGTTGAAGGTTCAACGCCCGCAGATAGGATTATTAATTATACCATAACAATAAAGAACACCGCAATCTATGGAGAAGGAACTGCACAGAATATCCAGATCAATGATAACATGGAAGATAATTTTACATTCACGGGCGATGTTTACAACAATACTTATTGGATTTGTAATGCAACTATAGTTTCCGGAATTAACGCAACAAGTGCGGTCTTTAATGTCACAAACCTTGAGGCAGGTCAGGAATGTAGCATTACCTACAGTGTCAGAATTCCGTGGAGTGTGGATGACGGTACCTACACAAACACGGCAAATGTTACAGGAAAGGATCTTGCCAACGGAACGATACCCTCTGTTTTGGATATATCTGAGGTTACGGTGCTTGGAAGTGTAGAAATTTTAATGACTAAAACTGTAAGCTCTAATCAGGCAAGATTGGGAGACCAGGTAATCTGGACAATAACCGTTACAAATACCGGTGAAAATGAACTTAGAAATACAAACATAACAGATACAATTCCAATCAAGGGCTTTACATGCCATAATGTCTCAAGCCAGGACGGTCATCCAGGAAATTGTACAGATACCGGTGCGATATGGTATAATGTCACGATTAATGCATCAACAAGCGAGACATTCACCATGATAACAAATGTGACAGAAGATGTTGATGAAATAAACCTTGGAATTAATACGAATTATGTGTCACTATATGGTCAGAGACCCGATGGCTCATGGGTGGATGATGTTGCTTCGGCAGAAGTTACTATTGGAGATAAGCCGCGACTTGAAGTTATCAAGTCAATGAGCCAGCATGATGTTGAACCCGGTTCTGAACCGATAACCACAATAATTATCCAGAACCCGACTTACGCTACTATTTATAATGTTATGATAACTGATTACTTGCCAAGGGGCTTTAACTATACTCGTGGAACAGCAATGCTTAACGGTATCCCGATAGATGATCCTGATGTCTCTGGCAATTGGCTTATTGCCGATGCGTTCCCATGTGGTGATTGGAGTGTATGCAGTACTGATCCAAGGCAGGGAACAAAAATGGGATTAAACTTAACATGGAACTGGACAAATGTTCCTGCGTTAGAAAAGATTCCGGCAAAATCAATAATGGTATTAACATTCAAGTCCCATGTTAAATGCAGTGTCTGCAATACAACATTTAATAACACGGTAGATGTTTCGGGTGTAGATCCGTGGGATGGAGATAATGTGACCGCTGACACATCCTATGAAATGACAGGCTACATAGCAAATGCAAAACTTTATAAGTATGCGTCAGATAATTCACCGGTTTATTACGATTATGTTGACTATACAATTGTAATCTGGAATGACCCGAGAGGAGCAAACATTGCACCTTTAATCTTAAATGACACACTTCCGCAATATCTCCAGTATGTACCCGGATATGATTTTGTCGGCGACCTCAAGATAAAACCAACCGTATGCGGCGATTTCAAAAACAGGGTTCATAAGAACACCACCCAACTTGGAACAGACCAGGGTAATTGCAGCGCATTTGGTTATAATGACTCAACCAGATCTGACGATCCCGCTGATACAGTGGGTGAGACACTATACTGGAATTTATCCAAGTGGCTGTTCTTAACTCCCGGTCAGCAGGTATCAATAAAATACAGGACACAGGTAATTCCCGGTATAAGGGGAACTGCAATTAATAATGTTGCTTTATCCTACCTTGACCCCGAGCATCCGGATGTATGTCCTGACTGTATATTCTACATGGATGCAAGTGAAGTAATCGGGATAATAGGGGGTGCAATCGCAGTTGAAACCGATACCGGAAATGATACCCCAGAACCTGCCATCAGCAGTTACACTCTTGAACTTAATAAAGGATGGAATTTAATTTCAATTCCAATAAAGCCAGAAAACCTTTCAATTTCGGCAGTACTCGCCCCGATCGAGGGCAAGTACACGGATGTTGCAACATGGAACGGGGCGTGGGAGTATCACTCGTATGCGTACGGCGACTGGTTCGGAGACCTTGCAGCAATTGAACCGAAGAAAGGATACTGGATATACATGACAGAACCCTCGGAACTTGAAGTTACCGGGACAACAAATTACGACCGTGAAACAAATCTGTACGGCGGCTGGAACCTGATAGGTTCAACTTCAACGGAACCTGCGGCATTAGATACTGCTCTTTCGTCAATTGCAGGTAAATATATAGATGTTGCAACATGGAACGGTGCGTGGGAGTATCGCTCGTATGCGTACGGTGACTGGTTCGGCGAACTTGATACAATTGAGCCGGGCAAGGGCTACTGGATAAATATGGCAGAAGGTGATTCAAAGTTGGTACAGGGTAATAATATATAAAATTATTGTGATCGTTTAACAGGGATTTTCACAGAGGCATTATCTATCATAATTAACCCTACCTTCTCTGCAAGTTTTTCATCTGAAAAATCTCAAAATCACTAACCTGCGGACATATGTTATTATTTTGTTATCTCTTCAGAGTATGACCTACATGACACCTAAAATTTTCAAAAATCCGAGCTATAGTTACATGGTTTCATAGAAAACACATTATTGAGGGTGCTATATCTATCTGTTTTTTCTAACATCCACAGAATTTAGCACCGATCCATTTTTATAGTATGTATCATAATTCTATATACTATTAACTCACTTACACACCAAAAATGGACCCACAACAATATTTTCTGGAACCGAACACCCCTGATCAAAAAAAGTATGATGCCCTCAGGGCATATTATCTGGAAGAAGGAGCCACGCAGAAGAAAATCGCAAAGCGTTTTGGTTATGCTATCCCAACATTCAAAGGTATTGTTTCAGATTTCAAACAAGGAAAACTGCAATTCTTCCCTGAAAAAAAGAATGGGCCAAAAGGTCGGCGAACACCTGAAAAAGTAACTGGGAAGATAATCTCATGGAGAAAAAAGAACCTTTCAGTATATGACATATATGATAAACTCTGCGAAGAAAACCTCAAAGTCAGCATCAACACGATTGATCGGATTTTGAAAGATGATGGATTCACAAAATTGCCGCGAAGAACGCAAGACGGGAGGGGTTTTAC
>MCBE01000249.1 GCA_001723845.1 Candidatus Altarchaeales archaeon WOR_SM1_SCG
ACCTCATAATAACAAAACATACACTAAACGCAACAATAAAGCCGGGAGAAATTGCAAAGTTCAATATAACCATGGAAAACACAGGTACCGGAATATTAAAAAATGCAAATTTAACCGAAGTATACCCGGAAGGATGGAGCACTAATGTTGGTGGTGGTTATATTGATGACCAGGAAGGTTGTATAATTGTAACAGGTGACCCATATGATCCTGTACTCATGTTAAACACATCAAAGATAACACCAGGCAGTAAATGTTCCTTTATTGTTAAACTCCAATCCCCTGACAATGAGTCAGGATTATATGAAAATCGTGCAAAACTCGCTGCAACAGATAATGCCGGAACACCGCTTCCCGAGATGTGGGCAAGTTCCTATGTCTATATAACTCCACTTGACACTGCAAAAATAAAGATTATTAAGACAGTGAATAAATATGATGTTGAGCCGGGTTCGGTTCCCTCTTTCGTAATTACTGTTATCAATCCGTCATTGCATACATTGCAAAATGCAAAGGTAACTGACTTATTACCTTTCGGATTATCTTATAAAACAGGAACCTCTCTTGTGGATGGTAAGACCACTCCTGCCCCGACAACTGCAATTAATGGGCGGGAAGTAAAGTGGAATATAGGTAATATTCCCCCGAAAACAATTGTGGTGATAACATTCCGCGCAAATGTAAATGCAAGTATATCTACAACAGGTATGGTTAATAAGGCAAATGTTACTGCAAAAAGTAAGGAAAAAGGCACAACCGTATCAGACAGCACCACTATCAATATGACCGGGCGAATTGCAAATGTATCTCTGTACAAGTATCCTGACAAGGATGCAGTAACTATCGGAAATTCTGTTGATTTCAGTATAGTGATTTTGAACCGACCGCATGGCAAAACCGGCGGCGCGAATATACAACCCTTAATCATTAAAGATAATATGCCCCCAGGTCTTAATTATACTCCGGGGCATTCGTATGTGGGTGATATAAGACTTGAGCCCGTTGTAACAGGTAATTTAGCATCCGGCATTAATTTAACCTGGGATATATCAAGTATAGCATTCTTAACTCCAGGGCAGCAATTAACAATAAGGTATAAAACTAATGTTACTTCTGATATTAACACAAGCACTTGCATGAATACAAGTTCTGGCAGCCCGATTACATGTGCAAATGCGACCAATCCACTTACCAATCACGTAAAGATGACCTATCTTGACCCTGAAATACCCGGCGCATGTCCCGGATGTTTATTTAATATATCCGTAACCTCATCAATTTATATCTGGGGTGATCCTGCAGAAAGCAGTACGGAATCGGAATACACGCTAAAACTTAAAAAAGGATGGAACCTGATTTCACTGCCGATTTTACCTGATAATAATTCAATAAATTCGGTTTTTGCCCCGATTGAAGGTAAATATCTTGATGTATCAACATGGGATGAGAAATGGATTTATTTATCTTATGCGTATGGTGACTGGTTCGGTGACCTTTCTACAATAGAATACGGGAGGGGTTACTGGCTCAATATGAAAGAGGATGCGAATTTAGTTGTTCACGGAAAAATTGTATCCGAATTTAATGCCGAACTTGGAAAGGGCTGGAACCTGATCGGCTGGCCATCTATGGATTCGGTACAATTACCGGATGCGGTGTCTTCAATTGACGGCAGTTACACGGACATAGCAACATGGGATAACGATAACGGGTGGGAATACCGCTCTTATGCCTACGGTGACTGGTTCGGCGATCTGGCAAAAATGGAGCCCGGCAGGGGTTACTGGGTCTATGCAGATAATCAATGTACATTGAGTGTTTCATAGGTTATTTGGATACTTCTAACCCTGCAAAAATTTAATATTTATTTTTATGTAATTTTTTATTAATCAAAATTCATATCAGTTTATTAAATATTCAATCTAATTTAATAAATCATAGTACAAATGGCAAAACCAAAAAAGACAAAAAAGGCAGAAGAGAAAGAAAAAGAAACTCCTGGACCGGTTAAAGAACCCGGAAAAAAGAAGGAGAAGAAAGAGGAGAAGAAAAAAGAGGAGAAGAAAAAAGAGGAGAAGAAAAAAGAGGAGAAGAAAAAAAAGAAAGAGTTTGGGGAGGAACATGAGGAAGCAGAATCAGAGGAATCTAAAGAAGAATCCAGAGAAGAGGAAGCAGAATCAGAGGAATCCGAAGAAGAATCCAGAGAAGAAAAAGAAGCAGAAGAAGAGGAAGAAGAAGAACTAATGTTATATACGATTCCCTTGAGAGACGCATTTAATGTTCCGAGAAAAAGAAGGGCAAGAAAGGCGGTAAAGATTGTAAAAGAATTTCTTGCGAGGCATACAAAATCGGAAGTTAAATTTGATGCGTCCTTAAACGAAATGCTGTGGTCGCGAGGAATTGAAAAGCCGCCGCGAAGAATCAGGATTAAAGTCGTTGAAAAAAAGGGAGTTAAAATTGCAAAACTCGCGGAATAAGCGGATTTATTTTTTTATTGTTTTTAATTCTTAAATTTAAATTTTTTATGAAATAATTAAAATAATTAATAATACAATTAACAAATAGAAGATGAAATACAAATTTTTATTTTTCGCGGCAGTAATTATTGCATCGGCATTCAATGCGGGTGCGGAAAACATATCGGCAGGTGTTTCCGAGTACGATAAATTAAATGAAAATTTATCAAATATAAGCGCAGGAATTGATGTTTTAAAAACAGGTATCAGCGGAATAGAGCAGGAGATTTCACCTCTTGAGGGTGAGAAAGATGATCTGGAAAAAGAAATCCGGGAGACAAACAAAGAAGTCGCAGAGATTGAAAACAACATCGCGAATACAAAAAACGATTACACAAATCTTGAAAGTAAAAAGAGCGAGTTTGACATAAACAGGGGACTTGGTTATAAGATAGGAAGTATGATCCCTGCATTTGCGGTCGGTCTCTGGATTTCAATAATTATTTTAATATTTTTGTGGAGAGGAGAATGATGAGAATTGGGGGTTAGGGATTAGTGAATAGGGGTTAGGGATTAGGGGTTAGGGGTTAGGGATTAGAACACTAACCACTAACAACTAACCACTAACCACTAACCACTAACAACTAACCACTAACAACTAACCCCTAAATTTATATTACAAAAATAAAATCATGGAAAACGAAAAATTTGATGTGATAATAATCGGGGCGGGTCCCGCCGGGATGTTTGCTTCTTATGAACTAATTGAAAAAAATAAAAATTTAAAAATTCTAATTATTGACGGGGGAAAAGACATAGAAAGAAGGAAATGCCCGATGGAGCAGACCCTTTACTGCGCGAACTGCAAGCCCTGCGACATAATGTGCGGCGTCGGCGGCAGCGGGACATTCTCTGACGGCACCCTGAACTTAAGACCCGACATAGGAGGCGATCTGTCCGTATTAACGGGAGATGTTCAGTCCGCTTATGACCTGGTTGATTACTGCGACAAAATTTTTTTAAAATTCGGCGCACCCCACGAAGTCATGGGAACCGATGAGGAAAAACTTTACGAGTTAAAGAGAAAGTCCGCTGAAGTCGGTATTGGATTTGTTGAAATTAAGCAGAGACACATCGGCTCGGATAAATCACCGGAAATTATTAAAAATTTTGCAGATTTTCTAAGAGAAAGGGGTATCGTGTTTTTATTGAAAACAAGAGTCAGTGATTTAATTATCGCGGACGGAATTTGCAAGGGCGTAAAAATTGAAAGTAATGATAATGAAAATAATGAAATTTACGGTAAATTCATTGTTATTTCCCCGGGAAGAGTGGGCGCGGAATGGTGCAATGAGATTGTTGAAAAACATAAAATTAATGCAAAATTCGGTCCTATTGATGTCGGCGTAAGAGTTGAAGTTCCTGCAATTATAATGGATCCGGTAATTAAAGTTAACCGCGACCCGAAGTTTCATATCTGGACCACACAGTACGGCGACTTTGTAAGGACATTTTGCACAAACCACAGGGGCTTTGTCGTAAAGGAAAAATATGAAGGATTCATAGGCGTTAACGGGCATTCTCTGAAAGGCAGGGAATCTGAAAATACAAACTTTGCATTCCTTGTGAGAATTGACCTTACACAGCCCGTGGAAAACACGATAAAATACGGCAAGTCAATTGCAAAACTCGCAACAACAATCGGCGGCGGAAAACCGATAATTCACCGGCTCGGCGATCTTCGCAGGGGAAGAAGGTCAACAGAAGAGCGGCTGAAGAGAAGTATGATTAAAAACACGCTGACAGATGTTACTCCCGGAAATATTGCAATGGCACTCCCGTATAAAATTTTAACAGATATTCTTGAAGGGCTTGAGAAGTTAAACGAGGTAATTCCCGGCGTTGCTTCCGACTCCACACTCCTTTACGCACCCGAAGTCAAGTTCTATTCAATGCAGGTTGAAGTTGATAAAAACATGGAGACATCAATTAAAAATTTATTTGCAGCAGGCGACGGAACGGGCTTGAGCAGGGATATAATCAATGCTTCCGCAACAGGGGTTCTCGCGGGGAGGGGAATTCTTGAGAGGTTATGAATTATTAAAGGGGAGGTCCGTTTTTCGGAAAAGGATTCATTGCACTTTATGAATATCTTAAATTGTAATTTAAATCAAAACAATTAATTAATTTAATGTTTGTGAAATTTAAAAAATTACAAATTAAAATAATTAAAAAACAATAAACAATAGATAATAGGGTTTCAGCCAGATTATTGATAGGAGCAAGAAATATGGATAAAGAGTCAAAAATAAAGACAGCAATTGAGTTTATAACGGAAAGTAATTTATTTAAATCCAGTAAGTATGATATATTAAAACCATTAATGGAAAAAGTATTAGATGATACTATTACCGAAAGAGATATAACGAATTTTGTTGATCACTATGTCCCTCTGGATCAAAAAAACGATAATAAAGAAGAAAATCTAAATAGAAACAAACAGATTGAAGGATGCATAGAATATTCCTTTCAAAAAGAAGGATTAAAAAGGATAAAATCAATAAAAAAAGTTATCTCTGTAGAAAATGTTGGATTAATTGATAAAATTGAACCTATAGAGTTAAAGAGTAAAATAAACATTTTTTATGGTTTGAATGCCTCTGGCAAGAGTTCGCTTTATAAAGCTATTTGTAATGCTTTAGGTCATGAAAAAGAAACTTTAACAAACATAAATGAAGATGTAAATATAAATCTTTCTAAATGCTGTTTAGAAGTTGAATATTGGGAAGGTAATAGTAGCGAATGTAATATAACCTGGCAAAATGGTGAGACTAAACCAAAATCAAATGTTAAAATATTTGATTCGGATATTTCTTTATCCTTAGTTAAGGATGATATAGATAACACATTATCACTGGCTTATTTAAAACAAGAATATTTTCAGTTACTTTCTGAATTTTTAGAAAAATTAGAAAACAGATTAAAGGAAAGAAAAAGTAACATTACTTCTGGATATAATTTTCTAAACAGAAATTTACAATCTAAACTTCCTTTTTTGTTCGAAGAGGGAAAAGAACTTAACAAAGAAAACATAAATACCATCGAGATTTCTAAAAAAGAAAGGAATAATCTGGAAGAATTACAAGATGAATGTGAGAAACTGCAGAGGGTTAATTTCAATGATAAGATAAAAATCTTGGATAACTTGATTAATCAGATAGAAGAAATTTTAAGGATTTTTGGAGAAAAGGAGAAAATAAAGGATAAACTTTTCTGGAAATATATGTTTACAGAGGAGTATTTTGAAAAAATAAATAACTTAATAGATGAATATATTGTTTGTAGACAAGTTTTGGAGGATAAACAATTTATACGGTTCAAAGACAATATACCAGAAAGCTGGTTAAAAAACGAAATTTGGAAAAAGTTTATTGAGAGCAGTTTTGATTTCATTAAAAGTTTGTCAGAAAAGGAACAAAAAGAATATTCAAAGAAAAGATGCCCTTATTGCCTCCAAGAATTATTAACTGATAAAGCCAAGAAGTTAATAGAAGACTATAAAATACTACAGAGAGAAACAAAGCAAAATATGGAGGATATTAATTTAAAGATAGATGATTATTCGAATAAGATTAACAATGTAATTTCGGATTTGGAATATTTTTCTGAAAAAGAAAAGACGATTACTGAAGAAATTAAAGAATTTTCTATTGAAAAAACCTATGATAGAAAATTTATCGTATCTATTTTTACAAAATTGGAAGGTGCCATTCTTAAAAAAGATAAATTGAAATATTCTCAAGAGGATATAAAGAAGGTTAAGGATTTGTTTGATTATTATTTGGATATTCATGATAAGGTTTTAGAAAAAAGAAAAAAATATGAAGAAATGAAGAAGAATAAAGAATTGAATATAAAGAACTTAGGAATCAAAATAAAACCATTAAAACATAAAAGTGAAGTGGTTGAGAATAAAAAGGAGTTATTAAAATATATAAGAGTATCAAATTCCCTTAAAAAGATAGGTGATATTACAACTTTAATAATAGATGCAAAAGCTTATGTAAGTAGGCTTGGCACGGATTTTAGTAAAAAAGTATTTATAAAAGAGTTTCAAAAATGTTTAGATAAAGAATATAAGAATTTAAATTGTTGTAAACCTATTAAATATAGCTTTTCTACTAGAACTGAGCATGGTGAGACTAAAAGAGTTTATAGGATTGGAGATAAAAAAATTAAAGAAATTTTTAGTGAAGGAGAGCAAAAGCAACATGCTTTGGCTGATTTTTTTGCACAAATCGAAATAGAAAATTTCAAAGGAGTGTTTATTTTTGATGATCCGGTAACAAGTTTGGATGAATATAATATGGAGTATTTGGCTGAAAGAATAATTAGAATCGCATCTGAAAGAGATAGTCAAATTATTATTTTTACTCATAATCTTGTATTTCTTAATTATTTATTGGAACTAACAGGAGAAGAAAAAGTGAAACATTTTACAAGAGAATCTCATTCAATTTTTCTCGATCCAGATGCAAAGTTAGGCACAGAACGTGACTTAAAGGTTAAAAAGAATAAGATTAACGAAAGAATTAAATCAATAGAACAAAAAAATGAGAGGAGTGTCACGATAGATGAGTTTGAAATTAGAAATGTTTATGATTTATTAAGTGGATATTTGGAAAGTTTCGTCGAGATAGAAATTTTTAAGAGTGTTATAAGTAGATATCGTCCAAACATAAGAATAAATAGTCTTGATAAAGTTAAATGGGATAGTAATGTAATTAAAGAAGTTATTCATTTGTTCAATAAAACAAGTAGAAAAGGTTTGCGACATTCACAACCTATTGGAATACAACCCCCTACCTTTAACGGATTACTACAAGATAAAGAAGATATTTATAATTTAATCTCTAAAATTAAAAAATAATGAATGAGTAAGTTGATGCAAAAAATTAATCTAAATATTTACACACTTCCAATAATAATTCAATCGCCAAAATGAAAATCATCCGCGATCCCATCCACGGCAACATTGAACTAAACGAAATTGAACTGAAATTAGCGGACGCACCCGAAATGCAGCGTCTCCGCCATATAAGTCAAAACGGGCTTTGCAATTTAGTTTATCCCGCGATGAACTCCACCCGGTTTGAGCACTCGCTTGGCGTAATGCATCTTGCAGGCAAAGTTGCAGATCATCTCGGCTTGGATGAGGAAAGGCAGGATTTAAAAATAGCGGGGCTTTTGCACGACATCGGACACTGCGCCTTTTCACATACTTCAGATCATCTTCTTTCAAGGTTCGGTTTTAATCACGAGGAAAATTCCTCACGGATTATTTTAAACACGGGAATTTCAGATATATTAAATTCCTATAGTATATCTCCTGAGAAGATTTCAGACCTTGTCACGGGAAAAGGAAATTTAAGTAAAATTATCTCATCCGAAATTGATGTTGACAAGATGGACTACCTCTTGAGGGACTCGTATTACGCGGGCGTTGCCTACGGGATAATTGACCTTGAGCGAATTATTCATACATTAAAATTAGCAGGCGGCGAAATTATTGTCGGCTCAGGGGGGCTGGAAGCGGCAGAGTCGCTGCTTATCGGAAGGAACATGATGCACCAGACGATTTACCGGCATCATACAAAAAGAATCGTTGAATCGATGTTTGCAAATGCGGTAAACTCGCTTCTTAATGACGGGAAAATAACTTATGACAGTTTTCTTGGAATGGATGATATTGACCTTGTTTACACCCTCAGGAATTCAGGCGGCTATGCAGGGGAAATGATGCACCGGATTGATACAAGAAAGCTTTTCAAGCGGGTGTTTGCCGAAAAAATCAATAAAACACTGAGAAGTTTCAGGAGCGAGATTTCAAAAAATAAAAAAGAAATTGAGAATAAAATTTCAGATGACGCAAAAATTCCAAGAGGATTTCTTTTGATGGATATGCAGTCCTCGGAGATGAGCGAGTTTAAGGTTCTTGTTGAATATGACAATGAATTAAAGAGAATTGATGAGGTCTCGGAACTTGCAAAAGCACTTGAGAAAGCGGAACTTGAGCGGCTTACATTCTGCATTTACGCAGACCCGAAGTACAGGGATAATGTTAAAAACCTGGATATTGACGATTACATTCAATACACACAGACGATGCTGAAGAAATTTTATTAATTTATATTTATTAATTTATAAATTAATTCTAAGAAATAATAAGGAAAAAAATGAAAATTGACATGACGCTTGAATTAAAGGACATTCCAGGAACTCTTATTGAAGCAATTGAGCCGGTTTCACGGCACGGCGGAAACATTAGAAGTGTTTTGCATTTAAGAACCGGCTCCGGTCCGGTGCCTGTTGAAATAATTTTTGAGGTTCCCGATGAATTGTCACTGAATTTAATAAAAAATTCACTTGAGGAAAGAAAAATCCGCATATCGGAGATAAAGGTTGAAGGCAAAAAGTACTATGAGAAGGAGACGCACTCGTTCATGCTTATAGGGCATGTGATTGATACCGGCATCATGGATACGATAGACCGCCTGAACGAGGTTGGAATGGTTTCCGACCTTGATGTTTTAATGCCCTCGCCTGATGAAAAATCGTCTGTGATGATGAATGTTGATGTTGATAAAGAGCACAGCAAAAAGCTTATGGATGTAATGGATGAAATTTCAACTGAAAAGCAACTTCTCTCAATAAAGTCGCTGGATTAGCACCTGTTTTTCATCCTTACAAGAGGCATGCTCAAGTGTCTTCTTGCATCAGGTGCCGCCTCATAAAACCCAGGTTTCAAATCGCGATTGATTTCCTTTAAAACAGCAGCATCCTCAGGCAGTTTCTTTTTGCATTTTTTGCACTGGAAGCCCTTGCCATTGCCTTCCGATTTCATCTTAATTTTACATTTTTCGCAAACAGGATTTATCTTCTCGTAATATTTTTTTAATTTCAAAACCCGGATTTTCTCAAGATTTATTGCCCAGTACTTTCCAATCCCGCCGTATGCAGTAACTTTATCGCCGGCTCTTAATTTTCTTATAATTTTTCTGAAATTCGCGGTCTCCCTGTAGGCAGCACAATCAATCTCCTGTGAATAATATTTTAATTTAAAAATTACATGCCCGCCGTGAATGTTTTTTGGCTCTCCTGAAACTCTCCCCGAAACAATTGCACAGTCAAAAGGCATGAGTTCCGAAATTTTTTTCTTTTTCAGGTGAGCGTCAGTTGCCTGGTTTGTTTGAAAAATCAATGTATCTTCAATCTCCTCAAGCGGCTTTATGAGTTTCCATGCCTCACTGACTATTTCGGGACTCTCGCCGCGAATCCCGCAGAAAACAGGGTCATTGCCCCTTGGAAGAATTAAAATTTTATTTAAATTTAAATCAACATTATTAAAAGTTTTTGGATATGTCTTTTTATCCATTTCAAATACCGACTCCGGGTCAATTTTTCTCTCTGTTCCATAGTTTTTTGGAATCCTGTAGGCGATAATTTCATAGGTCACATCCGCTGAAAGATCGGCACCAACCGCTGCAAGAGCGCCGATTATGCCTCTCCCTGACTTGAATTTATGAACTTCGGCATTAACCTGTCTTGCAGCAGCATCTGCTTCCCCGATTGTCACAAGTTCGGATATCGCCTTCTCATAGAAATCGCGCAGGATTTCAGTGTAAATGTTATAATCTTCAAAATTCCTTTTCTCCAGGAACACAACGCCGGGATTTGTTTTATCGTCTTCAAAAATTGCGTTTTTTTCAACTGTTTCAAGAACGATTTTTTTAATTTTTTCATTGTTTCCGGTTTTAACATTTAATGCAACCGCACCGTTCCCGCGGGTTTTATAGGGAATGTTAGGGTTCAGGCGTATGAGCCGGGGAAAACCGATAACCTCTAATTTTTTGCATAATTCCTTTGCGATGAAGGTTGTGCACATTCCTGCCGTGGAGTCGGTGTCGTCTATTCCGATAAGCATAATAATTATTAAAATTCGGGTTTGAAATAATCACCCTTTCTTATTTTTCCCAGTTTTCTTTATGATTTCCTCTACAATTTCTCTCACCTCGGGATGAATTCTATCAAGAATCTCATCATCTCTGGTTTTGAGGTATTTCACTGCTATTGAGAATGGTGCAAATAATTCAGCGTATTCTCTGCCTTTTACTTCTTCAATCGTTTTTAGCGCACTGCTGGCGAATTCTAACATTCCTTCGGAAATTAAATCTGCTATGAAAGAAAACAGCAAACTATTGAGTTTTTTTTCATCTGTTTCATATTCAAATGCTTTCCTTATATACTGTTCAGCTTTCTTGTATTCATCAAAATGTGCGTGAATGTTCACAAATAAAAGCATAACTCTTGGAAGTTGTTTTTTGTCAGTTTCCTTGGCTATTGAAAGTGTTTTATTGGCACTTTTTAGTGATTCATCGTAATTGGTTAATTTTGTAAGAACTATGCTTCTATTGAACCAAGAATCCATATCTTTAGGATTCAATTTGATTGCATTATTCAAAAACTCCAATGCCTCATTATACTTACCTAAATTTCTTAGTAAATTTCCTAAATTATAGTGTGCATTTGCGTGATTTGGATTTATCCGTATCGCCTTTCTATGAGATTTCTCCGCTTCATCAAATCTTTTCAAATTCTGTAATAAATTTCCTAAATTGTCGTGTGCCCATCCGTAATCGGGATTAATTCGTGTCGCTTTCCGGTATTCCTTCTCCGCTTCTTCGTATCTTTTTAAATTTTCATGAAATAACAATCCCAAATTGTAGTGTGCTTGTGCATATTCTGAATTTATCTCTATCGCTTCCCTGAATTCTCTCTCAGCGCCATCATATCTTTTTAATTCTGCTAATAAAATTCCTAAATTGTTGTGTGCTTCTTCATCCTCAGGATTAATCCTTATTACATCTAGATATTCCTTCTCCGCTTCGTCATACCTTCTTAAAATTTTTAATAAATTTCCTAAATTATGGTGTGCATCTCCATATTTTGGATTGATCTTTATTGTTTCTCTAAACTCTTTCTCCGCTTCATCATATTTTTCTAATTTTTCAAATAAAATTCCTAAAGCCATATGTACTTCTACATATTCAGGGGTTATCCTTATCGCCTCCCTGTATGCTTTCTCCGCTTCATCATATCTCTTCAAAATAGAAAGGGCATTTCCTTTGATAAACCAGATATCTGAATCTGGCGTAATCGCCAACACATTATTTATCGCATCTAATGCTTTAGATGGGTCTTTTCGGTGATACCATAATCTACAGTCACATAGATATGCTTTAGCAAGTTCCTTTTTATTGTCTTCCTTCCGGGCTTTACTCTTAAGTTTTTCTATCTCTTCTTCAGCTGCTTTTAAATCTTTCATCTCCAGAAGTTTTTCTATTCTATGCTCGCAAATTTCAAACCATTTTTCAGTTTTAACTGCATCTTGAACATATCCTAATTGTTCTATAATTTTTTTAGCTTGAGCAACATCTCCTTTTTTATAGTGTTCGCCGTATTCTGTTTTCAATTTCTTAAATTCATCATACAATTCTCCCGGAGTGTACCACACCTCAAGAAATTTTACTAAAAATTTTGTTCTCTCACTTTTAGCGGTTCTCATTTCACGCCAGATTCTAAATAACCGCTCGCTGATTTCATAAAGCACATATTTTCTTCTTTTTTGTTTTGCAGGTCTTACATAGCCCATCTCAAAAAGGCGCTTCATCTGTGAAATGACAGTGCTTCTGCTTATCCTTGTTTTTTCGGTGATTTCTGTTTGTGTTGCAGGACCATCCATCAAAGCCATTGTGTCAAATATCTTTCTCTGCTGGGGCGGGAGAATTTCTATTTTCGCCTGGTAGTAGGGCGTGAGTTCATCAAGAAGTTTTTTTAATTCTGTTTGAACTTCTAAAACGCCAAATTCAGTAATAATTTCATAAAACATTAGAATAAGCCGAGGATTTCCTCCTGTTAAATGCAATATCGCTTTAATTCTCGGGGCATAATTGTCAAAATCTTTTACTATATTCTCATGTTTATCATACTCTGCCCTCTTTAAAATTAAATGTTTGCTCTCCTCTAAACTTAATTCAGATAAATTTTCTATTTCAAAGAAATTATAGAAAGGTGCGTTGTAATCAATTATTTCATTGAACAGGGTGGGTGTTGCACCGATAATCATAAAAAGGTCATCCTTCATAAGAACCTCTCTTAACCTGCCGATCTGTGCTTCATCACCGATTTGCTGGAAGGTCAGATGAATATTATCAAGTAGGAGCAGGAATCTCTTTTTATTTTTCTTCCTGAATTTTTTCATGAATTCAAGTGAGTATTCAACTAATTCCTCTTCACTTGAGATTTTAAGTTTTTCAAGCAGATTCATTAATTCTTCCGAGGGATGCGATTCCATAAGTTCCTCCAGCACTCTTAAAAATAAATCACCCAGAGTGCTTACTGAATACTCTTCCTCGGATAATTTTATCGGAATCCATTCTTTAAGATTTTCCTCCTTTATACCATAGTGAATAAGGAGTAGTATATGGGTTTTACCCATTCCTCTTGGACCTACAAGTATGTGGTGAGTTAAACTACCGTTAATTCCTGATTCTTTAATTTTTTTTAGTAGCCGCCCTATTAGAGGCTCTCGAGCAACCAATGTTTCTCTCAATTCTTCGGGTTTTATAAGCGTCGGGTTGAATTTATAAACCATTTTCTTTTTTTAATGTTTTATTCAATTAATACATAATATCTTCGCCACCAATCCTTCAGTATCTTTGATGCAAATGAATATGTTTCATTCTCGTGATTAAATTTTATATAAAAATCATTTTCAAGGTCACCCATAAGATAATTGAATCCGTCAGGGTCATCTGTTTTTGAAATTGCTTTTAGGTATATCTGATATAATGTCTTTGGTTTCATTTCATCTTCTCTTGCGAGGGTTTTAAGAATCGCTTTGGAAGACTTCTCTTCCAGGAGTTCAGAATATTGTCTAAGCCGCATATAATAATGTTCAAAATAAGTTCTGCATTCAACACCCAGTACTTTTTCTTTGTAAACTTTTTCTACAAATTCCCTGGAAATATCAATATCTTTATTACGGGATTCCTTAATTGTTTCTGAAACCAGTACCTGGATGAAATATGGTATGTGCTTTCCAATCAGGTCTAAAATTTTATTTACTATCCCTTTATCAACATCAACATCTTCAGATTTAAATAATTCAATTATAAAATTTTCAGCGTCTTTTTTATTAAATTCTCCAATATATATCTTTTCTAAATCATTTATAGTTGCAATGGAATCCATTTTATTAAGGATTCTTTCTATGCCTATTGAACCACCGATTACAAATCTTATATTTTTAAATACTTCTGGAGATATTCTTAATGACCTGAACCAATTGAGGAATGTTTTAGTTTCCTCAGGATTCTTTTCAGACATCTCATGTATCATTACGGGAAATTCATCAACAGTGAAAACAACTTTATTTTGCGATTTTTCTATTAATTTAATCAAATACTTCCCCTGCTCCTCCCAATTGCCGGATAACTCTTCCCGCAGTTTGATTTTTATGTCTGCATATTCAATTTCCTCTATATTTCCTTTAATTATATCTAAAATCTTTTTTGGAAAAGATCTGGCTGATGTAATAATTCTTTTAGTGGAATCTTTGCTGAGAAGTTCTGTAATTATCTCTACTATGAAATCGGATGGTTTTCTTATCCATTCAACATCCAGATAAAAGACATCAAAACCTTCTCTTGGAGAATCACGCAGATTAAACATGATACTCGTCTTGCCAAATCGTCTCGGCGCAGCCAATAATATATTACTTCCTTCAAGTTTCTTCCATATCAAATCTATTACTTCTTCGCGACCATACAGATTGTCATTCCGTACCGGGGATCCAACTACTATATTTGTCATTTTAATTGTATTTAATTTTATTTGTATAACAGTTTTGTTATATAACAAATTTGTTATATAACATTCTTGTTATATATAATATGGGATTGTATATAAATAAATACTTTTAAAATTTTCCTAAAATTTTCATTGATTAAGAAATTTATTCCCCCACTTTTCATTAAATTATCTCCTTCTATTTCCTCTTTGGACTATAGTACCTTTCCAGCCACCTGCATAACCCGTCGAGCCCCGGGAACATGACTCTTTCGTTTATATTCGCTTGATCCAGTTTGTCTCTTATTTCCCATTTGATAAGTTGTACCGGTATTTTTCTCATGCATGTAACTTTTTAATTATGCTGGTTTGACTATACGAATATCTGAAAAATTTACAGGGTTCCGATGTCCTGTTTGCCCCTCTATTATGTGGTAGAGACCAATTATACCAAGTACTAATTCTCCAGATAGCAGTGAAAGCCCAACATCATTCATTCTTACTCGTGTATAACTCCCCTCAACTATCCTCGCCTTCTTTTTTAAGTTGTTTGATCTTTCTACTACAAGACAGACATCATCAACAGGTATATCGGCATTACTAACATTTCGGAGAATAAGGCGCCCTAAGTCTTCTACAAGTTTACAAATGTTTATCCCGTCAATGTATATATGTTTCTTCATAGATATGGCTCTTCCTAATGATGGATCATCCCTCAGTAACTTACCGATTTTATTTAAAAGAGGAATATTCTCTCGTAATTTGTTGATTTCTGATTTTTTCAGCTTTTTAAGTTTCTTGCAAATCCTTCCGGCAGCCACCACTCCACGAGTCAAAAATACCAACCCTGCAGATATACAGCTGATAGTGTGGCTATCACCAGTGTATATTTTTATACTGTTATCGCATACTGTTTGAATCTTATCTATGACTTCCACCATGTTCATCGCTTCCGAATCTCC
>MCBE01000250.1 GCA_001723845.1 Candidatus Altarchaeales archaeon WOR_SM1_SCG
ACTCTGAAGAGATAACAAAATAATAACATATGTCCGCAGGTTAGTGATTTTGAGATTTTTCAGATGAAAAACTTGCAGAGAAGGTAGGGTTAATTATGATAGATAATGCCTCTGTGAAAATCCCTGTTTAACCGCAATTTATGTTATGTGGCTGAGGGAGATGAAAAGATTTATACGGGCTAAATCAAGGATAGCAGGGATGCTTGGTATGCCCCTTTTCTTTCTTGCCTTTCTTGCATTCGGGTTCTCGGGCGCAAATCTCCCCGGGATTCCCGAAAATATAAATTATATTGATTTTTTGGTCCCCGGCATGGTCGGGATGACGCTTCTTTTCACGGCGATGTTTGCTGGAATATCGGTCCTGTGGGACAGGGAATTCGGCTTTTTAAAGGAAATCATGGTGGCTCCCGTAAGCAGGGTTTCGCTGGTTCTTGGAAGAATTGCAGGAGGAGCGACAACATCCATGCTCCAGGGCATTTTAATTTTAATTATATCAATTCCCATAGGATTTTCCCTTCCCTCGTTTCATGGGTTTATCTTTGCACTTATATTTATGCTTTTAATTTCAATCTCGTTTATAGGGCTGGGCTTGATATTCGCCTCAAAAATGACCGACATACACGGGTTTAGCATGGTAATTAATTTCGTAATTTTCCCGCTTTTCTTTTTATCAGGCGCGATATTTCCCGTAAGTAATTTGCCTGCCGCAATAATGCCTCTCTCTTATCTAAACCCGCTGACTTACGGCGTTGACGGTCTTCGGGGAAGCTTGATCGGCTTTTCGGAGTTTCCCGTTTTAATGGATTTTACTGTCCTTTTTGCATTCTGTTTGTTAATGGTTTTTTTAGGAGCGTATTTTTTTGAAAAAACCGGGGTGGACTAAATTGAATTTAAATTTTTATTTTTCCCGCCTTTAAAATTTCATAAAGCTGCTGCAATAAGCCCGGAGACATCAATCCTGCTTGCTTTCGCATCCAGCGTGTTTGTGCATACAAGTTCGTCGGAAGTTTTTTCAAACATTTTCGTGCCTTTTGAAAATACGCCGTGAACGCAGCCGATATCTATTTTTCTTGCGCCGGATTTTTTTATAACCTTTGCAGCCGTGCAAATTGTCCCGCCGGTTGAAATCATATCGTCAAGAATTAAAACATCCCTGTCTTTCAGAGCCAATTTTTTTGTTTTTATTTTTACCTCGTCTCCTGAAAGCCGGGTCTTTTCAAGGTAGTCAAATTCGCACCCTATTATCTCTGCCGCGCGTTTAGCATGATTCAATGCACCTTTATCAGGTGCTATTACAACAATTTTTTTATTATTCTCATTATTTTTGCCCGCAAAATACTTTGCAACAACAGGGAATGCGTCTAAATTTTCTATAATTAATTTTGAATTATTTGAATTATTTCCTTCAATCTCCTTGATTTTTTCATTGAAATCAATATTGTCAAAGGAATCGGAAGTCATATCTTTTTGAAAAAATTTGGATGTTAAATCAAAGTAGCAAGCAGCATTAAATGTACCCTCTTTATTCAGAAAATGGCAGTTTACGGTAATTATCCTGTCCGATAAATTGTTAATTAATTTTAAAATTGTTCTTGCACTCAACGCTTCACCCCTGTTGAATCTTTTATCCTGCCGCATGTATGATAAATAAGGAATTACAGCAGTTATTTTTTTTGCCCCGCAGTCCCCCAGCGCGTCTAAAATTAGAAGTAACTCAATTATATCATCATTATTTCTTGTTGATTTGACAACCGCGCATTCTTTGTTTTCAACATCGGAAAGGACTCTTACATAAATTTCACTGTCGGGAAACTGTTTAATTTCAAGTTCTCCCAATCTGAAATCCCGAAACGATGCGATTTTTTCTGCAAGACCTGATGACTTGCTTCCGTCAAAAATTATCATTTTTTAATTTTGTTTTTATATTTTAAATTCTGATATATAATTATAATAAAAATATATAATTAAATTAATAAAAATTAAAAATGGAAAGAATAGATATAGAAAGTTTGATAAAAACAGCAACCGAGGAGATAGAAAAAGCGCTTACCACAAAGACAATTGTAGGCGAGCAAATAACATTTGAAGGAAAAACCGTTATACCCGTTTCCAGAATTGTGTTTGGTTTCGGTGCAGGCGGAGGAAGCGGCGGCGGAAAAGCCGGGGGAGAAGGAGGAGGCGAGGGTTCCGGCGGCGGAGCCGGGGGAGGAGGCTCTATAAGCCCTGTTGCTTTAATAGTTATTGACAGGGAAAAAGTTGAGGTGATGCCTCTTGCAAAAGGAAGTTTCGGGGCTGCTCTTGAAAAAATTGTAAGTTATGTGCCTGAGATGGCGGGCAAAGCAGCGGCTGCAAAAGAGAAAGCTAAACAGAAGGAATCTAAATAAAATACTTGAATGGAAAAATTACCAAAATCTTAATAGATTATGGCACTCACAGAGTTAATTTTAATAATATTACTTTTATTTGCAGCTTTAGCGTTGTGTATCTTAATTATTCCATTCTCTGTTTCGTTTAATTTTACAAAAAAGGATTGCCATACAAAAAGCGAACTTGAGGTTGGCTGGCTCATGGGGCTTGTAAATAAAAAATTTAATAATGAGACGGGAAAGGTTGATAAAGAGGCGGAAAAAGAGAAAACAGCAAAAAACGAGAAGAGCGGAATAATTGAGCAATTTGATTCTCTTTATTCTGCCGCAGGATATATCCCTGATTTTTTTGAATTATTTTATTATTTTTTAAAATTTACAAGAGATATTGTTTTTTCTTTGAAAATAAAAAAAATAAAACTCAGGGCAGTAGTCGGATTTCCTGAGCCGGGATACACAGGGATTTTAGCAGGATGTTTATATTTTTTCCGCGGGCTTTCTTACGCTGCGCCGGTAAACTATGATATTTCAATAGAATCTGATTTTAATGTTCCTTTTAACGGAAATGAAGTGAAACTGGATGTGTTTTTCAAAACCACATTTGAGATAAGAATAATAAATTTTGTGATTCACCTGCTTAAATTTATTTTAAGAAAACCGGCAAGAAGGATTATGTGGGCGTTTATTACAGGTAAAATAAAGTTTAAAAGGAAATAAATAATATGATGAATAAAGAAGAAATATTTGAAGGATTTATAAAGACCACGGAAGAAAAAAGAGCCGGGGACCCGATTACGGCAGGGTCCGCGGTTATTTTTCCCCTGCTTAAAATTTTTATCGCCTTTCCCGGAAAAGAATTAAACTGCGTTTATTTTTCTGTTACGCCTTATGCAATAATTGCTGTTGATTCAAAAAAAGAGAAAATTTTCTCCCTTTCCGGTGAAGAGATTGATCTGGATTATACTATAAAAGAGATACCTGGTTTAAGGGAAAAAATTAGAAAATTTAAGGCGAGTTTATAACTAACGGATGCAGTTAAAAAAATTTTATAGTTGATGTCATAACAAATCAGACGAATAATAGATTATAAAATTAAATCCGGGTAGGTATAATAAAATTAAAATTATAAGAATTTATTAAAAAATTGTTTGTGTAATTTGGTTTTAGGTTATTTGTTGGTTTTGATTAGTTGGGGGTGGTTTAGGAGGTTCTTGGTTAAAATTGGGGGGTTTAGATAATGGAATCTGATTATGAGAAGTTTTCGCAGAGCGAAAATTTTCCCGACGAGCGTAGCGACTGTTAGGGAGCGGAGTCATACTCCGTGTTAGGTGAAGTTATCGCCATTTGCGAGTTACTTACAAATAAAGTTTGTGTTCCGACCCCCTAAATTTAAGCCACAATCCTTCGATATCATTACCCCACTCGTGTTCGCATTCACAGTTTTGTACTTCACCAATCTTTAATGTTTCTTTCCATCCGCAGTCTTGACACCAAGCGATAGCGCTTTTACATTTTCGGCATCTACCTCCTAAATACCAAAAGACCATTCCTTCATGCTCAAAAAAACCGTCAATATTCAAGATAATGCAATCGTCTTCACAAATCGGACATAGTTTCCAATAATCTTCAACAACAAGTTCTAACGCTTCATCTAATGTAAATAATCTAATATCCATACTTTCAAACTGTGCTCTTTTTTGAGCAGGCATAGTCCACCCATGGGATGTTACAATTATTGATTTATTTGCACCCACCGCCTTTGCTAGTGATAAAACTTCCTCAATATCTTTGACATCAATTTTTGATTTTCTAAGTTTTGCGTCTACAAGAATCCCAATTGTATGCCCTTTACCTATGATTTCCCACCACACATCTACTTGTCGAGGATGACCCGTGACTCGATCTGGAATTGTTATATTCGTCTTCAAATCACCTATTTCTTCCATCTGTTTGTATAATTCACCGACAGCTTTTTCGTATTCTTGCCACTTCATAATATAAACCTCTTTGTGAGATGCTTCTTTAATTTTTAAATGTTTGCAATAATTTCGCCTAACAAGGTTATAACCAAATCCGAGTTCCTCCATCTTCATCTTTAAATTAACCTCGCCCTTATATCATTATCACTAATTTAAATTACATTCAATAAATATAATCCCAACATCAATTAATTCCAAATTTCACCTTAACAACAAACACTGCCGGATTCATTCAACCGTGCATGTATTAATTATTAATTTTATTTCTAACTAATTGTGTCGTGTACTATACTTTAATAAACTTAACCGCCCGGCTCATTTCATTCAGAAACAAATCCCTTGCAGTGTTCAAGACAAATATTTCTTCCTTCCTCGGTTGGAATTTCATAACATCTTTCACACGGGTCCATATCAACCGTATCTTCATCTCCGGAACCTTCATCTTCTTCACCGCTGTCTTCTTCTTCCTCGTCTTCGTCATTTTCTTCCTGCCCGCTGCCGTCATCAAAATTTTCAATATCATCACCCACAAGTTTCTCGTAATTCTCAATATTTCCTTCCATAAGACCTTCCAGGTCTACCGGCTCTGCCGGCAGTTCAAAAACGCTGTCTTCCGGTGCGTTCAGGTCAACTTTTGTAGCGATCATTCTGTACTCAAGATTTCCCCCGTCGTATGTTTCAGCTAATAAAGCCAGGTATTTTTCGGGATGAACACAATACCTCTGCTTTGTTCCCCCGGATTCATATTTATAGCACTCGGCAGTAACCCCTGCTATGATCTCTATTCCGTCGTAAATTGCATTTCCCGGGTCATCTTCAAAGGTATCGGATATATCTGCAAGTTCGGGTGCAACATCTTCCTTGAATTTTATACACATCCATTTTCCTTCCTGCTGCATGCACATATATATTTTTATCCCGTCCTTGAAAATTGAAGCGCTTCCTTCCAGGTTTTTCATATCAACTCTCATTTTGACTCCGGAAAAATACATCGTCATCTCTGATGTCTCGCCCGCATCCTTCCCGGTTATGTCATAACTTGCCATGTATCCTGAGGGTGTTCCGAGATTTAAAATATTTGAAAGGGATTTTTTTGCATTATCGGAAGCTTTTTCTCCTGCTTCTTTTAAAGGTTCTTTATCACCTGAAGATTCATCAACCTGCGCATCTCCTGTCTCTCCGCCGTTCTCACCGCCGATGCACCCGCTTATTACCAGGGTTATTGCAATAATAATCGTTAAAAAAATCCCGGAAAGTAACCAGTACTTAAATTTTTTATTCATTTTTATATTATTTTATATTATTTTATATTATTTTATATTAATTAAATTTATAAATATATTATTAATTTTGATTTCCCGGAGGCAAACATTTTTCACACAAGATAATATAATTTTTAAATGAATCCAAAAACAGTAATCCTGATAGCAGCAGCGGTAATTTTAATCCGGTTAAATATTCGCGCGGAATTCTTTGAGCATGTTTTGCTTGACTTAGCGTTTTTAACGGCATTGCTCGGGATTTTACTGCTGTCCCGCGAAAAACTAAAAAATTTCGGTCTAAGTTTTGGCGACATAAAAATGGGAATTAAATATTCAATTTTTCTTTTTATCATTGCAGTCCCCTTGATGCTCTATGCTTCGGGGCTTGAATCATTCAGGAATTATTATCCGTTATGGGCGCCTGCAAAAATCACTGTTGAAAATTTCATAATTTACGAGATTGCAATCGGCGTTATGATGCTCTACACTGAATTTTTCTACCGCGGGTTCCTTTTATTCGGGCTTTCAAAAAGCAAAAAATACGGGAAATATGCAAATCTTATACAGTCATTTATTTACATGATAAGACACATCGGAAAGCCAGGGCTTGAAGTCCCGTACTCGTTTTTTGCAGGTTATATATTCGGATTGATTGACATGAGATGCAAAAGCATACTGCCGAGTTTTATACTGCATTTTTTGGGAAGCGTGGTCTTTGATTTGATGATTATATTTTTATGGATTTAGGTTGCTCAATTTCAAAATTTTATTTAAATTCGTGCGGCAAATTATTTCTTAAAATTTTCCCTGCTCCCTGGGATTTTTAATATTTTTAAAATGAATTTTAATAAGATTTTAATGAACATTGGAAACAAAATTCCCGGTTTATTTAAAGACATTATAAAAACAAACAAAAGCAAAAAATGGCAATATTTGAAAGAGCACCCATCGGAAACCTTTTTGGAAAAACACCGTTCAAGCCGCTGCATAAGCACATACTCCAGGTTAAGGAGTGTGCAGACCAGTTAAAGCCCCTGATAGAAGCATTTATTTCAGGGGACTATGAAAAAATTGAAGAGCTTGCAAAAAAAATATCTCATCTTGAGCATTTAGCAGATAAAACAAAAACAGACATCCGGCTTCATTTTCCAAAGAGCTGGTTTATGCCCGTTGACCGGGGAGATATTTTAAGCTTCCTGAAAAAACAGGATACAATTGCAGATAAAACAGAGGACACCGCGCGGCTTATTCAAATAAGAAAAACTCGCGTTCCTGAAGAAATAGTTGCGAATTTGCGGGAATTTGTTGATTCTGTTATTGCATCGGTTGATGCTCTTGAAAAGTCATATTCCGAAATGGACCGGTTAATGGAAACCGGATTTTCGGACAGGGAAAGAAAAATTATGCTTGATTTAATAAAAGAGGTTGACCACCATGAATGGAAAGCCGATGAACTCCAGTTAAAGATGACAAGGAAATTGTTTGAAATTGAGGATAAATTAGACCCGATGACCATATTCTTTTTGATGAGAATCATAAACGAGATGGACGCTGTTGCGGACTATGCAGAGGACTCGGGAGATCAGTTGAGGACGATGATTGCGAAGTAAAGCGAATTAAAAATTGGAATTACTCATAATTTTAGCAGCCGTAGTAGGGCTTTACATGGCATGGAACATCGGGGCAAACGATGTTGCAAACTCCATGGGTCCTGCCTATGGAAGTAAAGCATTAACCTTAAAACAGGTGATAATAATCGCCGGGATTTTTGAATTTCTTGGTGCAGTTCTTGTCGGGAGCCATGTTACGGATACAATAAGAAAGGGTATCGTTGACCTTGACGGCTTGATTGCGGCAGGAGTTACCCCGGACATGTTTGTCTATGGTATGCTTGCAGCACTTCTTGCCTCAGGGCTGTGGATTACCCTTGCGACAATTTACCGGCTGCCAGTCTCAACAACCCATTCAATTGTCGGTTCGGTTGCAGGTTTTGGATTAATTGTTGCATTAACAACCGCATCATCAGGAATCGGGGACATAATAAATATCGGAAAATTATTAACAATTGCCGCTTCATGGATTGTTTCTCCCGTTTCAGGGGCTATAATTTCATTTTTAATTTTTATAATAATTCGTAATAAAATTTTAAATCAAGAAAACCCGCTGCAGCATGCAGAGCGATTAGCACCGTTTATTGTCGGGCTTGTTCTTACAATTATTTCACTTTCAATGGTTTTTAAGGGACTAAAAAATTTAAATTTGGATTTCAATTTCCCCGAAGCACTTGCAATTTCGCTTGTAGTGGGAACTATCGCAGGAATTATTACTTTATTCTGGGTAAAGCGATATAAACCAAAGGTAAAAGACGAATACCAGCAGGTAGAGAATTTTTTCAAATACATAATGATTTTAACCGCATGCTACATCGCCTTTGCTCACGGTGCAAATGATGTTGCAAATGCAATAGGTCCTCTTGCCGCAATCTGTGATGTTGTTAAAAGCGGGGAGATTACCGCAAAAGTTTCTGTCCCGCTCTGGATATTAGCCCTCGGGGGACTTGGAATCGTTATCGGGCTTGCAACATGGGGGTATAAGGTTATGGAAACAATCGGTCATAAAATTACGGAAATCACGCCTACAAGGGGGTTTGCAGCAACATTCGGGGCTGCAACAACTGTCTTAATTTGTTCAAAACTGGGATTACCGATTTCAACCTCTCACACGCTTGTCGGTTCGGTAATTGGCGTCGGCTTTGCCCGCGGTGTCGGGGCAATTGACCTTGGCGTTGTAAAAAATATTATCTGGTCGTGGATTCTTACAATACCTGTTGCGGCTGTTCTTACAATAATAATTTACAATGCAATTATGTTTGTTGTTTAATGTTTGTTGTGCGGAGAATGTTAAGGCAAAAAAATAATGAAAATTATGATTAAATTAAAATGATGTTAAATAATTAACATGAACGAAAAACTTAAAAACCCGCCGGTTGTAATTGCAACGGTTGGCGGTGAGGGAACAAGAATGTATCCTTTAACCCTGAACATGCCAAAACCCTTGATTCCGATATGCAATTACCCGATACTCAGGAGAATGCTTGAGATACTTGCAAACCAGGGGTGCAGGGAGTTTATTTTCGCATCAACGGGCGGGGATAATACAATAAGGTTGAACGAGTATTTTAAATGGGGTGTTTCGTTTTCCACCAAGATGGAATTAGAACCGAGGGCAGAGTTCCGGTACCAGCCGAACTATGAAGACCTGGGAAGTGCAGATGCCGTACGGGCGTGTATGGAATACTTTAACATAAAAAAAGATGTTCTGGTTATAGGCGGTGACCACCTCATGGACATAAATTTAGATGAAATAATGAAATTTCACAGGGAAAAGAAAGCGCTTATGACAATAGGTCTTATGGAGGTTGATGATGTTTCACAGTACGGCGTTGCAGACATAACCCCCGGCGGCAGGATAAAGAGGTTTGTTGAAAAACCGGGTCCCGGAGAAGAGCCGAGCAAGCTGGCAAACATAGGCGTCTATATTCTTTCACCAAAAATCAGGGAGGTGTTCAAAAAAATGGACCCTGGTATTGTGGCTGACTTTGGTTATGACATTATACCCTACCTGACCGGTAACGGACATGAGGTCTATGGTTATGTAACCAGCGGGTACTGGAATGATGTAGGCACAACCGGGAGATACCTTCAAACAACACAGGACATCCTCCACCAGAAACTTGAGCATATCAGGATGAGCAAGAGCAGGTACGGCAACGGCAAAAAACAGATTCACAAGACAACAATACACAGGATTAAAAATAAATTAAAAAATAATGAACTCGTGATTTCCGGCGGCGTTATGATCGGCGGCGACTGTGAAATAGGAAGCGGCGTAAAAATAGAGAACTCGTGCATAGGCGATAACTGCATAATAGGCGATAATGTGACAATCAAGGGTTCTGCTGTCTTTAATTTCACAAATATTAAAAGAAATTCATATTTAAATAAATGCGTTGTCGGGATGTATTCAAACATAGGCGAGAACTGTGTAATTGACGGCGATATGGAAATTGAGTTAAAATTAAAAGGAAACAGGGTTCCGGTCATAGGAGAGAAGGTCACGCTTATTGACAATTCAACAATTTCTCCGGGAAAAAGAGTCGCACCGATATCGCAGAGCCACCGCATCCTTAAAACAGGCAAATTCCTGGAACTGGGCATGGACGGGCAGAATATTTATTTTATTGAAAAATAAAAAATTAAACATAAAATAAAATTATGCCTTTTCTAAAAAATCGCGATTAAATTTAAAATTAATATTTATAATATTTAAAGTCAATAACAATTAATAATACATCTATTTAATATTTAATTACTAACTTAAAAAACCAAAAATGAGTATAAAACTATCTCAAATATACGGGCTTGAAATCTATACGGATGATGCAAAAAAGGTCGGCAGAGTAGAAGATGTTATTCTGGATTTAGAAAAAAGAAAGATATGGCAATTAACTCTTGACCCGTTAAAGGCAAGCGTTTTATCAAAAATACCTCCCGAAGATTTATTGAAGCGAAGTGTGCCTTTCGGAAGAGTCAAAGGAGTTTCAGACATTGTCTTGCTTGAAACCGAGAGTACCAAAAGAACATTGTAAACACACTCTACAGGAATTAATTTAAATTAAAATTATGGAATTGCATCCGCACGAAATTAAGATACTTAAAGTATTGAATGAAGAGTCATCACCGGAGATTATTTCTGAAAAATCGGGTCTTGATCTGGATGCGGTGATGCGCGCATCATCGTGGCTTTCTACAAAAAATTTAATTAAAATTGAAAGGAAATTTACAGATGAAATTTCTCTTGATGTTGAAGGAAATGACTACGCTGAATCAGGGCTTCCCGAAAGAAAAATTATTAATTTAATTTCTGACTCCGCTGCAATTGATGAAATCGCAGCCGGGAAAAAAGAAAAAAACATCGCGCTCGGCTGGCTTCGCAGGAAAGGACTTGCAAAAATTGAAAAAATTAACGGGAAATTAACAATCACCGTTCTTAACAAAAATGAAACCTGCGATGAGAAATTACTAAAATTACTGAAAGAAAAGGAAAAATTAATTTACGATGAATTATCCCCTGAGTTAAGGGAGGGTTTTGAATTATTGAAGCAGAGGCAGAATGTTATAAAAATTAAGGAGAAAAAAGAAATCTGTCTTATCCCGACAGAAGAAGGCATTAAATCAGGGGAAAAATTAAAGACGGGAAAAATTAAAACCTCAATTTCGCAGCTCACGCCGGAAATGCTCAAAAACCGCGGGTGGAAGGACAAAACATTCAGGCACTACGATGCAGAAATTTACATAAAACCAAAATACCCCGCAAAAAAACACCCATTGAGAAGGGTGATTGATGAAATCAGGGCGATCTTTCTTGAGATGGGTTTTAAGGAAATCACAGGAAATTTCGTTGAATCGGCGTTCTGGAATTTTGACGCACTGTTCCAGCCGCAGGACCACCCCGCAAGGGACATGCACGACACTTTTTATTTGAAAAATCCTGAAAGTATTGAGATTTCAAAGTTTGATGAGTTAAAAGATAAGGTAGGAGAGACACATGAAAACGGCTGGAAAACCGGCTCAACCGGCTGGAAATACAAATGGAGCCCGGATGTTGCAAGACAAACACTTCTGAGAACGCACACAACCGCTGTCACCGCGAGATACCTTTCAAAATTAAATAAAAATTCACTTCCAGCAAAGGTATTTTGCATAGGAAAAACATTCAGGAATGAGGCAATTGACTATAAACACCTGCCAGAGTTTTACCAGGTTGAAGGAATCGTTGCAGATGAAAACGCTAACTTCAAAAACCTGCTCTCAATTTTAAAGATATTCTACAAAGAAATGGGGTTTGAAAAAGTCAGGTTCAGACCGGCATATTTCCCGTACACTGAAATGAGCGTGGAGCCGGAGATTTACTTTGAAGAGAAAGGAGAATGGATGGAATTAGGAGGGGCAGGGATATTCAGACCTGAGGTTGTTATGCCGCTGCTTGGATTTGACTGTCCTGTGCTTGCGTGGGGACTTGGGCTGGATAGGGTTGTTGCGTTAAAATTAGGGTTAAATGACATTCGTGATTTATATATCAGTGATTTGAAGTGGCTGAGGGAGAGTAAAATTTAATAAAATTAATTATTTTGTAAAATTTCCTCAAATTTTCTGAAACTTTTTGAAGTTCTAAAATGTTTCAATTCATTTCTTTTGGCGATTTTTGGGCCATCAACAGTTTTGTTGTAATGAAAATTTTTATTCTTGCGTTTCTTTTTCTCAAAATTTTCAATCAAAATATGGGGCTTGATTACTTCGTCAGGGTCTCTTGTCTTTACATCCTTCAAAATATCTCCCGGATAACATCCTAAAAGCCATGCTTCTATTTCCTGTTTTGCGAAATGCAAAATAATTTTTTTATTTTTTACATCTGGTTTCTTCTTTAAATCCCTGATTTTAGAGTCAAATTTATTTTCCCATTTTTTTGAATCATCATAATCTACAAGAACTATTCTTTTTCTATAATTTCTCAGTTTTCCAAAGACAATTTTTCTCAGATATTCATACATGTTGGATTTGCCTCCGCGATTACGAAGAGGTAAAAATATATGGGCTTTAATATCTAATTTTCTCAAAATTTCCGATACGATTTTTTTATCACTTTCACCCTCAACTACTATTCCTATTTCAGTCATTTTTGAACTCGTCACTGTAATATATCTCACCTAATGTTCCGCCATATCCTACGATTTCCTTTTTTATCCTCTCCGGATCAATTTTTCTTGCTGTTGTTTTTCCATTTTCTTTCTCAATAATTATTAATTCATCTGGCTCGCATCGGTCAATGAAATAAGGTGAATGGGTTGCAAGTATTATTTGGCTATCAGAATTTTTCATTAAATCAACTAAAAATTCAAGCAGTCGCATATGGATGTAATTCTCGGGTTCTTCAAAACAGAATAATGGATTTTTTATTTTTGCTTTATCAAATTCAAAAAAATCTGTTGTATTTAATGTTGTGATATAACTTATCATTCTGAGGGTTCCGTCCGAAATACTCCACAGAGGAAAAGGTTCTCTAAAGTTTTTTTCTTTTATTGCCATATACATGCCTGTTTTTTGAGGCATAATTTTTAGTTCCTCTATTTCTATTGCTCCTGTCAAAAGTTCGGATATTCTCTCAAAAACCTCTCTATGCTCCAGATACAGTGTATGCAAAACCTCCAAAATATTATCTCCGTTTTCAGTAACAATATAACTTTGTAATGGTTGTCGTATTCTCCTTCCCGATTCTTTCATTTCATTCGGATAGAATTCATAGAGTTTTATATTTTTCATGAACTCAAAAAATCTATGCAAAGATTGTTGGGTCTCTTCATTTGTTTTTCTTAGAATATGAGTTACACAACTAAAAATCGGTATTTTTTCACCACCAATAATATCATCCTTTTTCTTTCCATCTAAAAGAACCAATTCAAAGTCGTGTTCCCTTCTTTCCCATTTGATTGCTCTTTCATTATTACCTTTTCTGATTATCAGTTCATCATCACTAATTCTTATATCTTCATTTACTCCTGAAAATGAGAGTTTATATGTAAATTCTTCACCCTCTAATTCTACACAAACTTCAATAGAAATCTCATTTTTGTAATCCCTTCCATGCACCATATCTTTGTACTGGATTCCCCTCTTACTTATTGTGTTACTCAAATCTCTATTTTCCACTAACTCACTTAAAAATTTCAAGCAATCAATCACATTACTCTTCCCGCTGTTATTCCTACCGACAAGAACATTAAATTTTCCAAATTCAACTTCAAAGTTTTCCAGGGATTTGAAATTTTTCACTTTTAATCTTTTAAGCATTTTGGATATCGTTATAATTGATTATGATTTTATAAATAAAAATGTTTAAAAATATTAATGACATCCTGGATTTGTATATCAGTGATTTGAAGTGGCTGAGGGAGAGCAGAATTTAATAAATTATTTATCAATTATTATATTATTATATTTTATCCTGCACCCTCTTTATCGTGAATGCTATTTCAAGTGCCAGGTCAGAGGCAGTGTACCCGTAACCGTATCTCTCGTACAATTCATCACCTGCTTTCCCGACAATAAATGCGGTTGCCGTTGCAGCATCAAACTGGTCTATTTTTCTTGCCATAAATGCACCAAGCACACCAACGAAAACATCACCTGTGCCTGCACAGCTCATGCCGGGATTGCCTGTTTCATTCACAAACAATTTATTGCCGTCCGAGATGATGTCCTTTTCACCTTTTAAGACAATTACCGCCCTGTGCGCCTTGCAGAATTTTTTCACCTCGCAGCATGCTTCCTCAAAGTTCGATATGTTTTTATTTGTCAGTTTCCTGAACTCTTTAATGTTCGGGGTTAAAACCAATCTCATTTCATTGATTTTATTGATATTTATCTTTAAAGCAGATATACATGATGCATCAATAGCCATCCTCTTTTTAACTTCACCCATAAATCTCCTGTAGGTCTTTTTTGTATCCGGATTGCCTCCGCCGCCGGGACCGATAACTACGGAATTGTGTTTCTTCGCCTCCTCAATCAGCAAAGGCGCATCCTTGGTAGTTATAAATGAATCCGAGAGTAATTCCCTTATCCTGACATCAAGAGAAAGTGTCTGGATTATCGGTGCAACCCTTCTCGGGGTGCAGATAGTTGCGGCGTCAACTCCTGCCCTGTAAGCGGATATTCCCGTGAGAACAGGAGCATTAATACACCCGTAGGAGCCGCCTATAATCATCAACCTTCCATGCTCTCCTTTCTCAGCATCCTTTTTTCTCTCCTTGAGAATCGGATATAAATCCTCAACAGATACAATGTGCATTTTTTTAATTTTTTAAAAATTAAATTTATAATTAATTTAATGGGATTTTCTCACCCTTCAAACAGATTAACCTTCTTATTGATTCAAGATTTGTCAATATTCCCAGGATTACGAGGGTATAAAAAACCTGGTTAAATAACGCCCCCGCCATTATCAGGAACAACCTGACATCTCTTCCTATCCTTATTTTAAACCCCTTTGTTTTTATTTTCTTTCCAAAGGAAGCGTCATACTTGTCTGCCGTGTAACTGTTCATGAAAGTCCCGATAAGTGCAATAAAACCGATAATCCATATTTCAATACCTTGATTTATGCTCCAGCAGCCGTATATCATCCCGAGGATGATTAATGCGTCAGCGTACCTGTCAAGAACCGCGTCAAACCAGCCCCCGTAATTCGTTTGTTGAAACTTCAGCCGCGCAACTTCACCGTCGCACCCGTCAACGATTGATGAAAATTGAGCAAGCAGACCGCCGATAATAACATTTAAGTAAGTCCCGGATGAAAAGAATAAAGCAGACAACACCCCGATACCAAAACTTGTAATTGAAATTAAATTGGGGGTCATCCCTGTTTTTATCAGGAATCGTGATATGCCTATTGATACGGGTCTGTTAAATAACCGGGATACCGGACCGTCAGACGGTTTTATCAACTGCATGCAAAGCAGTTTTTCAGCATTTTCGTAATTAACTCTTGTATCAATATCAATCCAGAAATTGTCTTTGATTTCAAAGGGCTTCATCTTG
>MCBE01000251.1 GCA_001723845.1 Candidatus Altarchaeales archaeon WOR_SM1_SCG
TGGCGCTGGAAATTATGCAAAACTTGCATCGCTCATCGCCACATGGAAACTTAATGATAAAAATATTAAAGATGAGTTGAGATCGGTGATTGTGAGCAATTTATGTTTGAGTAGCTAAACAAACACAAAAATTTTAAATCAAAATTTTAATAACAAAAAAATGAACCCCCAAGCCCACCTAATAATCTCCGGAAAAGTGCAGGGCGTCTTTTACCGCGCATCCACACGAGACAAGGCAATAAGAATCGGCGTTTCCGGCTGGGTGAAAAACCTCCCCGGCGGGAAAGTTGAAGCTGTATTCCAGGGAGAGAAGCACAAAGTTGAACAGATGATTGAATGGTGCAGGAAAGGTCCTCCAGGAGCGAGAGTTGATGATGTCTCCGTTACCATGGAGGAGCCGTCCGAGGAATTCGCGACTTTTGAGGTCAGGTACAGGTGAACCCTTAATCCTAATTTTTATTTTTATTTTTATTTTATCCTGCATGTTTTACCTCCGAATAGGAAAGTTAAAACACTGCATAAAATCATGCCTATCCCGATGCCGAGTATAAGCCCGCTGTTTTCCACGATTATTGCCGCGATTCCCGCTCCGAAAATTAATATAGGAATCACACTGCAGCAAAATATAATACCGATTAACCCGATGATTGCAGCGATTACTCCTCCAGCGCTTGTAATTTTTAATATTTTTCTCTCCATATTCGCAGAATTTTTTAATTTTAAGTTTTTTAAGTGCAATACAATTTATTATAATTTATATTTTAAATACCAATAAATACTTACTAAAAATGATGACATGAAAAACATTTTCGTCCAATAAATTTAATAAAAATTAAAAAAGCAAAATGGACGAACACGATGTATATGTCGGGCTGGATGCGCATAAAAAGTTTTGTTATGCGACATCAATGGATAAATCCGGTAATATAATTGACCGGAACAGGTTTCCAACAACCAATGGTTGTTTGGATAAATTTATGGAAACAATTGGCAGCGGTGCAAAAGTTGTGGTTGAAGCATCAACCTCCGGGTTGAGGGTCTATGACTACTTGGATGCAAATGATGCGGATATTATTATGGCACACCCATTAAAGGTTAAGGCGATTGCCTCTGCAAAAGTGAAAACCGATAAAATCGACTCGGAAGTATTAGCGAATCTGCTGAGAACAGATTTCATACCTGAAGCATACGTCCCTCCAAGAGAAATAAGGGATTTGAGGGGTCTTGTCAGGCATAGAACTGCTGTAGTGAAGATAAAAACATCAGTTAAAAACAGAGTCCAGAGCATACTCACACTTGAAGGCGTTGACCATAACTTTTCAGATCTGTTCGGTAAAGGCGGCAGGAGACTTCTGGAAACAGTTGAATTAAGGAAATATAACCGTGCAGCAGTCAACAACTACCTTAATGTCCTGGATGCTCTGTCACTGAAAATAAAGGAAATATCAGGACTCATTGACGAGGAAGTAGATAATGATGAAAACAGTGACGCTAAAACCTTATCAGCGGAAATCAAGGGGCTTGGAACATATACTGCACTGTTGTGCACGACAGAGATCGGGGATATAAACAGGTTCCCATACTATAAGAAACTTTCCTCTTATGCAGGGCTGATACCTTCAACAAGCAGTTCCGGGGGAGTTATAAGACACGGGAAGATCACAAAACAGGGCAACAAACTGCTAAGATGGGCTCTCGTCCAGGCAGCGTGGAGGGTAATACGGTATGATGATAACTTAAGAAACTATTACGCTCGTATGAAAAACAAAAAAGGGAGCAGTAAAGCCATCACTGCAACAGCACGAAAGCTGCTGAAAAAAATTTATTACAAGCTCAAAGACATTCAAAATAATAACATAAATCATGATTATGAGTCACAGGGCAGTTAACCCCGTTTTTTCATGGTTCACATATTAGCTAACCGTAAAAATGATTGGGGAGCCCCAATAACGACGCGTCATAATGTATCCCGAATAGGGAACGAATAGATGAATGTCCTGCATAAGCAGATAAATATGACGAGAAAAATAAAACTTGAATAAATTTAAAGAATGAAAATAAATTTAATTATAATTCAAAACGGAGGTGTTTTTCATAGATGAAAATTTCATCGGTCTCAATCAAATGTCAAGTGTTGTTGAACCTGTTGAGAAAGTAAATAATAATCTCCGGAAAGGTGCGAGGCGTCTTTTACCGCGCATCAACAAGAGACAAAGCAATTCGTATTGGAGTCGCTGGCGGGGTGAAGAACCTTCCCAACGGTAATGTTGAATCTGTCTTCCGGGGCGAGAAGCATAAGGTTATGCAGGTGATTGAATGGTGCAAAAAGTGTCCTGCTTACTCAAAGGTTGATGATGTTTCGGTTACCTGAAAAGAACCAAAAGAAGAATTCAGGACTTATGAAATCAGGTACCGGTAATTTTAATTCACGCTTCAGCATCCTGTTTAATAATTCTAATTTAAATTTATTCGTGCAGGTATTTAAAGGATAAGATTAAATAATTAAATGAAAATTAATTTAAATTTTATTTAAAAGAGGCGTTTAAAAATGAAAGGGAAAAATAAAAATATAACCGGGCTTATGAAAATTTTAGCGGGAATTTCAATAATATTACTCTGCGGGTGCATTCAACCCGGTGAAGAGGGATATAAACCACTAATTGAAGAGCAGGGTGCAAATCAAACAAAAACCGGTGATGTTAATGATTCAAAAATTGAAAACGCTTCTGATATTTCCCCGCAGGATACGGCGGCAGCAAATCTCACGGAACAGCCCGCTGGAGAGGATTTAAATATATCGGAAAATTTAGCCGCCGAAAGGCAGGAATCAAAACACGATTATTTATTCGGGTGGGATGATATTCCGGGAGAAGACAATTACCTGCTTTTAAAATTTCTTGAGGAGGAACTGGATATTTACTGGGCAAATAATTCAAAGATAAGTAAAAGTGATGACAATAAGGTAATAACTGCTAAATACGGGAGAAACCAGGTTAACCTTAACATTAATGAAGCTGCGGGTAAAATAACTGTTGAAATTGTTAAAATAACCCGCGGTGAAGATTATGATTTTATTTTTAGAGAAGAGAACGGCGATATAAAGGTTTACATGTACACGCCGGAAGAAGATGCGAAAATCAAAAAAATTAAATTTGATGTTCCCTACGGCTTGGTGCAGTCAGACGATGCCACTCAAATAACTTCAAAACTCCAGACCGATGTCTGGGGAATAATTTACGCACAGGTGGATTTCACGGGAAAAAACGGGGAAGTCCTGTTTGACGAATCGCGAATAACAACTGGAGAGGTACTTAAAGAGGCAGGTTACATTAAGACACCGGGGGGCTTGATTATAAAGGATTTTACAATAGAACTCACCGAAGAGGACAAATGCACCGTAGAGGGCAGTTACTACTGCTGCGGCAGTGAGGACTGCAAGCAGTATAAAATCCATATTCTTGAAAATCAAACAAAGCAGGAATCTTTACAGTTAAAATATTTATTTATATGGAATTACATCCCGGGAAATGACAACATGCGGCTTCTAAACTCCTTGAAGGAAGGTCTTGGTATGCAGTGGGCAGATAAGGCAAGAATCAAGAAAAGTGATGACGGTAAAAAAATAACAGCCAGTTATGAAGGAAATTCGGTTAACCTTGAACTTAAAGAGAGCGAAAACAAAATAGCGGTTGAAATAATTGAAGTAACCGGTAAAAAAGATTACGACTTTATTTTTAAAACAGAAAACAATAAATTGAATGTGTACCTGCCAGAAGCCGGGAAGTTACCGCAAATAAAAAGAATTAAATTTAATATTCCTCACGGTCTTGCAACATCCAATGATGCGGGTCAGGTAAATTCAAAACTCCTTGACCTTTACGGGGTGATTTATGCAAATATAGATTTCACGGAAAAAAACGGGCTGGTTCTATTTAATACACCGGAAATAACAGCAGGGGAAATACTTAAAGAGGCAAGTTACATTAAAACCCCCGGCGGCTTGATTGTACTGGATTTGACCGTGGAACTTACGGAGGATGTAAACTGCACGAAAAATTATGAGTTTTACTGCTGCGGTAAGGAAGATTGCAGGGTTTATGCTTGAAGGAATTTGAATTTCATATTTCATTCCGGTCCTCTGGTTAATTCAGTCCATTCATCAAAATCCCTGTTTTTGATCTCATGCTTTGATTTCTTACGGGATTTCATAATAAAATTTTTGTTTTTAGAGTTGTTTACTCAATCACACCCATCAATTTTTCTGTTTCAGTTTTCATTTTTTCAAACCACTTCCCCGTCCCCCATCACAACCTTCCCCCCGACAACCGTATCCGTCGGAATTCCTTTAACTTTCCACCCCTCAAAAGGAGTCCACTTCTGTTTCCCGCAAAAATTATCTCCCAGAAGTTTCACCTGTCTTTTCATGTCAACGATGGTTAAATCCGCATCAAAGCCAATCTCAATTTTACCTTTATTTTTTAAATTGAAAATTTCAGCCGGTCTTTCACACATCATTTCAATCAGCCGCCGGATTGTCAGCCGTCCTTTATTTACCGAATCAAGCATCAGGGGAAGCATTGTTTCAAGACCGGGAAATCCCGACGCGCCCTGCTCTTTTTCCTCAAGCGTGTGCGGGGCGTGGTCTGATGCGATAATGTCAATTTTATTTAAATTTTCCCATAATTTCAGGCGGTCATGTTTTGTCCTCAACGGGGGATTTACATTATCGTACTCGTAATCGCCTTTGCTTAAAAACAGATGGTGTGGAGTAACTTCACAGGTCAGGTCGGACTTCTTGACAGTTTCTGCCCCCTCCGGTGTGCTGATGTGGCATACATGAACCGGGAAACCGGATTTGCCTGCTAATCCCGAGACAAATTTTATTGCCTCAATTTCGCAGATTTTATTCTCTCTTCCGAATTTTTCTATTAATTCTCCGTCTTCCGCGTGAACAGCAATGGGCTTTACTAATTTTAATTTTTTGTTTTCATAGTTTTCCCTGAAAAAATTAAAAGATTCATTTAAACTGTTTCTTGAAAAACTCTTAGTATCCATGTAAATTTTGTAGCCGCGGACAAAATCCCCGAATCTGAGAATTTCAGAAAAATTATTTTCCACACCGCCGAAAAGTTCAATGTTTACGCAGGCATCTTTTTTTCGCTCATTTAATTTCTTGATAACATTAAATGTCGTTGCAGGCGGAAGTGTGTTCGGCATGCAAAGAACCGTTGAAATACCGCCGTGTGCTGCTGCTTTTGCCCCTGTAACAAATGTCTCCTTGTATGACTGCTCAAGATCGCGAAGATGAACATGCGCATCAATAATTCCCGGAATTATGTATTTCCCCTTTGCATTTATAACTTCATCCGAATCCCGGGGTAAATTTTTCTTTAATTTTGTAATCCTGCCCTTTTCAATTCCTATGTCTGCTGCAACGAACCTGTTTTTTTGATATACCTTCCCGTTTTTAATTTTGAGTTCCATATTTATATTAATATTCCCATCCCACCATATTTTCAATAATACTTTAATTTTATCAATTTTTAATATTTAAAATACATTCACAATTAAAACGAGATTAAAATGATGCACGACCTGATAAATGATGCGATATCAAATATAAAGAATCATGAAAGAGAGGGAAAAGCAGTATGCACTGTAAAACCCACATCAAAATTATTGATAAATATACTGAGGGTATTTCAAAAAGAGGGATATATAGGCGAGTTTGAACTGGAGGAGGACAAAAAAGGCGGGATTATAAAAATAAAATTATTAAAGAGGATAAATGAATGCGGTACGATAAAGCCGAGATTTTCAGTCAAGCATACCGACTTTGTAAAGTGGGAGAAGCAGTTTCTTCCTGCTCGTGATTTCGGGACACTGGTTGTCAGCACCCCCGGCGGTGTTATGACCCACAGGGAAGCAAAAGAGAAAGGCATCGGGGGAAGATTACTTGCTTATGTTTATTGATGTAATATCCGGGGGTCAGGGATCAGGGGCCAGGGATTAGTTAAACTCCCCGGCAACCACTAACAACAAACCCCTAACCACTAACAACAAACCCCTAACCACTAACAACAAACCCCTAACCCCTAACAACAAACCCCTAACAACAAACCACTAAAAAGATGGAAACAAAATTTGTTATTCCGGAAGGCATAGAAGTAAATATTGATAAAAATTCAGTCAGAGTTAAAGGGAAGAACGGGGAATTAAAGAGAAGTTTTGACCCGTCAATTAAAATAAAAAAAGACAATGACGAGATAATTCTTTTATCAGAGACCGAAAGAAGAAAGCAGAAGGCATTAACAGGAACAATTGCGGCACATATCAATAATATGTTTCACGGGGTTTCCGATAAAATCACATATAAATCAAAAATTGTTTATTCACACTTCCCGATGACGGTTAAAGTCCAGGGAAATGTAATAATTATTGATAATTTTTTAGGCGAGAAGCACCCGAGAAAAGCAAAAATAAACGAGGGGGTTGATGTTAAAATCTCGGGGCAGGAAGTAACGGTTACGGGAATTGACAAGGAGAAGGTCTCGCAGACGGCGGCAAATCTTGAGCAGGCAACAAAAATAAAAAACAGGGATCCGAGAGTTTTCCAGGACGGGATTTATATAATTGAGAAAGACGGCAAACCAATGCACTAAAATGGTTAAAGAAAAAGATAAAACAGAAAAAGGGACTGAAAAAGAAGTGAAAGAAGAAGCAGAGAAGGCAACTGGAAAGAAAGCAGAGAAAAAGCCGAAAGAAGAAGTCAAAGAGAAGTCAGGAAAAGAAGTGAAAGAAGAAGCAGAGAAGGCAACTGGAAAGAAAGCAGAGAAAAAGCCGAAAGAAGAAGTCAAAGAGAAGCCGGAAAAAGAGGAAAGGAAGAAGCCGAAGAAGGAAGATACAAAGAAGCAGGAAAAAGAAGTTGAGGGGAAGCCGAAAGAAGAGGTAAAGAAAAAGCTGGAAAAGGAAGATTCAAAAAAGCCCGAAGAAAAAGTTGAAGAGAAGCCAAAAGAAAAAGTTGAAGAGAAGGTAAAAGAAATAGAAGAAAAGGTAAAAAAAGAACATAAAATTGAAAGGATAAAATTCTATGAAAAAAAGGAGCTGAAAGGTGAAGAGAAACGATTATTTAATTTAAGATACAAGCAAAAAAAGAAAAAACCAAAATTTGCAAGACAGGAGGTATCCTTCAGGAAGAAACTAAAGGATGTCTGGAGGCGCCCGAGAGGAATTGACAGCAAGCAGCATGAAGAAAAAAGAGGCAAGGGCAAGATCCCGAAAGTCGGCTATAAGTCCCCGGGGTTGGTTTCAGGGCTGCACCCGACGGGCTACAAACCGGTTCTTGTTCATAATGTTTCAGAGTTGGAAAATTTAGACAATAAAATTGAAGCGGCAGTAATTTCAGCAACAGTCGGCAGGAGAAAGAGAAATGAAATGATAAACGCCGCAAATCAAAAACGGATTGTAATTTTAAATCCGAGAAAAGGCGAAATTAAAGAAAAATTAGAGACGAAACTTCTCATCGGGAAGAAAATTTTAATGATAATTGCCCCGAAGGACTTCAGGGATGAGGAATTGAAAACGCCGAAGGAAATTTTTGAAAATAACGGCGCAGAGGTTACGGTTGCAAGTACGACGGCAAAAACAGCAAGAGGGCAGATGGGTGCGGAAGTTACGCCGGATATTGAAATAACAAACGTTGATGTAAAAAATTATGATACAATT
The DNA here is from genome assembly GCA_001723845.1 of Candidatus Altarchaeales archaeon WOR_SM1_SCG. GTDB lineage: Archaea > Altiarchaeota > Altiarchaeia > IMC4 > WOR-SM1-SCG > WOR-SM1-SCG. Next base: position 7,726 of record MCBE01000251.1, read on the forward strand.
ATTTTTGTCGGCGGCACGGGAGCACAGGAACATTTGTGGGATGATAAAGAAGTGCAAAAAATTGCAAAAGAGTCCTACAAAAAAGAAAAATGCACGGGAGCAATTTGTCTTGCACCCGTGATTCTTGCAAAGGCAGGAATTTTAAAAGGCAAACCTGCAACCGTCTTTAAATCAGATGACGCAATTTCCGAATTGAAAAATAATGAGGTTAAGTATTCAAAGAAGATGGTTGTTATATCGGGCAAAATTATTACAGCCAACGGTCCTAAGGCGGCAAAAGCATTTGCCAATAAAATTGTTGAAATGATGAGTTAAGTAAGTTAAAGAGTTTTTTGCATAAATCAATTACTGATTCTACTGGAAATTAAGAAGGTATTTTAGAAAAAATAAATTTAAACTTTCAAAACCAATTCGCTCATAAATAGTTTAATGATTAAATGATTAATACATTAAAATTATAATCTATTTTATGATAAAAATATTAAAAGTATTTATTTATAAAAGTATATAATATATAATAATACAATTATTTAATGATTTGATATTAATAGTTTTAGTGATTAAAATGGCTTTTGAGAAACTAAATAATAAAAAAGATAGAAAAATAGGAAGTTCCGTGATAAAAGTAATATCTGAAAATTCAAAATTAACAAAAAAAGATTTGCTGGATAAAGTATCAAAGTTGGTTGAAGAAGAAGAGGTTGGTCAGGGCAGAATTAGTTTGGTGGTTTCTAAACTGGAAGATGATGAAATAGAAGTGGAAAAGAGACGAGGTAAAAGAGGATATAAGTACAAACTGACAGAAGAAGGACATAAATATATATATAAGGGGCAAATGAAAAAAATGATTCAAATTTAATTTATAAATAGTTTAATATATAAATAACCAATAAAATAAAACAAAAAATGGCGCGCTTAACAAATAAAACAGAAGAGGAGGTATGGGATACTGATTTTTCTGATTTAAAAATTGATGAACATGCAAGAGAACTAACAAAATGCCTTGCTAATCGTTTTAGAGGGGGTGTGAGGATTTCTACTGGCAGGTTTTATACGGAAGAAGAATGGGAAAATAAACGAAATAAAGTATTGAGCACACCTCTTCCTTAATAATCATTCGTTGTTCTATAGTTTATGTTAAACAAGTTATTTGATTACAAAATGGTTGGTTTTGATCCTGAGGAGACTGCTAAAGTCAAGGAAATATGTGAACTCTATGATAAAACAAAGAATTGGATGTTGTATGCAGAAGAAATAGATCATGAGTTTAAGGCATTCATACAACCAGTAAACGAACTGAGACACGCTTTTGATCATTTGATGAGATTGGCAGCAGTCAAACTTGAAATAAGACCCGAACCGGGAGAAGGATATGTTAAAAATCAACTTGAAAAGGTACTTGGACATGTATTCCGTGGCGCTTTTGATACCCTTGATAAACTATCCATTACTCTAAGGGAAAAAATTACAAATGAACTTTCACCGTTTTCAGTGTATGCTATACAAGCAGCGCTTCCGGATTATTATTCTAAAATAAAGCCGGACATAGAGGAGATAACAGAGAAAATAGCAGAAAAAAGAGCCAATAAAGATGTATCTTTAATATGTTATGCAGAGATTGAAGAATATTCAAATCTTATTGAGCGATTAAAAAAATATCACAAATCAATAATAAAAATTAAACCAAGTTTGATTGAATGCGAAGAAAAAATAAAAGCAGATGAAAAAAGAAGGGAGCAAGAAAACTCAAAACCAGAGATGTTTTCAGATAAGAAAGTTTTCATTATCCATGGTCATGACGAAGGAACAAGGGAAAAAGTTGCGAGATTTTTAATGAATATTAATCTGGAGCCAATAATTCTGGATGAACAACCAGATGAAGGACAAACAATTATTGAAAAATTAGAGAAACATTCAGTAGGTGCTGGATTTGCAATAGCACTTTTAACGCCCGATGATGTCGGTGCCCCGAAATCAAACATAGATAATTTGAGAGATAGAGCCAGACAAAATGTAATTCTCGAACTGGCATATTTTATGGGCAATTTGGGACGAAAAAGAATGTGCATCCTAAATAAAGGTGTTGAAATTCCATCTGATTATTCAGGAATCCTATATATTCCTTTAGACAAAAACAATGCATGGAAAACTAAACTGGCAAGGAAATTAAAAAACGCAGGATTAAAAATTAATAAGGATGGGCTGATTTGAGTGAATTTTACGAAAATTTAATCCATAAAATGATCCACCCAATAGAAGGAAGATACGACAAACAGGAAGTAAAAGACATAAAATTTAAAAAATTATTAAATTCAAATAATAGATAATCAGAAAATGATTAAAGTATTTATATCTGCAAGTATACAAGATAAAAAAATCATTGATCTAATTCAAAATACTTTGCAGAACATTGGCATTGAAACCATATCGCCATTATATTTCCCAGCAGCTACGCAACCTATAGAAGAAGAAATAAAAAATGCTATTCAAACTTCGGATATTATATTTTTGATTCTAACCCCCTATACTTTGAGTCCAGATTCCGTAGGAAATATTAATTATGAGATAGGATTTGCTCAAAGTATAAATAAGCCAGTTTATGTTTTTGTAGAACGTGGCACAAATATAGATGTAAATATGAAAGCAACGGCATATTTTACATTTGACCGTATAAACATGGTTGAATTGAAAGAGAGAATAAAAGTTGTGACAGAACAAGCAGATATGATAAAAATGGAGGAAGAAAAAAAACAAGCATTAATTGCTGCTGGGATAATGGTGGGCGTTCCGTTGTTTATATGGCTATTAAAAAATATGAAAAAATAATCAATATGATAATATTTGTTTCCCATAGCTCAAAGGATAATGAATTTATAGATGTCATTAGAAGCATTATGAAAAAAATAGGTGTTGATTTTTATCAAGTAGAAACCGATATGTGTAGTTCAACAATATATGAACAGATAAGAGAATATGTTAATATTTCATCTGCAGTAGTTGTGATTCTTACATCAAATGTAATAGATAATAAAACAACAAGAGATAATGTACTGTTTGAAATTGGTGCAGCATACGCATTACACAAGGATATTTACATTTTTGTAGAAGAAAGTGTAGTTGAGATGGAGAGAGTGCCAATGGCAACTTCGTATATTACCGGATTCAAAAAATTTAAACAACTGGATGAGAATACTGCGAAGGAAAGAGCAGAACAATTAAATAAGAAATTAGAAAATTTTAAAGAATTAAATGGACACCAAAACAAAATATCCGCTATGCAAGGTGTAATGGGAACAATTTTAGATATAGATTATCTCAAAAATTCATTTTAATTAAAATTCAATAAAAAATGATCCACCCAATAGAAGGAAGATACGGAAAAAAGGAAGTAAAAGACATATTTGAAGAAGAAAACAAATTACAAAAAATTCTTGAAGTTGAAGCAGCACTTGCTCGCGCACATGCAGAAGTCGGGAACATCCCGAAAAAAGCAGCGGACATAATTTCAAAGAAAGTAAAGGAGAAGGTTGTAACCGTTTTAAGAGTATCTGAAATTGAAGAAGAAATTAACCACGATTTAATGGCGATGGTTAAGGCATTAAGCGAGCAGTGCGGTGATGACGCTGGAAAATACATCCATCTCGGTGCAACAAGCAACGACATCCAGGACACTGCTCTTGCACTCCAGTTGAAGGAATACATTAAATACCTTGAATGCGACCTGCAAAATTTAAAGAAAATTTTACTTAAATTGTCTGGCGAGCATAAAAAAACCGTCTGCATCGGAAGGACTCATGCACAGCATGCCGTTCCGACAACTTACGGATTGAAGTTCGCAATCTATGCCTGTGAAGTGCAGAGACACATTGACCGGCTGGGAGAATACAAAAAAAGAATTCTTGTCGGGCAGATGACAGGCGCTGTCGGAACGCAGGCGGCTCTCGGGAAGCATGCCGTAAAAATACAAAAATTAATTATGAAAGATTTAGGTCTTGATCCGGTGCTTGTTTCAAACCAGGTTATACAAAGAGACCGCCACGCAGAATTTTTATTAAATTTAGCACTAATTTCCGAAACATTAAATAAGATTGCAACGGAAATCAGGAATTTGCAGAGAACTGAAATTGATGAGGTCTCCGAAGGGTTTGGTAAAAAACAGGTTGGGAGTTCAACAATGCCTCACAAGAGAAATCCGATAATTGCGGAGAGAATCTGCGGCTTGAGCAGGATTATAAGAGCGGATGCGTTTGCTGCAATGGATAACATCCCTCTCTGGCATGAGCGCGATTTAACCAATTCCTCACCTGAAAGAATTTTAATCCCCGAATCCTGCATCCTTACGGACTATATACTGAACCTGACAATTGACCTCCTTACAAACCTTGTTTTTAAACACGAGAATATTAAAAGAAATTTAATGATGTCGGAAACCATAATGGCAGAGTCAATTATGATTGAACTTTTTGATAAAGGAATGGGCAGGCAGAATGCCCATGAACTTGTCAGGGAGTGTGCAATGGAAAGTTACAAGTCAGATAAGACATTCAAGGAAATTCTTACCGAAAATGAGCAGGTTAGAGCGTATTTAAGCAAGGGGGAGATATGGGATGCGCTAAATCCCGTGCATTATATCGGGACAGCAGTTGAGCAGGTTGAAAATGTTATTAAGAAATTGGGTTGATTTGCGTGTATTTTTCAAACCTTCTCCCACTTCTTAAGTTTCACAACTTTTGAAAGCGTTGAACCTCTCTTAATTTCTTCTCTAATCCTGTTTTCTTTTTCAAATACATCAAGGGCGCGGTTTGCAACTTCAACTGCTTTTTCCTTCGGAATAACAACAACGCCGTCATCGTCACCGGAAATCCAGTCGCCGTCGCGGACCTTCACGCCGCCGCATTTTATCAGGACATTTATCTCGCCAAATCCCCTGGGTTCACCCGCTGTCGGCGTGATTAATTTTGAAAAAATTGGAAATTTTAATTCCTTTATTTCTTCAGTATCCCTTGTTGCCCCGTCAATTACAATGCCTGAAATACCTTTCTGCATGCAGCTCTGTGTTGCAAGTTCCCCCCAGACGGCAGGTCCTGTGCCGCCGGCATCAACCACGATAACATCTCCTTTTCCTGCCGCATCTATTGCCTCAACCGTCTTTGCCCAGTCACCGGGATATGTTCTTACTGTAATTGCCTTTCCGATCATTTTTATCCCCGGAAATAAAGGCTTAATATTTTGCATTTCGCCCGTCCTGTGCATCGCATCCGATATGTTTGCGCAAGAGACCTTTTTAAATACATCTTTTGGGTCTGTGAATTTTTTATATAATTCCGTCTTAACAGGAATTCCCGTCTTAATTGAATTTTTAATTAATTTTGCCGCATCTCTTGCATTTTCCGCCTTTGTTAATGCCCCCCCGACAATTACTATGCTTGCACCTGCTTTTACCGCAAGAGGCGCCGTCTCGGAATTTATGCCTCCTGCAATTGCAAGAGGGATTTTAACAACACCTGAAATTTTCTTTAATTCCGTTATTGCATCAACGCCTCGCATCTGCTGGTCAACTCCTACATGAACGCAGATATAATCAACGCCGATTTCTTCAAGTTCTTTTGCTCTCTTTTGCATGTTTTCCACATTCATCAAATCAACCATAATCTTGCAGCCGTAATTTTTTCCCGCATCAACCGCCTCCTTTATTGTGCTGTTGTCAGAAACTGCCAGGAGAACAACAACATCCGCTCCCGATTTTGCAGCCATTTCAACCTCGCATCTCCCGCAGTCCATCGTCTTTAAGTCAGCAACCGTAATTTTATTGAAATTTTTCTTTATTTCCCGTACGGAATTCATGCCCTCGCTTTTTATAAGCGGCGTTCCTGCTTCAATCCAGTCAGCACCACCCTCTACGGATTCTTCTGCAATTCGCAATGCCCGGTGCATATCAACGAAATCAAGCGCTATTTGAAGTATTGGTTCCATTAATTAATTATTTATTTTGATTGTAAAAATATCATAAAACATAATTTTAATCTTTTCTAATTATTAAAATACAAAAAATAATTACAATGCCAAAATCAAAGCAAAAATCAACGCAAAAATCAAAAAAAGATAAGGAATTCAGGCACCTTGTTCGTGTACTTGGAGTAATCGTTGACGGGAACTTAACTGTCCAGAAAGCATTAATGAAAATAAAAGGCGTCGGACCTCAAATCTCGCACTCACTGAATTACATAGCAGATCTGCCGGTGGATACCAAAATCGGTGACCTGAGCGATGAAGAAATTGAAGAAATTGAAGGAACAATTGAAAATTTAAATAAGCATTTGCCGCACTGGATGCTGAACCGCCAGAGAGACCTGGAAACAGGAGGAGATATTCATCTTATTACCGCTGATCTGGATATGACACTCAGGGAAGACATTAACCGCATGAAAAAAATTAAGTCATATAAGGGGGTAAGACACGGCGTTGGTCTGCCTGTCAGGGGGCAGAGAACAAGGTCAACCTTCAGGCACGGAACGACAATGGGCGTAACCCGGAAAAAGTTACAAAAATAAAAATTACAATTAAAATCACACGATCAAAATTAAAATCAAAAATTTATCAAAATCAGGGGTCAGGGATTAGTAAAAAGGGGTCAGGGATTACCAATTCCCTGACAACCAACCACTAACCCCTAACAACCAACCCCTAACAACTAAACAATCAATCATATAATTTGTAATACGATAAATCAATAAATTAACATGGGAGACCCAAGAAAAAAAAGGAAAAAATACACGGGACCAAGTCATCCGTGGGAAGGCGAAAGAATCCAGAAAGAAAACGAACTTGTGAGAGAATATGGTCTTAAAAACAAAAAAGAGGTCTGGAAAGCAAAATCGGCTGTCGGTGAATACAGGCAGCTTGCAAGAAACCTTCTCGGTGCGACAGGAGAAGAAGCGGAAAAGGAAGCAATGGAATTATTAAATAAATTAACGCGTCTCGGGATATTGAATAATTATTCCCTGGAAGGTGTTTTAGCACTGACAATTGATGATATATTAAATCGCAGGTTACAGACAATTGTTTACAGGAAGGGGCTTGCAAATTCAGTTAAGCAGGCAAGGCAGTTTGTGACCCATCGGCATGTTGCGGTTGGAGATAACCTGGTAAATGTTCCGGGATACATTGTCCCGGGAGATAAAGAGGAAAGGATACGAACCGTTGGGATTTCACAGGATATGATTAAAAAACCCGAAGAAAAAGCAGAAGAGTTAAAAGAAAGGGCGGGGGTAAAAAAAGCATGGAAAAAACCCGGGGAAGGAAGACCTGGAAGGGAAAGACCCGGGAAGGAAGAAATCAAAAAACCGGGAGAGTTAAAAGAAAGGGCGGGACTCAACGGCAGATATGGAAGAAGGGGGAATGAAAATCAAGTTATTCAGGCGGTAATTATAATCAATTAATTTACTCATAGACACTATCTGTGCATTCCTGAGTTCAT
>MCBE01000252.1 GCA_001723845.1 Candidatus Altarchaeales archaeon WOR_SM1_SCG
TTTAAAGTTTGGTTGATACTAATTTATCAATTAGTATTACAAGTTAATAAAAGATAGTGAAGATTAGGAGAAAAACAAGAGAATTTTATAATTTAATTCGGATTAATCTTAATTAGCAACAACTCTAGTATTAACGGCAATTGCACTTGCAGTAATCGGGATAACCATATTTGTAATTTCCCTGCTGTTCAAAAAGAAAAGAGAGCAAAAAATCAGGGAAAATAAAGAGGAGGAGAGATACATCGGCAAATATGAAGTAAAAAGACAATGAAAGGACAATGAAAAAAATGAAATTTATTTTAAATTAAAAAGCCAATCACTCCCTTTGCAGCAAGAAGCCAGAATAATGCTTCAATCATAAGCCCGATAAATGTGCCAAGATAGATTTTTTTCATATCAACACCGAGAATGTAACCCGCAAGGGCTGCACCGTAAGCAGACGCAAGAGAAACGCTTATAACGATACCGATAAAGCCGTATTTTTCAATCCACGGCTCTCCCCTCTTTCTGAACCACAAGAGAGTTTTATGAATAATTCCGCTTTCAAATTTTTCACTTAATTTCAGGATTAAAGGAACCGGGATAAAATTAAATATAACTGCAATTGAAAACACAAGAAAGGGATTTACGCCTGCGGCAATTCCATAAGGAACCGCAACCCATACCTGTGCAGTTGCCGAAAGAATTATCAATGTTAATAATTTCATTATTTTTGTATATTTTTGTATTGTGTTTTAAATATTTAAATAATAAATGCAATAATTAAAAAGGACAATGAAAAGTTTAAAAAATTTCAAAACAGGCGATAAATTAAAAATAGATTCGGAAGATAAGGGTTACACCGGAATATTGATGCCCAGATCAGAACTTGCAGATGAAAAGTTTATCGTAATCAAGATGGATTCCGGCTATAACATAGGAATTGAAAGGGAACAAATTAAAAATATTACATTAATTAAGTCCGAAATAAAGAAGGAAGAATTTAAGTTAAAGAAAGCAGTTCCAGACGAAAATAAACCTAAAATTTCAATTCTTGCGACAGGAGGAACCATTGCAAGCAGGATTGACTACATAACCGGCGGAGTGCATTCTGCGTTTTCTGCCGATGAGTTAATTTCAGCAGTTCCCGAGCTTGAAGAAATCGCGAATGTTTCAGGCAGGCAAATTTTCAATAAATTTTCAGAAAACATTAATCCTGGTGACTGGATTGAAATCGCCCGCGAAATTTACGCCCAGATCAAAAAGGGTGCAGACGGGATTGTTGTCGCGCACGGGACAGACACGATGGGATACAGTGCAGCAGCACTGTCATTTATGCTAAATACACCTGTTCCTGTTGTAATTACAGGAGCGCAGAGAAGTTCGGATCGGGGGAGCAGCGATGCTGCAGTAAACCTGATTGATGCTGCAACCGTCGCTGCAAAACAAATTTTCGGGGGGGTTTTTGTGGTGATGCACGGCGAAAGTTCCGATTCTTTCAGTTTGATTCATCCCGGAACAAAAGTTAAGAAATTACACTCGTCAAGGAGAGACGCGTTTAAGACGGTGAATGCTCTTCCGGTCGGAAAGGTTGAAAATGGAAGGGTCGTTTATTTCAAAAATTCAAATTCTTATAAGTTCTTTTCCGGGCAGAAAAATAAGGAATTAAAATTAGATGCAAAACTGGAAAAGAAGGTTGCTTTAATCAAATACTTTCCCGGAATGAATGAAGATATAATAAAAAATTTAATTGACCGGAATTACAGGGGAATTGTTATTGAAGGAACGGGTCTCGGGCATGTAAATGAAAATTTAATTGATATTTTAAGAACCGCAATTGATGCAAAAATTCCTGTTTTCATGACCTCGCAAACAATGCACGGCAGGGTCAACATGAGGGTGTATGCAACGGGGAGAAAATTATTAAATATCGGAGTTATTTCCTGCGAGGATATGCTTTCAGAGACCGCTTTTGTGAAGTTGATGTGGGTTTTGGGGCATACCCGCAATCATGAGAAAGTCAGGGAGATGATGCTTACAAATTACGCGGGGGAAATTTCAGGGAAGACGAATATTGATTAGATAACTAAATTATGTTAAACCCGCGCATGATTCCGGGGAAACCGGACTTTCAGAAGAAATTAAACACTGTGAACAATAAAATCATTTTCAAATAATTTCCCCGCGAAAATCATAAAAACTCGCATCTGTAATTTTAACATTAATTTCTTTACCCAATAAATCTTTATCGGAGTTCACAATTATCGGCTTGTATGCAAAGTTTCTTGCAGTCCATCCGCCGCCCTTTTTTGCTTTTTCGGAAAACAATGCACTACCCTGCCATCCAATCCATTTCCTATTATTCTCAAGTCCAATTTCCCCGAAAATTTTATTTATTATTCTTGATCGCTTTTTTGTCAGCCGCCCCGGATGTTGTTTCATTTCTGCTGCGGGGGTTCTTGCTCTCTCCCAGTATCTTGAAATATTTACAATATCGGGTTTTGTTTCCTGCAGCAGTTTAATTGTGTTCTCAAACGCTTCCTGTGTTTCGGTCGGAAAGCCGACAATAACATCTGTTGAGATTGTAATATCCTTCATAACCTTCCTGAATTTTTTAACAATTTTTTTAAAATCATTTGCAGAATACCTGCGGTTCATATCCCTGAGGACATTATCATCCCCGCTTTGCACAGGGATATGCAGGAATTTATAGATTTTATTATTCTTATAGATTTCAATTAATTCGTCTAAAAAATTTAAAACATGATTCGGGTTCATCATACCCACTCTTACTTTAAATTTCCCGTTAATTTTCGTAATTTTATTTAAAAGTCCCGGGAGATTTTTATTATTGTTATTATTTCTATTATTTAAATCAATGCCGTAAGCACCGTTATCCTGTGATGTGAGCCAGATTTCCTTTGCTCCCTTGTCGCTTGCAATTTTGACCTGCTTTAAAATCAACTTCTCAGGATATGAGTTTAATTGTCCTCTTGCAAGTTTTACCTGGCAGTAAGTGCAGTTACCGACACACCCTTCTGCAATCGGGATAATTTCAATCACACTGTTTTTCCGGATTTTAGGAATAGAAATTCTGCATTTTTCATGTTCTTTGGCATTTAACTTAACAAAACGCTTTCCTTCTTTAACACATAAAACCGCTTCAAGGATATCCGAAACATTTACGCCGATAAAAGAAAAGTGCGGGAATTTATTAATTATTCCGGGAATCGCAGGAGGCATGCAGCCGGAAACAATCACCATCTTACCCGAAGTTTTCAGTTCATTTAATTTTTTTAAAATTTTATGCTCCGTGGGCGTCTTTACCGTGCAGGTGTTTACAATCACGATATTTGAGTCACGGAAACTTGTGATTTCAAATCCTTGCTCTTTTAATAAGCCGGCTTGTCTTTCAGAGTCCGCCAGGTTCATTGCACAGCCGTAGGTTTTAATTGATATTTTCATGCCCGGAAATAAATGATTAATTATTAATCTTGAAAATCAACCTCTTCCATCCGCTTCATAATACCCTCCACTTCCCCTTTAATTTTTTCATCAACACAAACCTTAACAAGCCCCTCGCCCGGCTGCCCGTAAAAGACGATTGAATTTTTTGGAGCCACAGTGATTGCGGCAAGTGCTGCGAGGTCTTCTTCGCCGTCAACCACGATTTTAAAATTACTTTCCGACTTAAGCGCGGAACTTAAGGCATCAAACAATTCTAAATTCAAATGTCCTGGCGGGTTTTTTATATGAATTTCGCGGGCATCAAGGTCTTTTACAATACCTGGCACTTTAATTTTTTTTCTTGAAATTAGAGAGTCGTAAATGCAAATTTCCGGTGTGATTTTATTTTTCAGGGCAAGTTCGCATGTTTTATCACCGACGCAGATGATAATTTTATTTTTTATTTCATTTTTAGAAATTTCTTCAAAATTTGTAACTTCACCGATCGGTCTCTTTAATTCCTTTCTTAATTTTTCAGTTAATTTTAAAACATGCATCATGTTTTTACAGCATATTCCCCCGGAATATTTATACCTAATTTTTTCCCGATTTCTGATTTTTCAGGGTCAATCACACCAAGATAACCGCTCCAGTGTTTTGTTGTCGGTGATTTACAAACAGGACAATGTTCAAGTTCCGTTAATAACTTACAGTTTTTACACGCCATTAATATGCTCATCTTAAATTTATTTTAAATTTATTTTTGCTTAACTTTTTCTTTTGATTTTTTTACGCCTTCCTTTATTGCCTGTTTAGCAGACGATTTTATTTTCTCTTTTTTCTCTTCTTTCTTTTTCTTTTTCTCAATATTTTTCCCTTCTTCAAGCCATTCATATTTTCCAAGATACGGCTGTCTCATCGTAAGCCCGATTTTTGAATCACCCACCCGGTCCTTCATGCCGACGGCAATGACTCTTGCCTTTACCCTATCCTCTCGTTTCAGTATTTTGTTTGTTTCCTTCCCGACGAGTTCCGCATTCTTTGCATTGTAGGTCATAAGGTCTTCTGCAACCTGGGAAACATGAATCAAGCCGTCCATCGGACCTATGGTTATAAAAGCGCCAAATGATGTTATTTCTGTCACCAGTCCGTCAACAACTTCCTGGAGTGCCGGTTTATAAATTAATAATTCAAAAATTGTATTATGATAGGTGGCACCGTCGCCCATGATTATTTTTCCTTCCCCGACTTCTTTTACACCGGTTACCGCTAAAATAACTCCCGTGTCCTTATCAATTTTTCCGATTAAGGTATTTTCAAGTTCCGATACAATCACCTTATTTATTTCCTCGTTAAACCTTCTTGGAGGAACTCTTACAACATCCTTAACTGTTACTAAATTATACATTTTATTTTTAGTATTAATTAAAAATTAGAATTCAGAGATAATAATTAATAATACTTAATAATCAATAATATTCAATAATCAATAATATTCAGATTAACCTTAAAATCAACCCTGCAATCCAATCAACAAATGAACCGAGAAGCGGCAGGATATTAATTAACAATATGAATAATCCTAAAATGATTGCCGCTGAAATGATTTTCCCTTTTAGTTCGCGGTTTATTTTTAAACTGTTCACAATTTCATTAAACATTCTCCCGCCGTCAAAAGGAACAATGGGTAATAAATTAACAAGCCCTATTAAAAGGTTCAGGAGAGAAATCCAGCCAAATAATTCAATTATCGTATAGAATGTATTTGCAAGTATCGGATTTTGTGTATGTGGTATTTGACCCATATAAATACCCATATGTGCTTTTGTTGAATTTTGAGGGTTTTCAACGGTTTCAAGTACAAAAGTACCTTTATCTGTTGTGATTGTTATGTTCTCGTGCGGGGCGACATTTGACATTAATTCACTGAATGATTCGGGGGTTGTTACAAGTTTACCGTTAATTTTTTGTATTACACTTCCCTTTTCAATTACCCCGTGTGCCGGATACCCCTCTACTGTATTTTCAACAACAACCCCGTCAAATTCTATTGTACCGCTTGATACAAAAAAAGCAAATATCAGCACAACCGCAAGACCAAGCAGCATGAAAACAAATGCGGTAACAAAATTTGCAAACGATCCCATTGAAGAGATTCTCATGTTTTTAATCCCACCCCCTTTTTTCAATTCTTCCTCATCCGGCTCAACAAATCCCCCGATGGGAAAAGGACCGAGCGTTAGAAGCCCTGCTGACTTTACCTTTATCTTCTCAACTCTTGAAAGAACGCCGTGTGCAAATTCATGCACAATTAAAAGTACGGCAATTGCAATTAACGCATAATGGATTGGAATGAAAAAATCCTCGTATCCCTCGCCCCTTGGACTTAAACCCACCTGCCCGTCTTTTACCGAAGGCAAAATCGGCGAAACCCCGGGTGTGTTTGACTGCTCGGTAATTATCATAAACCCCTGGAAAACAAGAGAACCGATAAGTAATGCAGGCACTCCGGTAATTCCCACGAATATTAATAAAATTGAGTGCGCGATTTGAGGAGCGGTAACCATTGTATTTTCATGACCCATGCCCGCCAGTTCAGGTAAAAATTTAAGTGCAAGTAAAAAGAATAAAATAAATCCAAGTGCAAAGGCGGATTTTGAATTAACCGTTCTTTTTCCCCTGATTGTAAGAAGCAGTAAGATAAGTAAAATTATTAATAAAATTATCGTTAGAAAACTTAAACCCTCCGATAAATAATAGATTAATGCGGCAGGCAGATACATAATAAACAAAACCGGTTCAATGCGCCTGTGTTTTGCAATATACCACGCACCCAGACCTGCAAATGAAAGAACGACCGCGAAATCGGCGGTAAATCTCCATAAGCGAGGCGAGATTTTTGCAGCTTTATCAAGCAGCTTTAGCCCGTATTTAGTTCTTATCATAAAGACAATAAAATGCCTCTCTGCACTCGTTTTTAAAAGCAGCAGAGTTCCTGCAATAAAAATTAATGCGAAAATTAACAGGTAATCCATAATAATATAAATTAAGATTAAGCGGAATTTAAAATTTCAATTTAATTTTAATAGAGTTTTAATTATTAAATAACATGGATGAAGTAACTGTAAAAATAATAGAAAGACCCGAGCTTAATAACCCGGTAATGGTTGAAGGTCTGCCGGGTATCGGTCTTGTCGGAAAGCTTGCAGCAGACCACCTGCTTGATGAACTTAAAGGTAAAAAGTTTGCAGAACTCTACTCTGTGTTTCTGCCGCCGCAGGTTGTTATCCAGGAAGACGGAACCGTTAAACTTGTGAATAATGAATTTTATTATGTAAGGCGAAACGGGACGGACATAGTTATTCTTACCGGGGATTTCCAGGGAATAACGCCTGATTCCCAGTATAAGATTTCCGAAAGCACGCTTGATGTTGCACAGCAGTTTAATGTAAAAACAATTTACACGCTCGGAGGACTAGGAACAGGAAATATCGTGAAAAAGCCAAAGGTTTACGGTGCCGCAACATCAAAAGAAATAATTAAAAAATTAAAGGAATATGGAGTAATCTTTAAAGGAGGCGGGGGAATTTTCGGGGCATCCGGGCTTCTTTTAGGTCTCGGGCAGCTGCGAGGAATTGAATGTGCCTGCCTTATGGGTGAGACGCACGGGCAGATAATTGATGCAAAGGCGGCAGAGGCGCTGCTTGAGGTCTTAACAAAAATACTCGGTATTGAAATTGATATGAAAAAACTTGAAGAGAAAGCAAAAATGACTGAGCGTGAGATGAATGAAATCAGCAAGATGATTACCTCGCAAAGAGAAGCACTTGAAAGAGAGCAGAGAATTTCCGATGATATACCGAGTTATATCAGGTGAGGTATGGATTTTTGGTTTTTAGAATTAAAACGATTGAAAAGAGAGCGAGGTATTTGTGAAATTTACGGCGGAAAAAATAAATTTTAATTAAATCAAAATTTAATTTAAATCAAAGGATTTAAAAAAGATGAAAGGATTTAACTGCTTTGAACCGGCGAATATAATCAGGAAAAAGAGAAAGGATTTAAAAAGATACGGTGTTAAAAAAATCGGGATTTTCGGTTCGTGCGCAAGAGGAGAAGATACCACAAGAAGCGATATTGATGTGATAGTTGAGTTTGAAGAAGGAAAAAAGAGTTACAATAACTTCATAGAACTTTATTTTTTCCTGAAAGATTTATTAGGAAAAGAAATTGATTTGCTCACCCCGGAAGGCATAAGCCCGTATATAAAACCGCATATACTTAAAGAGGTGGTTTTTATATGAAAAACAGCATTGAATACCTGAGGCATATCCTTGATGAAATCGGGTATTTAACAGGAGTATCTCAAAATATTTCTTATGATGATTTCGTGGCTAATGAAAACTTAAAAAGAGCGTTTGTCAGAAGTTTGGAAATAATTGGCGAAGCCAGTAAAAAACTCCCTGTTGAATTAAGGGAAAAGTATCCCAATGTGGGCTGGAAAAAAATCGCAGGCATGAGGGATGTTTTAATTCATTATTATTTTGGTGTTGACTTTGAATTGGTATGGGATGTTGTAACGAATGAAGTGCCTCCGTTAAGAAAGAAAATAGAGGAAATTATAAGATTAGAAGATGAGTAAAATTTAAAATTCAATAAAATTCACAAAATGAAAGTAAAAATCTGCGGGATAACAAACAAAAAAGACGCGTTAATTGCCGTGAATGCAGGAGCAGACGCAGTAGGCGCTGTAGTTGATGTCCCTGTTAAAGCCCCCCGGAAAATAACCTGCTGGAAAGCAAAAGAAATCTTTTCATCTGTTCCTGTTTTTGTTTCAACCGTTGCTGTTATAATGCCGAAAAACATTGAAGATGTTGAAAGAATCATAAATTGCGCAAATCCCGATGTAATCCAGCTCCAGGGCTATGAATCACCGGGATTCGTGTCTGAAATTAAAAATAAATTTCAAATAAAGATAATTAAGGTAGTACACATAGAGTCAGATAAATTTAATAAAAATTTTGATGATGATAACAAAATTAACGAAATATTAAATGAAATCAGGGAATATGAAAATGCAGGTGCATCAGCTGTCGTTCTTGACACGAAAACAGAAAGCGGCATCGGCGGAACAGGAAAGGTGCATAACTGGAATTTAAGTAAAATAATAAATGAAAAAATTAACATTCCGCTGCTCCTTGCCGGCGGGCTAAGCCCCGGAAATGTAAGAGGTGCAATTGAACTGGTTAAGCCATACGGGGTTGATGTCTCAAGCAATGTTGAGGAAGTGCTTTGCAAAAAAGATAGAGGGAAGGTTGAAATGTTTATAAAAGAGGCGAAAGATTCGGGGAAAAATTAAATTTTAACTTTTTATATTTTTTATATAATAGTTTTAATAACTAACATGACTCAATGGTTAAAAGCATCAGGATTGGGTGGAGGAGGAATAATTGCTGTGTTGTTTATTATGGGGGTGATCTTGGTAATTAGTGGGGTAAGTGAGACGACGGATTATCTTGGTTATATCTCCCTTACATCTGCAGTAGTTATTGGAATAATATATGCTCTCTTAGGCGTGTGTGGTATTTTAAGGAGGAATAAGTCTGTACCATCAAAAGATAAAAATAAAACCAAACTTTCAACATTCACAGACCCGGAATGGATCGGGATAATTTGCTGGACAATTTTTATGATTACGGTGTGTGTCATTATAATCGCCCACGATGAAACAAATAATGACTGGATTTTCTTAGCTCTCTCATTAATTCCAATAGGAATTTTAGTTGTGTACTTGACAAGAGAAAAAACCGAAGAAGAAGAGAAAAAATTAACAATAAAAGAAACAATTGATGAATTTTGTAGAATTTATAAATCACCGGACGGTAAACTAACAAGACAAGACCCACTGGAAGCGATAACCGTTCCGATAGATTCATCTGAACCGGATTTTGTTTTAACGATATTATATACTCAAGACCATAAACAAGGTATTGCAGCAATCCCGCTGAAGAAAAGTATGGGGCATAATTATATTGTGAGTAAATTCACCAGCAATTATGACACAAACATAACCACAGAAGCAATGCAAAACAAAATTCTCAAGTGGTGGACAAAAATGAACGAAATATCAAATGTCAGTGTCAAAAACAGTAGTATGGAAAGTTAATAAATTGTTTTCCCCCCTCAATTGCCATCCAAAACTTACCACTCCTGCAACTATTTTAAAGTTTTATTTTTATATAATGAATCTAATAATTAACATAACAAATATAAAATGTCCGATAAAACATCAAAATCCAATGTAAAAGAAGACGGGAAAAAATTTGGCAGAATGTATGCTTTCTATTCCTACAAGGACAGTTTATTGCTTCGGTTGCGGTTGAAACTCAGGGCATTGCTAAAATAAATTTTTCCGCTGCTCATGTGCTCCCGTGTTCATCAAATTTTATTTAAGTTAAGATAGTTAGATTATTCCAACTATTTTTATGTTTTTATTTTTTTTTTCAATTTTTCAATTAAAATTATTCAATTTAATAAAATAATAAAAATTTTATATATAATTATAAATACAAAACAAATAAGAAAATGACAAATGCAAATTGGTTTAACGAAAAAGTAAGACCTGATGACCTGCCGAAAAAGGTTGAAATATTTGATACGACGCTTCGCGACGGAGAGCAGACACCGGGAGTTGCACTAACTGCCGATAAAAAACTTGAAATAGCTCACGCCCTTGCAGAACTCGGCGTTGACATAATAGAAGCGGGATTCCCGATAGCATCTGACGGGGATTTTAAGGCGGTAAAAAGAATAGCAAAAGAGGTTGATGCGACGATCTGCGGGCTTGCAAGATGCGTGCAAAAAGACATGGATGTGTGCATTGACGCGGATGTTGATTTAATTCATATTTTCATAGGAACAAGCAAAATCCACAGGGATTACAAGCTGAAGATGACAAAAGAGGAAATCAAAAAAAGCGCAGAGGAGTCAATCCAGTACTGCATTGACCACGGGTTTAAGGTTCACTTCAGCCCTGAGGATGCGTGCAGGACAGAACTTGATTACCTGATCGATGTGTGCAAACTTGCAGAAGAAAACAGGGTTGATTATATTAATATTCCCGATACCGTGGGCGTTATGACTCCAAAAGCCATGAGGTACCTGATTTCGGAATTAAATAAAAATTTAAATGTAAAACTCGCAGTCCACTGCCACAACGATTTCGGGATGGCGGTTTCAAACACGCTGGCAGGAATTGAGGGAGGAGCAACGGTTCCGCATGTCACAATAAACGGGCTCGGCGAGCGGGCTGGAAATGCAGACCTTGAACAGGTTGTTGTAGCATGCAAATTACTCTATGGAATTGAAACAAATATTGTAACGGAAAAACTATACAGGACATCAAAACTTGTTGAGCGTCTTTCAGGAATCAGAGTTATGCCGAATTTCCCGATTGTAGGCGAGAATGCCTTCGCGCATGAATCAGGCGTTCATGTACACGGCGTTCTTGCAAAGGCAGAAACTTATGAATCCATAACCCCCGAACTTGTCGGGGCAACAAGAAAACTTGTAATAGGAAAACTTGTCGGAGCCCACGGCGTTGAACAGAAACTGAATGAACTCGGAATAACAGCAACAGAAGAGCAGGTGCAGAGAATTACAAAGAAGGTTAAAGACCTCGGCGACATGGGCAAGAAAGTTGTTGAAGAAGACCTGATCGCAATTGCAGAGGACATAATAGGAAAGGTTTCAGATAAAGAAGCACTAATAAAACTTATTGACCTGCGGGAGCATATTGACCTTAACAAGAAGCCGTTTGCATTCGTTGTGCTTCAATACAAAGGTGAAGAGGTAATGTCTGCAAGCGACGGCGTGGGTCCTGTTGATGCGGCGCTGGGTGCAATAAGAAAGGCAATCGGCGAAGAAAAAATCGTTCTTGAAGAATACCACCTTGATGCGATAACCGGCGGAAGCGATGCGCTTGCGGATGTCACAATCAGGGTCGGCAATGGTGAAAGAACGGTAATGGCACAGGGCGTTCACGAGGATATTGTGATGGCAAGCGTTATGGCGTTTATTAACGGGCTGAACAGGATATTGGTGAAATGAGGAAATAAGAATTTTTAAAACTAATTTTAACGAGGTCTTATTGAATGTTTGGCAATAATTATTTTTTTTAAGAAAATTTTTGAAGTTGTCATCATAAGCAGGAACATTGGCAAAAACACCCAACATTATTTTTGTTACTAATTTATTCCATGTTTTTGCATTATCTTTACCTAATGCTTCAATTATCTCTTGTTTGCAATTTAATATTTAGCGTGCTTCCTGTATCTTTCCCTGCC
This sequence comes from Candidatus Altarchaeales archaeon WOR_SM1_SCG, assembly GCA_001723845.1. Classification (GTDB taxonomy): domain Archaea; phylum Altiarchaeota; class Altiarchaeia; order IMC4; family WOR-SM1-SCG; genus WOR-SM1-SCG. The sequence continues at coordinate 11,772 of MCBE01000252.1, forward strand.
TAAATCTTCTCTAACAATTCAATCAATCTCTCATTCTCCGCCCCTGTCCCGATACTTATTCTCACATAATCCCCTTCAAACCCCTCAAATCTCCCGAATTTCCTTACAATTATCTTTTCCTTAAATAATTCATTGAAAAATTCATTTGCCGTTTCGGGTGAAGCATCAATTAAAATAAAATTCGCATCCGTCGGAAAAACCTTGAATTTCTTTTTTAATTTTTCCACTAAAATTATTCGGTCATCTAAAATTCTTTTAACATTTTTTTCCATGAATTCAACATCAGAGAGGGCTGCAATTGCAGTTTCCTGTGCTAATAAATTAACATCAAACGGCGGCTTTACTTTCATTAATGATTTGATTAATTTTTCGGGAGCAACAGCATAACCCATTCGCAAGCCAGCCAGTGCAAACGCCTTTGCAAAAGTTCTCAAAACAATTAGATTATCGTAATCATTAATCAAACCGGCACAGGTTTTATTGCAAAACTCGTAATACGCCTCGTCAACAACCGTTATTTTCCCCTCTGCTAAAATTTTTTCAATATCTTCTCTTTCAATAACTCCTCCCGTCGGGTTGTTCGGGGAGCATAAAAAAATAAGTTGCGATTCACGGAAATTTTCATTATTTATAAATTTTTTGCAGTCAAAAGAAAATCCCGGATCCAGTGGAATTTCACCGTACTTTTTATTGAAAATCCCTGCGGTTATCCTGTATGTGGAAAATGTCGGAAACATTCCGGCGGCTGGTGTTTTAAATGTCTTGAAAATCAAATCAATAATTTCATCCGAGCCGTTGCCTGTAATTATATTTCCCTGTTTGCAGCGGCAGTATTTTGCAATCTCCCGTCTCACTTCAGCGTCTTTGTATGGATATACATAAATTGAACCTGCCTTCTCCTTTATTGTTTTTATTACCGCAGGCGACGGACCGTAATTATTCTCATTTGACGCTAATTTTATCCAGCCCTCTTTCATCTGACCCGGAATGTAAGTTTCAATTTTTTTTATCCAGGGATTTATGAATTTTGAAGCCATAATATTATTTAAATTTATCTAAAATTTATTTAATCATATTTAATATAATTAATATATAAATTAAACAATAAAAATTCATAAAATAAAAAAATTCATAAAAAGATGGAAATTATTGAACAACATACAATCCCGATGGCAGAGGTTAAGGAAATTTTAGACAGGATCACGGAAGAATACAATACAGAGAGTAAGGAACTTTATTATGTGCAGGGAAAGGCACTTAACCACGCGCACAAATTCACGAAATTATCTCTTAAAGATGCAAAAGAGATGCAGGAAAAATTAAATGAATTAAATATTAATCTTGAGGAAAGCCAGGTTGTAAAAATATGCGATATGCTCCCGGAGGACGCTGATGATGTCCGTGCAATACTTGCAAAGGAAAGATTTAAATACAGCCAGGAGGAATTAAACCGGATAATTGATACGGTAGCAAAATATCGTTGATTCTATGGGAAAAATTTTGTTCATTATTTTTAAATTTTCTTTATTTAATTTCACTTAATATACAAAAATTCAAATAAAAATTTTAAATCAAAATGCGAAAATCAAGAGACGCAAAAGAAGAGCCAAGGGACGAAAAGAAGGATGAATATTTAAGAATCATTGACTACCTCCCGGAAGGAAAGGCGGAGATGCCCCCTCACAGGAGAAAGCCCCTTGCGCAGGGAGTCGGGGAAAAGTACTTCTCACTGCTTGAAATAGTGCCGAGAAAGGGCATGTCATTTGAATCCGGAGAAAGGGTTTATATCGGCGACGAAGCAAGAGAAAAGGTTGACCACATAGAGCGCAGGATAAAATACGAATGGCTGACGCCAACGGCAAAGGCGGAACTGCCATTTATAATAGAGGAAATTATAATAGATAATGAAAAACATTTTATAACTTTTTACAACACGGCAGGTCCTATAAGCGTGAGGCAGCATAAACTTGAACGGCTACCGAGAATCGGGAAAAAACATGTAAAGGCAATCCTTGACGAGAGAGTGAAAAAATCGTTTGCGTCATTTGAGGACCTCCAGAACAGGGTTAAAAGCATGCCTGACGCTGCAAAGGTACTTTCCGATACAATAAACAACGAATTGAAAGGAGAAGGCAAATACCGGCTTTTCGTACCTATTATAAAGGAAGAAAGACAAACCCGCGAAAGAGATGAAAGACCCCCGAGAAGGGATAGGGGCAGGAGAAGGTATTGAAATGAAAGGTTGCTTTATAGTTTTTTGTGAAAACAGAATATATATTAAAATTTTTATAACAATTTATAATAAATAAATCTAAAATAATAATATGGAGCAGTTAATTGAACATCCCGCATCTGCCGTGGTAATTGAAGGTTCAAAGCATTCTACGAGGTATGTGACTATCCCGGAGGATGAGTATGAAAGTATGAAAAGAACAATAGAAATTCTTTCAGATAAGGAGTTGGTAGAGAGTATAAAAAGGGGCAAGGAAGATATAAAAGCAGGTAGAACAAAGCCGCTTAAAGAATATCTCCAGGAGAGAGGAGTATAAAAATATAATTTCCTATCACATCTCGTCCTTGTGTTTTATCGTTATTATCTTAACAATTTTTGATTCATAATCTATTTCATACAAGACCCTGAATTTTCTTTCAAAATATATCTCCCAGATTCCTGATAAGGGATACTTTAGTGGTTTTCCGTATTTGTCCGGGAAACTTTCTAATTTTTCCAGTTTATTTGCGAATCGTCTCAATTGTTCTTTGTTGAGTTTCTTATCCATCCATTTTTCTGCCTCTTTTGTGATATCTATTTGGTAGTTCATCTTTGTAATTAAAATTAAATTTAGGGTAAATTATTTTTTAAATTTAGATATCTAATTGATAATAAATTGCTCGGGATGCATTAAATACTGAAAGTGAAGTGGTTAAAGAGGCTGTCCGACAATTATGAACACCGTTTAGATTATCGCTATTTTTGATATTTTCTCGATATTTTTTTCTGTGCAATGATAAATCACCATTTTTCAAATATAATGCCTAATAAAAATATGCCTTT
>MCBE01000253.1 GCA_001723845.1 Candidatus Altarchaeales archaeon WOR_SM1_SCG
CTCAATCGCACGGTGGACAGACAAATCTTCCGGCTTTACTTTTAATTTTTTTATGAAATTTTATTTAATTTTAAATTTAATAATATTAAACACCTGAAAACACATAAAATAATCCGAACAATATGGAATACAAAAATTTCAAAAAAAAATTAAAAGTAAAGCCGGAAGATTTGTCTGTCCACCGTGCGATTGAGCGTTCAAAAGACATCAGGATGGGAGACAAGGGAATTATTACATGGCTTAGAGAGAATTATAACTTCCAGGCAAATCCTTTCCGCATCAAGCCTGTTCTTCCTGATGCTGCGCTTTATGTTGATGCAAAGGAAAGATTCACGCAGATTGGAAGGGGAATGTCAAACGGGATTGTTGTTATCATCGGCTCTATCGGCTCTGGAAAGAGCGCGACACTTGAATTGCTGGAGAAGGAATTAAGCAGACCCGTTGTCTCTTTCGGAAGACCGCCGACACTTGATGAACTTTATATTTCCGTCAGGAATATCGTAATTCCCAGGAAAGAGGAACAAAAAAAATTTTTAGGAATATTTTCCTCGGGCAAAAATCACGGGATTGAAAATTTATTTGAATTAAGAAATTTTATCATGCGTGAAAAAAAAGACCTGATGATTCTAATTGACAACGCGCACAGGATGGAGCAGGAACTTACAGAGGAACTTGCGCTTTTCTATGACATACCGACAGTACACATAGTTGTTGCCGGAACTCCCGGAATTTTAACAAAATTAGAAAAATACCCGTCATTCAGGGACAGGGTTTCGGAAATTGTCAAACTTGAAGAACTGGGATTTGAAGAGATAAAAAAGTTGGTCTCATCGCGTATTTCCTCTGTTCAAGGAGAAAATCCTTTTTCGGATGAAGTCATTAAGGTTCTTCATTCAATGGGCTCCGCACCGCGACATTTAATTACAAATGTTTATAAGGTTTTAAATTTTGCTTATGTGAACGATAGACGGGAAATTACACCCGGGCTTGTGAAGGAAGCAATCTCCGAGAAGGTAAAATTTGAATCGTTTACGGACAATCTTTCGCAAAAGAAAAGAGAAATGGTTTTGACAATTTACGGCGAGCCGAATATAACAGCAACGGAACTTTCAAAAAAAATCAATTCAACAAAGCACTCAACACTTAACATGATAAATGAATTAATGAATGAAAAAATTGTTGAAGAATCAGGAAAGCGGGGAAGAGCAAGAACATTTAAAATCGTTGATAAGTATATAAGGGTGCTTTCGGAAGTTGTTGATTGAAAACAACCTTCTGAATAGGCGTCGCTTTCGCTCGCGATATTTCCTTTCACTTCGTTCAAGCATTTATTCGTATATGCTTCACTTCGTTCGCGATATCTCATCGTATGACTCTGAGATGGCTCATAAATCCTCGTATGACCCGGAAAAGATTAATCATCAGGTGCGGGATTCCGCTCCTTTCGGTCACTTCACCCGCACTAAAATTTATGTTCTATAATTAAATTGTTGGAACAATAGTTCCGGGCATATTCTGGGAACAGAACCGATAAACTTGATGATAAAGTCATGGAAATTTCATGCGGATTGCGGAACTACCAGCTATTATGCCGTTAAAATTTAATGATGTGTATGGGAATAAAATTGAAAAATTTCAGTGTCCGGATTTATCTCGCGAGAACTCTAATATATTTATTATTAAATTTTGCTAAATTCTAATTATTAAAATCATTTGATTAAACCCTGATGAACAATAATAAAAAATATAAAAAATATAAAATGTACAAGAAATAAAATGGGCAGAGCAGAAAAAATGATGGAAAAAATCGAGGCTTTGAAGGATAAGCCCGAGTATATAAGAAACATGGGTATTGTTGCCCACATTGACCACGGAAAAACAACTTTAAGTGATAACCTTTTGTATAATGCAGGCATGATTTCAAAGGAGACAGCCGGGAAGCAGCTGGCTCTTGATTTCCACGAAGACGAGCAGGCGCGAGGAATTACAATTAATGCCGCAAATGTTTCAATGGTTCATAATTACGGGGGAAAGGATTATTTGATTAATATGATTGATACGCCGGGTCACGTTGATTTCGGGGGAGATGTCACAAGAGCAATGCGAGCGGTTGACGGCGTAATAGTCGTTGCATGCGCGGTTGAGGGTGTTATGCCGCAGACAAAGACGGTGATTGGACAGGCATTAAAAGAAAGAGTAAGACCGACATTGTTTATAAACAAGGTTGACCGCCTGATTAATGAATTAAAATTAACTCCCGAGGAACTTCAAAACCGATTCATGAAAATTTACAATGAAGTTAATAAAATCATAAAACAAAGGCAGCCGGAAGGAATTGACTGGACGGTAAGCATTCCCGGCGGGAGTGTTGCCTTCGGCTCCGCATATAATAACTGGGCAATAAATGTCCCGCACATGAAAAAAACAGGGATTACATTCAAGGATATAATTGAATACTGCAACAATGAAAACCAGAAAGAACTCGCGGATAAGTCGCCTGCACATGAAATACTTCTTGATATGGCAATAATGCATCTTCCAAATCCCCTGTATGCCCAGAAATTACGCATACCACAGATATGGAGCGGGGATATTGAAAGCGAAATAGGTAAGTCTATGATGGAATGCAACCCTAACGGCAAACTTGCTATGATGGTAACAAACATCACGGTTTTTGACAAAAGAGAGGGTGAAGTTGCAACAGGAAGAATTTTTTCAGGGACGATAAGGCAGGGTGAAGAGGTTTATCTTGTCGGTGCCAGATCAACCGAAAGAGTTCAAAAATTAGGGGTCTATATGGGTGCAACCCGGCTTTCCACGGATTCTGTTCCCGCGGGAAACATCGTTGGAATTGCCGGATTAAAGAAAGCAACAACAGGCGAAACCGTGTCGGTAGAAGATATTGATGTTTTTGAAGAAATGATACACACATCAGAACCGGTTGTCACAAAAGCGGTTGAGCCGGAAAACATAAAAGATCTGGCAAAGGTGATTGAAATTTTAAAACAGGTTGCTCGCGAGGACCCGACAATCAGGATTAAAATTGATGAGGAATCAGGAGAATATTTAATCGCGGGAATGGGCGAACTTCATCTTGAGGTAATTGAGGACAGGATAAATAAGGGAAATGTGAGAATTAAAACATCCGCACCGATTGTTGTTTACAGGGAAACGATTGACGGAAAGTTCGGACCTGTTGAAGGAAAATCCCCGAATAAGCATAATAAATTCCATATTGAAGTTGAGCCGCTTGAACCCGCGGTTTTTGAGGCAATAAGAGCCGGGGACATAAAACCCGGCAGGAGAAAGAGCAGAAGCAAGGACATAAGGCAGCAGTTGTTTGACCTCGGCATGGATAATGATGAAGCAAGAAGAATAATTGATATTTATCACGGGAATATCATGATTGATATGACCCGCGGTATCCAGCATCTTGACGAAGTGATGGAACTTATGCTTGATGCGTTTGAAGGTGCAATGGACAACGGACCTCTTGCAAGTGAACCCCTGCAGGGAGTAAAACTCCGGCTTGTTGATGCGACACTTCACGAGGACGCAATCCACAGGGGTCCGGCACAGGTGTATCCTGCCGTAAAGCGCCCGATTTACGCGTGTCTTTTAAGTTCAAGACCCGCGATGCTTGAACCGGTCCAGAATGTTTATGTTGATGTCCCGCAGGAATTTATGAGCGGAGTGATAGCGGAATTACAGCGCAGGAGAGGCGTTATCGGCGATATGGAGCAGAAAGACGAGTTAATGACCGTCACAGGCAAGGTACCGGTTGCGGAATCATTCGGGTTTGCAGGAGAAATAAGAAGTGCAAGTGAAGGACATGCTCTCTGGAGTACTGAAAACGCGGGTTTTGACAAACTCCCGATGGAACTTACCGATAAAATTGTCAGGCAAATCAGGGAACGAAAGGGGCTTAAAATGGAACTTCCAAAGGCATGTGATTTCATGGATTAAGAATTTGTTTTTTTATTTTTCAAAAATTAATAAATTATTAATAAATTATTAAATAAATTATTTAATTATATAAAAATTAAGGAGGTAATAAATATGTTTCCAAGAAAAAGAAGAGGAATTTTTGATATGTTAGGAGATGACATGTTCCGGGACATTGAAGAGGAATTTGCGCGCATGGACGAGATATTTAAAATGTCTATTGGCGAGGCAATGAGAAGAAAGCCGGGTGAAGGAGGACCGTTTATTTACGGGTTTTCAATGCGAACAGGTCCTGACGGTAAACCGATTATTAATGAATTCGGCAATGTTCCCCAGGAGCAGGGTACGGACTTTGAACTTTCGGTAGATGAACGCGAGCCGCTGGTCGATGTAATTGAAGGCGATAAAGAAGTTACTGTGATTGCAGAACTCCCGGGAATTGAAAAAGAAGACATAAAACTTGATGTTGCGGAAAATGATATGTCGGTAAAAGTTGATACCGGGAAAAGAAAGTACCACAAGAAACTTAAACTGCCGTGTGAAGTCAAACCGGGGAGTGCAAAGGCAAACTATAAAAACGGCGTCCTGGAAGTGAAAATTGAAAGAGTTGTAAAAAAGGAAAAGAAGAAAGGCGTTAATGTGAAGGTTGAATGATTTTCGTGATTGAAAATAATAAATAAATTAAAATTTTAAATTAAATTTTTGTTTGAGAGAATCTTAATCATATTTAGAATTTAAACTCAGTAACTGTAAATTAAATGAAAGAGTAAAGTTATTATTTTCTTCTTACGGGCTTTTCAATTGTACAATGTACTGTTTTTAAAAGTGTTGTTTTCCTTCTTCCCGTTTCTTTATCTTCAACATAACCTAATCTTTTGGGTTGATATTCTCTGAATTCCGCATATATGCGTTCTCCTTCTAATCTATCTTTATATTTTGTTAATAATTTTTTGCTCATAATGACTACAATTTATGCATTCTTTTTCGAATGGGGCATTCTAAAGTGCAAACAACATCCCCGATAAATTTGTTACTCATTTTTTTATGAAAACTCGATCCTGCTTTAACAATTGATTTGTTCATAATCTCTTTTGTTCTGTTATATAAAACAACAACATGTTCTCCTTTCAATGAATCACCACGCTCTCTTCCAACAGTCATTTTATTCAGAATTAACCACCTCAATCTCCTCTTCTTTTTCTAATTCATCCAGAATGTCCATGACCATTAAAAAGTCTATACTTAACTTGTCTGCAATATCAGATGGATAAATTTGTTCTCCTTTAAGGTTGTCAAGAAGTCCTAATATCTCCTTCTTTGCATCTTCGCGAGAAATTTCTCTTAAAACTATGAGGTGGGGTTTATTTGCTCTTTTAATCTCATCAAGTTCTTTTTCAAGTTTTGATACTTCAGAACGCAGTATATCAATATCAGTTAATTTAAATGTTGTTGGTTGGAATATAGTTTGAGCAGCAGTTCCAGGGAGTATAATAAAATCTTCGCTTCGTTCCTTTTCTAATACACCTCCAGCTAAGTACGTAGGTTCATATCCGGGTTCAGTAGTTTGTGTTGTGATTTTTAATAAATCTGCCATATTTATTCACCTCAAATAGATTCAATAATTTTTGTTATTTTGCCCTCTAACGATTCATAAAATGAAATTATATTCTCTTTATTCTTAGATTGGTATTGTAATCTAACCGAAAATCTATTTCTTGGATTAGTGGGTTCCGGCTCTATAATCAGATTAAATACTTCATATTCTTGAGCTACATTCTTATTACTAATCAGAATTCCATCCACGCCAACACCCCCTATGTCTGCTAATGGACTTAAATCTACTCTTGAAGAATTGTTCAGAACATCTATAGGATTTTTGTCTGATTTTGCATTCATGTTTGTAAGAATTTCATAAAATGTGATTATTGCTTCAGGGTCATAATCAATATCCGATAAAAACTGATGCAATTCCTTAAAAACAGTTAAAACAGTGATTGGGTCTTTGCCAACGGTATTAAGTGCTTTTGACACATAATTCAACTCTATATTTGTGTTTTCTTTAACACCTATTATTAAATTTCCCACAATTCCATTTCCATCAATTACTCCCTTATTAACAATCTTATACTCAGACTCACTTAGTATTTTTTCTATCCTATCCTTTAGTACATTTAAATCTACATTTGGCTTGAGTTTAATACCTATATGGCAAATATCACATGTATCTATTTTCATTGTTAGTCTATTATTTTATTATTAATTTTTGTTCTTAATAAATAATGTTATTATTTATTTATCTTTATTTTAAATTTAATATTAAAAGGCAGGGAATAACCCTTCGCCGCTGCTTCGGTGCTTTTGCACAATATAACAGATAATGAAAGAGAAATTTCATTTCTCCGGATTACCTTCAGATACCTGCTGCCATTTTTCCAAGATTCAAACACATTTAATAATCAAAAATTTTAATAATATTTATCAAATTTTAAATTAAATTTTGCAGCAAAAAATGAAAAGATACCCGATAAAAAGACGGAGTTTTTTTGATGAAATTGACGACGCCATAAATGATGCGTTCTCAAGGAGTGTTGTTCCGCGGCTGCGGGAAATGGAGTCAATGAAAATGCCCCACACAGGGATGACAGAGACGGAAAAAGATGTGGTTTTCACGGCAGAACTTCCCGGGGTTAAAAAAGATGATATAAAAATTGATATAACAGGCGATGCAATTGATGTTTCCGTTAAGTCAGTTGAGGAGCAGGAAAAAGAGACGGAAACAGGATATATGTATAAATCAAGATACGAGGGCTTCAGCAGTTCTTATGCAATTCCCGTTGATGTAGACCCTGATAATGCAAGGGCATCATATACGAACGGCGTCCTGATTGTTAAGGTGCCGAAAGTAAAGCCGGCTAAGGGCAGGAAGGTGAAAATACAATAAATTGGAATCCTGATGGCAGGGATTGGTAAATATTGATTAATATTGAAAAAAATATGAACTTTTTCTTTTGCCGCGAAAAACATATCAAAAATATCATTTAAATTTTAAGATGGGTAAAAGGCGTATGAAGGAACGAGGGTAAAGGAAGTTTTTGGCGTAGCCAAAAATTTGGTTAAATCTTTAATTTGTCTTTTACCCACTTTTACCGGAGTGCTACATCCCATTTTTCTTCATTACAAAATGATTTTCCTTTCATCCGGATATTGCACTTGTCTGCTTCCTGTTTTTTGTAATTGGAAAAAAATTTGATTTTAATCCATGCTTAAACTAAAAGGTCTTTATGAAAATATTTTAATTGATAACATAAAAAGGCAGAAACATGAATAAAATCATAATTAAAGGCGCACGCGAGCATAATCTGAAAAACATTGATGTAGAACTCCCGAGAGATAAACTGATTGTAATCACGGGAATTTCCGGCTCAGGGAAATCAACGCTTGCGTTTGACACTATTTATGCCGAAGGGCAGAGAAGATGTTCAATTCCATAATTTCTCATTTCATTTTTTAATTGCCCGTCAATATCTTTAAATTTCCCCTCCACAACATCACTGGCTACCTTATAAGCAAGTTCTTTCACTCTTTTCCGAGTATTATTGGATATTTCTTTTATCTCCTCTTCAGAAGCGGTTTTGATATTTCTAACTAATTCATCCATCAAATCTAAAAATATATGACCTGCTTCTTCTACATACTTTTGAGCTAAAATGGTCTCTTCATCTTTTTTGTCAGGATCAAAATATCTTTTGGATATAGTTTTCAAAGCATAGAATAAGAAACATGAAGGTCTGCTTTCTTCATCCACAATCTTGGCAATTCTTGCTATGTTTCTATCTTTAAACTCATAAAAATATTGAATAAAATTTATATCCTTACCAGTAATCTGACCTGCTTTGTCTAATTTTTCTTTAATCCTTGAACCTTCATTTACTATCAGGGGTCTAAATGGCCATTGATTATAAGGCATAAGGTTTTCTTTTCTAAAGAAACTTATATTCTCCATCATTTCTTCAAGTGTTAATTCTGGATCAAACATAATAAACCCTGCGTCTATACCAATATTGAGTTTTTTAAGAGTTTTTAACGCCCCCCTTACTTCTTTAATGGTCATTCCCCTCGTAAGCCGATTCATCCGGGACTTGCAACCGGCTTCAATACCGATATATACTTTCACCAACCCAACTTCCTTTAACCTCAAAAGCATAGTCCTTATTTTATCATTACCTTCATTGTCATTTTCTTTATAGATTATATCTGGTCTGGTAAAGATTCTGAATGTGAAATTTACATTCTTTTCCCTTCTAATTTTTTCTATGCCGTTTGCAATGTCTTCTATCCGATGCACTCGTTTCTGGTCGCGTCCACCTATAAACTCATCATCACAGAATTCAATTTCTGTAATACCCATCTCAACCAAATCCCTAATATTTTCTATCACTCTTTCAACTGGAAATCCTTCCCATCTTTTACCATGACGAAAAGATTTCCGGGTGCAGTAGGAACATACCCCCCACGGACATCCACGACTCGCCTGTACCATTGCATTCCCACCTCGTTTCAGGATTTCATGCACTGTATCAGTGCTTGGAGGATAATGTAGATTTTTTAAATTTGGAGTAATAGTTTCTGTGTAAATAATTTTATTATTATTCCTATACGCAAGGTTTGGTACATCCCTCAATTTCCCATTTCCTTTAACGGACTCAACCAACCCTCTTAAAGATTTTTCACCTTCTCCCCGGACGATTATCCCTTCAGGTATCCTCTCCAGCATATCCTCTGGGAAATAAGTAGGAATCTGGTTTCCTAACACAACAAGGGGTCTCTTGTTTTCAATGAATTCTGTTAAATTATACTCCTTGATAAATGAATCAACCAAAATTAAAGAACCCGGTTGAATTGACAAACCTAAAATATCTGTTGGTTTTTCTTTAAGGTATCCTAAAACTTCATTAATGCCTTCTTCTCTGTTTATTCGCTTTATTGTTACCTTAACTTCGCTACCGAAAAATCCTCTCAAATCTCCTGCTAATGTCTCGCAAGATAATTCATTCCATAAGGCATAATGTGTTGGAGAGCCAATACTAACTAGTATGACTCTAATAGGTTGCTCTTCCTCGCACTGTCCATATATTGCCGCATTTTTACTTTTTTTCATTATTTTTTTCAATAATTTAACTTAATTAGTTTTTATCCAATTGAAAGTTTAGCAAATTCATTAGATATCAACTTCTCATTTAGCATTTCATAATCTTTACTATTGAATACGATCATGCTTCCTGACATCTCATACCAAGCAAACCCACTCGTCCAACTTGAGTGTTCATAAGTTCCCTGTTTCTTGCGCGGAAAACAGCAGATTTTACCTGGTAGGTACAGGAGATTATACGCAATATTCTTTTTGTGAAGTTCATTTATATAACTCCACGACTCGTCAGGCGATGAGAAAACTTCACAGGCGGATGGATAGTTCCTACTTCCGCCATTATGTTTCCAATCTTTATGCATCACAGGAAATTCTTCTTTCTTGATAAACATGTGAAAATGTAAATGATTAACAGAAGCAAAAGCACCATAAGAGTTGTAGCCAAACCCCAATCCTTGAATGTTTACACCTAATTTTTCAGTTAATGTCCAAATATATCTGTGATATTTCTCCTCAATAAATTGTGGTATGTTCTTTAATCTATCTGGCACAAGCAGTGTATGGAATTCTACAATAGGATATTTGTTGTAAAAGAGCGAGATTTGTTCACCTTCCAGATTTCCTTCCCAAAAACATTCATTTTGCAAAAAGGGTTTATTGAAATTAAATTTTCTTTCATCAAAACCCGTTTTGATTCCTTTTACTTGTCTTTTTGCAGTACCTCTTGGTCTAAAAGAACGAATTTGATTAAACTGTATATTCCACATCTCTTCCCTTCTTTTTTCAGTTGACTTTAACTTATCCCAACCCATACATACAATTTTTAAAAATATGAGGAGATCCTCATTACTTTCCTGAATAAGTTCTCCATTTCCATTTTTAAACGCCATTTTGTATTTATGTACCAGATTTTCAAATTTTATCCTCAGTTGGTTTTTGGCATTTGAATAAACGTGTGGATCAAAATAAGCGTTAGCACATACTCGTATAAAAGACCCTAAATCCATACCATCATTTTTCATGTGATTAAAAATACCTTCATTATATGCTCTACAAAAAATTTGTTCTGATGAGAATATTGAGTTATTCATTTTTGATTTTTGATTTTTTTCTATCTTCTTGATCCAATAATTTTCTACTATTAAATTATTTCAATGAACAATACATAAGCATTTCTGAATAAATCTTTTGGATAAAAAAATTCACATAAAATAAACACCGGTAAAAGAAAAAACCCATCAAAAATTATAAAAGAGAGATGAAATTCGGACAAATAGTTTAGACAATTTTTAGTGGGTTTGGACAAAGAAATAGGTATCCTTAGGTATGATAATTGTTAATAGATTGGTTTGGACAATTGTGGACAAGTTTGGACAATGATTTATTAGGTTTTTTGATATTTTGCTAACTGAACAATGTTACTCGGCCCAGATTTTACTATTCTAATTATCCCCTTTTCTTTAAGTTTTGGTAAAATTGTTGAGACCGTAGTTTTTGGGACTGTTATCTCATCTGATAGTTCCTTTTGAGTGAGATTCCTTTTTTCTCGCAACGCAAGCACAATATTTAGCCAGCGTTCGTCCCCTTTACTTTCATCCATCAAATCTTTAACCCATTCTTCCAATAGCACGATTTTACTTGGTGGTTTATCAAATCTCCGTATCATACTCCGCCCTTCAAGTTCTTTCATGAAATTACCAACAGTGGATTTTGGAATATGCGTTCGCTTACTGATCTCTATCTGAGTTATATTGTCTTCTTTTAATAATTGATTGATTATCTTCATTTCAGGTTCATTTAGAATATGCCTTGCATTTTTAGAAAGTTCCTCTTTTTTTGATTTATCTTTTCCTTCATTTTCTGCTTTAACTTTTCCACTTCTTTTATCTCTACTCCTTTTTCTTAAATACACAACAATAACAAAGATTATAATGAAAATTAATACCCATACCCATAAATAAGGTAGTATGCCATCCTTTTTTTCCTCATTACACGCACCAATACATAGTTTAAGTGAATCCCAGATTAACCAATAACCTTTATTGGAGGGATTGGTATTCTCTATAAGTATTACATTTTCCCCGGATTTAAGAGTTTTATTTATTGTTATAATCTCACAGAAACACCATTTATTTTTAAAAATAAATGAACTACCTATTGTAATATTATTAACACTAACATTAAATCCAAATGAATCCGTTGGGCCAGGCATGGCAACACAAAGAGATAAATTCATATCCTTTTTAGATTGTTCATCAGTTAAGTTGTAGTGTATATAGATATGTGTACGGCGCATATACCAATCGTTTAGATCCTTTGGAAAATTACTAAAATCTGTGCCAACATAATAATGCACAGGACCGGTTAGATCCGGGTCCTGATTAAATTCATTCCCTGAACAATCTCTTTCACCTATTTTCCATACCACTTCTGTTTCCTCGCTTGAAGCAAATGTTGGAGTCATTGCACTTAAAAAAGCCAATATCAAAATCCCTACCAAAATTTTAAATTTCATTTTCATTTGGATAACCATTCTCTTGAATTGAATTTAAATTAAATTTTAAATTAATTATTGTCATATTAATATTTAATAGTAGAATGAATAAAATCATAATTAAAGGCGCACGCGAGCATAATCTGAAAAACATTGATGTAGAACTCCCGAGAGATAAACTGATTGTAATTACCGGGATTTCCGGTTCAGGGAAATCAACGCTTGCGTTTGACACTATTTATGCCGAAGGGCAGAGAAGGTATGTTGAATCACTATCCGCTTACGCACGGCAGTTCCTCGGACTTATGAACAAGCCGGATGTTGACAGCATTGAAGGTCTTTCCCCTGCTATTTCAATTGACCAGAAAACCACAAGCAAAAATCCGCGGAGTACGGTTGGAACGGTTACTGAAATTTACGATTACCTTCGCCTGCTTTTTGCAAGAGCCGGAACGCCGTACTGTCCCGATCATAATATTAAAATCCGGTCGCAGACGCCGGCAAAGATTGCAGGGCAGATAGCAAAGGATTCGGAAGGGAGAGTAACGATTCTTTCACCGGTAATACGGCAGAAAAAAGGGACTTACGAGAAGTTGATAAAGGACTTGAACAGCGAGGGATATACAAGGGTTCGCGTGAATAAAAAAATCTACAGGACCGATGAAAAAATAACGCTTGAGAGATACAGGAAACATGACATTGAAGTTGTAATTGACCGTCTTGATACAGGTGATACATCACGGCTGATTGAAGCATGCGAAAACGCGGTTCTTAAATCCGGCGGGCTTGTGGTTGTGGTTGATGAAAAAAATAAAAATAATGAAAAAATTTATTCGTCAATGATGGCGTGTCCTGTATGCGGCATCTCTTATGAGGAACTCCAGCCCAGGATGTTTTCATTTAACAGCCCGTTTGGTGCGTGCGAGCAGTGTCACGGGATCGGGATTAAAATGGAATTTGACCCTGATTTAATTATTCCCTGCAAAAATCTTTCAATAGCAGACGGTGCTATTGCTCTTTACAAAAATATCGTTGACAGCTGGCGCGTGCAGTATCTTGGTGCCGTTGCTAAAAACCAGGGGTTTAGCATATTCACGCCTATACAAGACCTCACAGGGGAGCAGTACGATGTTTTAATGCACGGCTCAAACAAGAAAATCAAATTCAGTATCACATCAAGGGAAAGCGATTCCAGCTGGTCAAGCACAAAGGCATGGGAAGGTCTCATTCCGCAGTCAGAGCGGCTGTACCACCAGACAGAATCCGACTACAGGAGACGCGAGATGGAGAAATTCATGAGGGTTTTGCCATGCCCCGCGTGTTCAGGCAGGCGGTTGAAGCATAAGGTCCTGGCAGTTAAAATAAATAATAAATCAATTATTGATGTCACGGACATGCCAATTAAAGAAAATATTGAATTTTTTAATAATTTAAAATTATCGGAAAAGAAACAAAAAATCGCAAAACAAATTTTAAAAGAAATTAAGGAGCGATTGAATTTCCTTGATAAAGTCGGTCTTAATTACCTTACGCTTTCAAGAACATCAGGCACGCTTTCGGGCGGGGAAGCGCAGAGGATCCGGCTTGCAACGCAGATCGGCTCAAATTTGATGGGTGTTTTATACATTCTTGACGAGCCCTCAATCGGGCTTCACCAGCGAGACAACAGGAAGTTAATTGATACATTATTCCGGCTGCGGGACATCGGAAACACCCTGATTGTGGTTGAGCATGACGAGGAGACAATAAGAAACGCTGACCTGGTGGTTGACATGGGTCCCGGGGCTGGAATACACGGCGGGGAACTGGTTGCAAAAGGAACGCCCGCGGAGATTGAAAGGAATAATGATTCATTAACAGGCAAATATCTTGCCAGCAAATTGAAAATTGATACCCCGGAGACAAGGAGAAAATCAGGTAATTTTATTAAAATTAACAACTGCCGGGAAAACAACCTTAAAAAAATTGATGTTAAAATTCCGATCGGTGTCCTGACTTTGATTACCGGCGTTTCAGGAAGCGGTAAGTCCACATTAATTTATGAAATATTATACAAGGGGCTTATGAAGAAACTGCATAATTCAAATATTACACCGGGATGCCATGATTCAATTGAATATGACAAAGAAATTGATAAGGTAATTGTGATAGACCAGAGTCCGATAGGAAAGACGCCGAGAAGCAATCCTGCAACCTACACAAAGGTATTTGACCATATAAGGCGACTTTTTGCAGAAACCACGGAAGCGAAAATCCGCGGCTATAAGCCGGGGAGATTCTCCTTTAATGTCAAAGGCGGGAGATGTGAAAATTGCAGGGGTGATGGTTTAATTAAGATTGAAATGAATTTTTTACCTGATGTCTATATTGAATGCGAGGAATGTAAAGGGAAAAGATATAACGGGGAGACACTTGAAGTGAAATACAGGGGGAAGACAATCGCGGATGTACTGGACATGAGTGTTGAGGAAGCTCTTGGAATTTTTAAAAATATTCCCTACATCAGAAAGAAACTGGAGACATTAAGCAGGGTGGGGCTTGAATACATCAAACTTGGGCAGAGTTCAACAACACTTTCCGGGGGAGAAGCACAGAGGATAAAACTAACAAGGGAACTTTCAAAGAAAGCAACGGGAAGAACACTGTATTTGCTTGACGAACCCACAACGGGATTGCATTTCCATGACATTAAAAAATTAATTAATGTATTAAATGACCTGGTTGATAAAGGAAATACCGTGGTTGTTATTGAGCATAATCTTGATGTTATCAAATCAGCGGACTGGGTTATTGATTTAGGTCCTGAAGGAGGGGATGCCGGAGGCGAAGTGATTGCAGAAGGAAGCCCGGAAGATGTTGCAGGAAATAAGAAAAGTTATACGGGGGAGTTTTTGAAGAAGGTTTTATAGAGGAATTTTAATCCTAAAAACTCACATTATCACTTAAATC
>MCBE01000254.1 GCA_001723845.1 Candidatus Altarchaeales archaeon WOR_SM1_SCG
ACCCCCCTCCTTTTCCTGTATGCCCTTCATATACAAAAGAACATAATCTTTTTGAATTTTCATAAAAATAATTGAAAATTCAGAGATAAAAAGTTACATGCATGAGAATTTTACCGGTACAACTCATTTGCAGACGGCAAAACAGAAAAAATTATAAATTTTATTGTCTCAAAAAACAGGACGGTTGAGCTTTCAATCCCGGAGCATGCAACCGTAATTAATTCTTCCTTAAATATTTCCGGGTTTGTTTCGGGATGGGATAAATCAGATGAGAACCCTGTCCTGGACCGCGGAGCAAACGGAACATGGGACGAGAGAAGAGTATATTACCCTGAAGTTATAAAAGACGGCGAAACTTATAAGATGTGGTATGCAGGGAACTATAAGGGTGACTGGCGCGACAGGATCGGTTATGCAACTTCAAATGACGGTCTCAACTGGAGTAAATATACGATTAATCGCTGTAATTTGCCCGGAGACGGCTGTGTATTCAGTGTTGAAGTAGAAGGGATGTGGGATGATAAATATGTTTATCACCCCGCGGTTATTAAAGACGGGACTTATAAAATGTGGTATTCGGGATTTGACGGCGATCATGACAGGATAGGGTATGCAACTTCAAATGACGGGATAACCTGGTTCAGGTATAATGACAATCTTTGTACCGGAAACATGGAAGAGGACGGCGTCGGTTGTATTTTTAATCTCGGCGAGAAGAATGAATGGGACGATTATTATGTTTTTGGTGCGAGCATCATTTATGACGAAGAAGAGAAAATTTACAAAATGTGGTACGCCGGCTGCGATAGTTCCATATCATTTTGTTTTCTTAAAATAGGGTATGCAATTTCTACCGACGGGATACACTGGATGCGGCACAAAACCCCGGTATTATTTCCCGGGGCGCCCGGCTCATGGGATGTATATGATGTTTATGAACCCGCTGTTATAAAAAGCGGCGGCGTATATGAAATGTGGTATTCCGGGTTTGACGGTTATTATAACAGAATAGGATATGCAACATCAACGAACGGTATAAACTGGACAAAGTATCCTGATTATGTGCTGGGGACAGGAGAAAGCGGCGAATGGGACTCATTATCCGTAGAAACGCCTGCGGTAATTAAAGATAACGGGACTTATAAAATGTGGTATTCCGGGCAAAAGGGTCTTCTCAGTTACAAAATCGGCTATGCGGAAAACAAAATCGGCTATAACATTTTGCATTACCCTGATTCAATATCACTTGATGCCGGGAACAATAATGTAACTGAATGGAACTACAATGGCACACTTAATGTAACAAAAACCATAACTGCTTTTGAAGGCGGGTTAAATGAATATCTTAAAAACTGCGCCTTTGACGAAGACGGGAATTGCATTACTCCCCTGACATTTAATTCGGATAAGGGAGGAATTAAAATTTCAAACATTGCAGTTGGATATTTTTTGCCAGGATTACGGTTCAATGAAAGCAGCGAAAGTAATATAAAACCCGGTGAAAATTTAACAATTAAAACAGGTATTTATAATGCGGGAAGTGAACTGAATAATATTAAAATTAAATTTTCGGTTTTTAATATAACTTACAATGAAACAAAAGAAATCTTTTCGGAAAATAAAACAATAAATATCACGGGAAATTCTTCGGGAGAAATTTCATTTAACTGGACGGTAAATTACGGGTATTATAATCTTACAATTTTTATTGACCCTGATAACGGTGTTGCGGAGACGGACGAATTTAATAATTATGCCTTTCGTTTATTAAGAACCGGAAATCTTGCAGGAGATGCCGACTGGGACTGCAGTGTTGACATCGTTGATTTAATGATTGTTGCACAGGCATTTCACACGGGAGCGGGTGATGTAAATTATGATGAGCGCGCCGACTTTAAAAAAGATAATTTTATAAATATTCTTGATCTGGCGACAGCAGGAAAAAATTTCGGGAACAGATGCTGAATAGGGGTTAGGGGTTAGGGGTTAGTTGTTAGGGGTTAGGGGTTAGTTTTGGGATTAGTTGTCAGGGGATTGGTAATACTAATCCCCAATTTTTTATTGATTTTAAATTTTTTAATTTTATTTTTAATATCTAATCTATAATATGATAATAAGAAAGAAAATCGGCAGTATTGAATTTGGACTTCTATCACCCAAGCAGATAAGAAGGATCTCGGCAGCAAAAATTTTTACGCCAAACACTTATGATGATGACGGTTATCCTATTGAAGGCGGTTTGATGGAGCCGCGGCTCGGGATTATTGATCCGGGTTTGAGGTGCAAGACATGCGGCGGCAGGCTTGGAGAATGTATGGGGCATTTCGGGTATGCTGAACTCACAAGACCGGTGGTGCATGTGGGTTATGCAAAAGAAATTTATAATTTATTGAAATCAACCTGCAGGAGCTGCGGCAGATTGCTTATTTCCGAAAATGGAATTAAAGAATACATAGAGAAGGGTCTTACGCCGGATGCAATAGATGAAATCTGGAAAAAGACGGAAAAGGTATCCGCGCAGGAATCAAGATGCCCGTTTTGCGGGGAAATACAGAAAAAACTAAAATTCGTAAGACCTTATTCTTATTACGAGGTTTTTGACGGCATTGATAACAAACTGCTGGTTTCCGAGATAAGAGAATGGTTTGAAAAAATTCCTGACGAGGACATGGAAAAGCTGGGTATGAAAATACGCCCGGAATGGCTGATTTTAAAGGCAGTTCCCGTGCTTCCGATTACTGCGAGACCTTCAATAACACTTGAGTCAAGCGATAGAAGCGAGGACGATTTGACGCATAAACTTGTGGATATATTAAGAATTTCCCAGCGGCTTGAAGAAAATATAAATTCTGGTGCCCCGCAGCTTGTTATTGAGGACTTGTGGGACCTTTTGCAGTACCATGTCGCGACATACTTTAATAATGGAATAAGCGGAGTTCCCCCGGCAAGACACCGCTCGGGAAGACCACTCAAGACACTTGCACAGCGGCTTAAGGCAAAGGAAGGAAGGTTCAGGAACAATCTTTCGGGAAAGAGGGTGAATTTTTCCGCGAGAACGGTTGTCGGTCCTGACCCCAATCTAAGCATAAATGAAGTAGGCGTTCCCGAAGCAATTGCAAGGGAATTGACGATAAGCGAGGAGGTAAATGAAACAAACATCAAGCAATTGAAAAAATTGATATTAAACGGTCCGGATAAGCATCCGGGTGCATTGAATGTAATTTCACCGGACGGAAAGAGAAAAAGAATTCTTGAACAAACAAAAAAAGCAGTTGCAAAAGCACTGGATGTCGGGGATATTCTTGAAAGACACTTAAACGACGGCGATGTTGTAATCTTTAACCGCCAGCCCTCACTTCACAGGATATCAATGATGGCACACAGGGTAAAAGTACTTCCGTATAAAACATTCAGGATAAATACCTGTGTTTGCTCGCCTTATAATGCGGACTTTGACGGGGATGAAATGAACCTTCATGTCCCGCAGTCAGAAGAAGCAAGGGCAGAGGCGGAAATTTTAATGAAGGTCCAGGAAAGTATAATTTCCCCGAGATTTTCCATGCCGTTTATCGGCGGGAGGCACGACCATGTGACAGGGATGTATTTTTTGACAAAAAAGGACGCAGTATTCAACAGGGAGGACGCGTTACAATTAACAAGAGGGATTTTAAAGGTAAGAAAAGGCAAGGATAACTTTACAGGGAAAGAACTTTTCAGTTTATTGCTCCCTGGTGACCTGGATGTTGAATACAGGGGGAAATTATGTGACTGCAATGGAGAATGTAAAAAGAGGAAATGTCCCGATGAAGGTTATGTCATAATAAAAAACGGAAAATTGAAATACGGGATTATTGATTCCGAAGGCATGGAAGGTATATTATTAAATGAAATATTTTTAAAGTACGGTTCGGATGCGGCAAGGGAATTTATTGATAATTCAACACTTCTTGCAACAAGGATGATTATGAAATACGGGTTTTCCACGGGAATTGACGACCAGGGGGTTCCGGCAGCGGGAAAAGAAAAAATCAATAAACTGTTAACTGATGCCGAAAAGCAGGTGGATGTATTGATTGACCAGTATAACAAAAAAATTCTTGAAGCAATACCCGGAAAAACACTTGTGGAAAGTTTAGAGGCGTATATAATGGAAGTTCTTGGTAACTCAAGAACCGATGCAGGAAATATTGCAGCGGGCTATGCAGCCGGAAAAAGCCCTGCTATTATGGCAAAGAGCGGTGCAAGGGGAAGTTTGCTTAACATAACACAGATGGCAGGTTCAGTCGGGCAGCAGGCAGTTCGTGGCTCAAGAATAAAGAGGGGGTATTTTGACAGGACTCTTTCGCACTATAAAAAAGGCGATGTAAGTGCAGAAGCAAATGGTTTTGTCAGGTCAAATTTTAAAGACGGCACAACCCCTACAGAGTATTTCTTCCATGCAATGGGTGGAAGAGAGGGACTTGTTGATACTGCTGTTCGTACATCAAGAAGCGGTTATATGCAAAGAAGGCTTATAAACGCACTGCTTGATTTGAAGACATGTCCCGACAGGAGTGTGCGAGGCGACGGGGGGGTTATTGTCCAATTTTTATATGGTGATGACGGCATTGACCCCATGAAAAGGGGGTACCTTGAGCAGCACGAGCATAAAGAATTTTTCACATAATTTTAAAATTTGGGGTCAGGGATTAGGGGTCAGGGATTAGTCCGATTCCCTGGCAACTAACTTCCGACAACTAACTCCTAACCCATAACAACTAATCCCTAATCCCTGTTAACTAACAACCAATCCCTAACAAACAGCCCCTAATCCTTGATAACTAACCCCTAATCCCTGATAACTAACAACCAGCCCCTAATCCCTGATAACTAATCCCTAATCCCTGCTAACTAACAACCAATCCCTAACAACCAGCCCCTAACCACTAACCCCTAACAACTAACCCCCAACCCCTAACAATGCCCAATTACCTGTCAATTGATGTTGAGCCGGATTATCCGCCGCATATAAACACCAGTAAAGGAATTTTTGGTTTGAAAAAAATTTATGAATTAATTAAAAAATTTAACTGCGGTGCAACTGCATTTATCTGCGCGGAATTTCTTGATAAAAATCCCGGAATTTTAGATTATTTAACTGGCTTTGAAATCGGCTGCCACGGCTTCGTGCATGATGATGTCACCCTTCTTACGCCGCGGGAATTTGAAAAACAAATTAAATCCGCATTGAAAATCTTTAATGAATTCGGGATTGAAGTTAAAGGTTTTCGGGCGCCTTATGCGAGGGTCAATGAAAAAAATTTAAAAATTATTGCAAAATATTTCGTATATGATTCTTCAATTGACTTTTATAAATTCAATGCTTTGAGAACCTTTAAAAGTTTAAATTTAAATTTAATTGAAATTCCGTTATTTCTTGGCGGCAGGAGTTTTGGAATTTCCCAAAAATTGTTCAACCTATCGCTGCATTTTCCATTAAAAAATAAAGTATATTTCATACACCCGTGGGAATTTGGCGGGCTGGACTTTGAAAAAATAGTAAAACGCAGGAAGAATTTGAATTACCTGGGCTACGGTGCAAAAAATTATTTTAAAAATTTAGAAGGGGTTTTGAAAACAAATCCGGGGAGGATTGAAAATTTACTTGAGATTTATTGATATTACACCAACCCCCATTCCCTAACCCCTAATCCCCAACCCCTGATCCCTAATCCCCAACCCCTGATCCCTAATCCCCAACCCCTGATCCCTAATCCCCAACCCCTGATCCCTACTGATCCCCAACCCCTGATCTCTAACCCCCAATCTTCAGCGCCTCAATTGCAGGCAGTTTTTTCCCTGCTAAAACTTCCATTGATGCTCCTCCGCCTGTGCTCATCCAGTCAACTTTACCTTCAAGACCTAATTTCCTTGCAACAGCGACAGTGCTTCCTCCGCCAAGAACGGAAAAGGCATCGGAATCTGCAATTGCAGTTAATATTTCATTTGTGCCGTAGGCAAAATTTTCTTTTTCAACAAGTCCCATTACAGCGTTTGCAAGAACCGTTTTTGAATTTTTAATAATATTTTTGTACTCTGCAACGGTTTTTTCGCCGATGTCAAATATCGGGCAATCCTTTGTTTTTGGCTCATCCACGGTCAGTTTTTCAACATCTATAACGACTCTTTTCCCGCAACTTTTTACAGCCACATCAAGAGGCATTACTATCCTGTCCCTGTGCCTTTTAAACAATTCACCGGCAATATCTATCTGGTCTGTCATTTTATTTTCCTTGATGATTTTAATGCTTGCATCGCCTATCCAGAATCTTGAGGCAAGAAAAATATTTCCCACCAAGCCGCCGACAAGTATCCTGTCCGCACCGTTTTCAAGAGCCCTTTCTGCAACTTCTATGGAATCATCGGCTTTTGCCCCGCCAAGAACAAATGTCACGGGTTTTTCCGGCTTTTTGATTACTTCATTCAAAATCTTAAGTTCTTTTTCCATTAACCTGCCGGCACATGAAGGAAGTTTCTGCGGGAACCCAACGACACTCGGCTGGCACCTGTGCGCGGTTCCAAACGCATCATTAATATAAATATCAATTACCCGGGATAATTTTCTTACAAGGTGGGTGTCTGCTTTTTTTGCGTACGGGCATTCTCCTCTTGCTTCCTCGGGATAGTTATAAATTTCCTCTGAATCAAAACGAACATTTTCAAGCATTAAAATTTCTTTATTATTCATATTTTTTATTGTCTCCCTGGCATAAGTTCCGAATAATGTTTCCTCGTATCTCACCTCAAGATTGTAATTTGCCTTTTCCTTTAAAATTCCGGAAAGTTTTTTTGCATGCCGAACCATTGTCGTAAAATCCTCTTTTCCGGGGCGGGACTGGTGTGCAATAACAACAATTTTTGCATTATTTTCAATAAGTTCCTTAAGCGTCGGAACATGAGACAGAAACCTCCGATCGTCTGCAATTTCACGGTTTTCGTCAATCGGGCTGTTTAAGTCCAGTCTAACGAGAACCGTTTTTCCGCGAAAATCAAAGTCATCCATTGTTTTAATCTCGTATGCCATTTTTTGTTTTGTTGTTTATTTATTTATTAAATTAAATTTTAATTAAGATTCAGAAAATCCCGGCGCGCTCTTCAATTTCCTCAACCTCTTTTCATATTCAATGATCCCGAATTCACCGGAAAACCATCTCCTCATGAGTTCTTCTTCGGGCGTGATTTTTTCATCGGGTACGGAATAATCAATCCTTTTTTGCTTTTTTAATTCACCCTCATCAATTGCATTTAACTGCTCGTTATATCTTTTTTTCCAGAACTCGTAACTGTGCCTTCCCATGCTTCCCGAAGCCCTGTCAGATTCAAGTTTATTAAGATTATCAAGAATTTTTTGCTTTTCGAGACTTATCTCCGCACCGTAACCCGCCTTATAATCCGCAGGCACCTTAGCGGATTCAACTTGCCTGCTGATTGCTAAAAGTTCTTCATTTTTCGCTTTAATCTGCTGCTCATATCTCTCTAATTTATCTTCAAAGCCCGATATAAGAACCTGTTTTTGTTTTAATTCTTCATCAGGATCTGGCTTATACTTTGCAATATTTTCCGAAGATTCTATACGGTGCCGGATTTCCCGGAGCTCTTCCTCATGTTTTTGTTTTTCTTGTTTTTCCTCTTTAATTTTCTTTTTTATATCCCCCGCTTTCTCTTCAAAGCCCGATATGAGAACCTGTTTTTGTTTCAATTCTTTTTCCAGCCGGATTTCTTCTTTACCTGATTTTTGCATCTTCTCCTCAATATCGGAAATCATGCTGTTCAGTAAATCTAAATTATCCGTGTGCGTCTTTTTTAGAAAATCGTATTTATAATCACCTATCTTTCCCAGATTCCTTTCGGTTTCAAGTTCTTTAAGTTCTTTCTGGATTTTTTGTTTTTCAGGTTCAAGTTCTGCTTTCTGCCCTGCAAGTTTTTTTACGGATTCTATTTGTTTTTGCAGTTCCTTAAGTTCATCATTTTTCGCTTTAATCTGCTGTTCATAATTTTCAAGTTCATTTTCAAACCAGGATATAATATCCTGTTCTTGTTTTAATTGCTCATCAAGTTCTGCTTTCTTTTCTTTAAGCAATTTCAGGGATTCTATCCTTTTCCGAAGTTCCCGGATTTCTTTTTCATGTATTTCTTTTACCTCTTTTTTCTCTTTAAGTTCATCTCTTATACTTTTTAATTTATCTTCAAACCGGAATATAATATCCTGATTTTCTTTCAATTCTTTCCTGGCTTGAATTTCATCTTTACTTATTCCTATCCTTTGCATATTTTCCTCAATCTCTGTTATCTTTTCGTTTAGTGTATTTAAATTCTCTGTATTTGTTTTTTTCCGGAACCTGTATTCCGAATCTGTTATCTCACCTGAATTTTTTTCAATTTCAAGCAGGTCAAGTTTATAGAGAAGTTTTTGTTTTTCGGTTGACAGGTGAGAATAGATTTTCAAATTTTCCATATCAGGCTCTTTATCTGCACTTTCTTCTGATTCCTTTGCAAATTTTTCATTCTCGTCTAAAATATCTTTCAGATTTTCAGGTATATTGAATTCCGCATCTGCAAATTTATGCAAAATATCCCGTAAAGAATCGGTTTTTTCATTTCCCATTTTTACATCCAGGATGGTTATGGAACCTTCTATAAATGTCTTTGTTGCCTTTTCTCCTGTAAATTCCAGTGCCTTTTTTAATGCGGATTTTGCCTTTCTTAAGTCCCGCAGCTTTTCATTGCATTTTGATATTTTTATATAATAATATGTTGCCTTTTCATCCTTTGATGTATAAATCGGTCTTTCAATTATCGCATTATACAGGTTCAGGGCGTTTTTATAATTTTTATTTTGATATAACTGATCCGCTTCTCCTGCGATTGCCGCCCCGGCATACATTCGCACATGCTCATCACTGTCCATTAACGCGTTTATTAAGGGCTCAATCGCTCCAGGGTCTTTAAATTTTACCAATAATTTAGCAGCGTTTGCGCGCACCCACGCGTTATCATCCTTCAACGCATTTATTAAGGGCTTAACTACTCTTTGATCTTTAATTTGTTCTAATGCTAATGAAGCACTGCTTCGCACCCATAAATCATCATCCTTCAACGCATTTATCAAAGGATATATTGCCCGCGAATCTTTAACTTTTATTAAGGCATCAGAAGCTCTCCGGCGCACATTCGCATTTCCGTCCTTCAACGCATTTATCAGCGGATCAACAACTTCAGGATTTCTAATTTCTCCCAATGCAAAGGCAGCACTATCTCTTACATCCGCATCATCATCCTTCAACGCGTTTATCAGCGGCTCAACCGATCCCGTATCTTTAATTTCTCCCAATGCAAAGGCAGCACCGCATCTAACTCTTGTATCACTATCCTTCAATGTCTTTATCAAAGGTTTTACTGCTCCCGGATCTTTAATTTTACCCAACGCATTGGCAGCATCCGCACGCAGCCATCCGCTGCTGTCATCTAATGCGTTTATCAACGGCTTTACCGCTTCAGGGTCCTTAATCTCCCCCAGCGCCCATACAGCGTACTCTCGTATGCGTTTATTACTGTTCTCTAATTCTTTTATCAACGGCTTTACCGCTTCAGGGTCCTTAATCTCCCCCAGCGCCCATACAACATCACAGCGTACATATTCATTTCTGTCATTCAATGCGTTTATCAAAGGTTTTGTTGCTCTCATATCCTTAAGTTTTCCTAATGCTGTTGCTGCACTTGCACGGACATGCATGTCACTGTCTCTCAATGCGTTTATTAATGCTTTAACATCCCTCTTCTTTTCCAGTTCATTTATGTACCCAACATTCATTATCTTGATTTTGAATTTTTTGAATTTTAAATTAATCCGGATTATTTGAAACCGCGGACATAACTTTTTTAACGTTATTTAATGTTATTAATAATATAAATAATTAATAGACTTGTTGCTAATTAAGGTATTTTATACCCTAAATCGCTATGCAGTGGTCAAATTCGGCTTTTTTGAAAACCGATATGCTGCAATAGCATGAGTTATTAAGCAACAACTCTAATGATATAAATACAACATTTAATAATATTTTTAAAATTATATACGAATTAGATGGACTCAAGCCAAAAATATTTAAATAAATTATTGGAAGAAATTAAAAAATCCGATCCGCTTACAAGGGCCAATGTAATTAATCACGGTAACTTTTAAAGAATAATATCCAATATATAAAATAACAGTAAATCCGGAGCGGACTAAAAAATTGATTATAGAGATGGACTCCAGAAAAGATTTTAGTTCTGGGGTCTGTGGAAAAAATGACTGTGAAATTTCGGGGGAGTGGTTTATAAGAATTGAATTCATCCAAAAGGTGGTATATCCGCAATAACTTCGGGTATCACGCCAAATTGGAGTTATATGCGCAATGCGGATATAACATTGTTATCGGAAATTTTTGAGGGCGCTTGAAACGCTGGATAATCTCTTGTTTGACATATTTGAGAGCGATATTCAACATCAAATGTGCACAGATTTCAAAAATTATTTATTTATAAATCTAAATAATTAACACTATTTATACAGGATAATAGATAATGACAGCTTTCGATAAAGTATCTTGGGAAAGATTGAAGATAGTTAAAAATCTAAAAGATACCCATAATGGCAATGAAACATGGTATGATATTTCAGAGACCGCTAAACACGTATCACCTATTCTTTTTTGGCGACCTCTTGGTTTAGAAGAATATACTGACCATGATTTAGATCATAGTTACAGAATAATTCGCGCAATAGGAGCAATTTTACCAGATCCTATTCCGTTAAATAGAAATGAGCTAGTAATTCTTTTATATGCATCAATTTTTCATGATTTGGGTATGTGGACTCGCAAACATGAAATACAAAATGCTCTTTCAAATGAGGCATTTGTTAAATACCTCTCCTCGAATAATCCAGAAGGGTATAAAAAAATCATTCGTTTGACAGAATCATTTAACAGACAAGATCAATATATTGGTTTTCTATATTTGCGTACTCAAGTTGCACTTTGGCATAGAGCAAATCACCCCGATAGATCTTCTAATATTTTGTTAAACGAAGTTTCATCCTTTGATTCAATAATACCTCAACGGATAGAAGAAGGCTTAATTCCGCCCATTGCCACTGTTTGTGCTGCGCATGGATGGAGTACTCAAATGGTTTTAACTTCAGATGAATTAGATAGATATCAAGTTGCATGTTCAGGTGATGATGAAGATGATTGGGTAAATTTAAGATTTGTTTCCTTTTTACTGAGATTAGGTGATTTATTGGATTTGGATTCTCATCGAATATCTACCTTGGTATGGGCCCATTTAGATAAGCTAACAGATGAGGCAGAAGCACATTGGCGAAAGCATCAGGGTTTAAGATTTAAGGCATTAAATCCTGATTTAATTCAAGTTGTAAGCAAATTTGACTATGATAGATATGGACCAATAGCTGCTGAAGCACTTAATTTAGCAAAAAAATGGTGCTCTTATATTTCAGAAGAAGTAGATACACTAAGAAGGTTAAGTATTTCTCCTGAGAAGTACGGAGTAGACAAAAGAGTAAAATTAGGTCAATTAGTTTGCGATTTCACTGGGATTTCAGGAGAGGGCATAATTTTTGCTGAAGATTTGACATTTTCTATGGATAAGAAACGAATTATTGAAATTCTTGGGGAGGAAATATACGCTGATAAGAGTGCCTTCATTCGAGAATTAATTCAGAATTCTCTCGATGCCACAAGAACTCAAATTGTAAAAGATATCCTTTCTAAAAAAGAATACCTGAAGCGATGTAACAGCCTTGACCTTAGGTCACCAAGTAGTTGGCCTAAAGATATCGTTGGAAAAGATGAATATGCTATACGAATAAACACTGGATATGAAGAATTTGAGACAGATGGTGACAAAAAGTTCCAGTTAACATTTGAGATTATTGACCGTGGAATAGGAATGACTTCAGATCAAATAAAAGATTACTTCTTACAAATAGGGCATAGTTATTATAAAAGCCAAGAGTTCACCAAACAGTTCAAACATGCATCTATAAGTCGCTTTGGAATAGGGTTTCTTTCCTGTTTATTAATTGCAAATTGTATTGAAGTTGAAACTAGAACTCATGAACAAGATGAAGGAATAAGACTTGTTTTAGAATCAAATTCTGATACTATTGGTGCGTTTAGAGATACTGATGCTCAACCAGGTACTAGGATTAAGATCTGGTTTTCTTCAGAAATCTCAGATAGCAAAGAATGGATAAGTAAGAAACACGGGGGGCATAATGAAATAACAAAACTGATTTTCCCGAAGAAGGTTTATAATGACAAACTAATTGAAGCAATCCATTATTGGGCTCCTTGGTCAGAAATTGAAATTTTTGTCAATGGTGAAAGGTGTGGTCAGAGAACTCCCTCTGAAATAAAATCTACTTCAAAATATTGGGCTTTCCCTTTTGAAATTAGATCAATAGAGGACAAGGAATTATTGGCTATTGGATCAATTCTAAGAAAGAAAGAAAACCCAATTATAACAACGCGTACAATGGATGAGGGGTTTTCTGATGTTAATTTTCTTCCAAGTGGTGGTGGGGTGGCAATACCTCCTTGGCACATTGATAAGGACATGTCAGTCGTTGCAGATGTATTGCGAATGCCATCAGTAATTCTATCAGCTTCAAGGCATGCAAAATATGAAATTCCATCTGAGAGTGCACAAATTGAAATACTTACCAAATGGATTGATAAAGTCGACGAAATTTACAAGCATGATAATCCTTGGCGCTCACTCTGGCGCTGTTCTATCTCATGGGATAAGATTGACCTTTCCCTCATTCTACCAGTTATTAGAGAGGGCAAACTAACTTGGGAAGAGTGGGATGAGAGGCGATTTAAAACGGAACCCTGCGTATTAGTACCATTCTTTGCACCATTGAAATTAAAACTTCGACATACTCTTCCTATAATTGGAGTACCACGCAGAGCTTCCAGAACTCCAAGAAAAATAGTTCCTGAAATTGAACATGTCCAGGCAATTCATTTACATGAAGAATTTACTGCAGCAACTACAACACAAGTTGTAGATTCTTCCAAAAGCGTTAATGGAGGATATACATATTTACTTCATTCCCTTACTAAATATAATAAAGCAAGTGCTAAATGGGAGAAAGTCAGAGAAGAACTGGCCACAACCGAAGAAATTCGTGCACATATGCAAAGTTGGGATAGGCATCACGGGAATTGTTGGATTAAGTATGGGTTCCAACCGAATAAAGAAGAATCATGGGAGTTGGCTTATAATTTACTTGGGCCACCCAAGGTAGAAAACGAAGAATTTCAACCATTCGCCGTTTATACCTCAAGGCATAAGTGGAATGCTACAACAAGCAAGGGTGATATTTTCGGTCTTAAGATGATGATGAAAATGTTTAAGGTGTTTTCTGGGACTACTGATGATTGAATCTATTTTACGATATACTCATTCGTCGCTTAACCTTGGTACATGTCCTTCGGACATGTTGTAAGCACTGAAACGTTAGTAGATAGAATTAGTAGATAAAAGATAAAAAAAGATAACAATGACAAATGTTGAAGACTTTATGGGAGATTTAAGGACTGAAATTCGTGAAACACAAGAAAGGCGTGCTGCATACATACGGCAAAAGTTCACATATGTAATAGGATTATTAGGTATTGGCAATATCTCAATCGGAAATTTTCAACCATTACCACTTCTTTATCTTGCCCCATTAATTGCATTTGCTTTTGATCTATACATTTTGGGAGAGGACTTTGGAATAAAAAGAGCAGGTGGTTTTCTCGGTAGAGAAAGCTCCAATGCATCTAACGAGGTAAAAGAATGGGAAAAACGCTGTAGAGAAAATAGAGATCAATTTTCCAAGATAGCATGCCCTTTTTTGTCAGTGTTAGTTCTTATCGTATCAATTGTGGTGCTTTGGCCACAAGATAAAAATAATATTCTTTATTGGTTTTGGATTGCGACTAATATTTTGATTTTGATCGGAATATGGGCATATAGCTACATACTTAATAAGAAGGTTCAAAAATTTGAAGCAAAAAATAGCAGTTAACACGATGTAACATTATTCAAAAACACAAGGAACTCTATAAAAGCTACAAACAGGAGGAGTCAAAAGAAAAATAAGATTAACCAGAAAAATTAGTGCCCTCAAAAACTCTCGCTCCTTCGTCGCTCGGTGCTATCGCACTCCGATAACAAGAGATAAAAGATTCCGTTTCACTCCATCCAAATTTGCTATCGCAAACTTCTTTTATCTCTCTTCCGTTGTGTGCCCAGCCAAGCTTACAAGTGCTTGCGGGTGAAAGTCCCGTCATGGTAAAACCAGAAAGCCATGTAGCATATACCCAATGCTGAAAGCGATTTCAGTGTTGAAGCGGTATGTAAAAACTCCAATACTGGGGGAGCAAGTTAACAGTCCGTAGCATAAAGCGAACACTGC
>MCBE01000255.1 GCA_001723845.1 Candidatus Altarchaeales archaeon WOR_SM1_SCG
TATTTACGCCCCTATCTACTTTAGCCGTTGTGCGATATGGTGCAATCGGCAAATTTACCTCTGCGTTTGAAATCACTGCAATCTGGCACAATTTCAGAGCGGGCTTGAAAAATTATATTATCGGATTTATTATAATTCTCGCGGTTGCATTTTTTGTTGAACTCATCGCGCGCATAATTGCAGTTATTGTTATACTTCCGGGTATCTACGCACCCATGCTCTTAATTGTGTTAGCACCACTTGCAGCGTATATCTGGATGGGCATAGCAACATTTTACCAGATGATGATTGGAATTCGTATGTTTGCAAATATTTACAATGAGGTTGAGGATAAGAAGGAAAAATAAAATTTCAATTTAATTTAAATCTTTATAAATTTATTGATTCAAATTTAATGTTTAAAATACCATAATTGAATTTAAAAATGATAATTAACGCAGAAGGACACATACTTGGAAAATTGTCGGCATTCGCGGCAAAACAGGCACTGCTTGGCGAGGAAGTGATCGTTGTAAATGTAGAAAAAGCAGTAGTTTCTGGAAATCGCGACATGGTGTTTAAAAGCTACATGGACAGGTTAAAGTGGAAAAATAAAATGAATTACAGGAAAGGTCCGTTTCACCAGAAGCGCCCCGATAAGTTCGTAAGAAAAACAATCAGGGGAATGCTTCCGTTCAAGAAGACGCGGGGCAGGGAGGCATATAAAAGGATCATGACTTATATCGGGATACCGGAAGATGAAATCAAAAGGGCGCATAATCTTGATATAAAAAATCATGAAATTGAAAATTTGGATAATATTAGAAAAGAAATTAGAGGTGTTACCGTGGATGAAATTTGTAAATTTATCGGAGGCAAATAGTAATGAATGATGAATAAACTCGTACATAAACCCGGAAAAAGAAAGACTGCGGTTGCACGCACAACGATAAGAGAAGGCAGGGGAAATGTTAAAATAAATTCCGTACCGGTTGGTACTTACGGACCGGAAATCGCCAGGCTTAAAATTATGGAGCCGGTTGTTTTAGCAAGAGAAAACGGTGTTAATTTAGATTCAATAGACATACTTGTAAATGTTTCCGGCGGCGGGGTCATGGGACAGGCGGCAGCGGCATCAACATCAATTGCAAGAGCACTTGTGGAATTTGCAGGAGAAGACCTGCTCAGGGCGTATGTAGATTACAACAGGATAATTATTGCAGGCGACCACAGGCAGACAGAACCCCACAAACCCTCGCAGAGCAGCAAAGGTCCGAGACACAGGAGACAGAAATCATACAGGTAAATCGGGGGTTAGGGATTGGGGATTAGGGGTTAGGGATTAGTCCGATACACTGACCACCAAAAAACTAACCACTAAAAATAATAATTTAATTAATAAAAATGAAATTCCAAAAATTTAAGCACGATTCAAAAATTTTGATTTTATTTGTTTTTGTTTCAGTAGTTCTATTTTCAGGATGCACCGAGGTTAATGAACGGGCAGTAGGAAACTCTTCAGATGAAACACCGGGGCAAATTGAAGTTAAATGCGGAATTGTTAATGAATTGTGCTGTGAAAATAATACCTGTAATTCTAATCTGTCTTGTGTTGAAAATAGATGTATGAATTTTAAAGTAGCAAACATAAGCACGGAAAACCCAAAGTATGCCGCAAACCAGCAAATTAAAATTTCAGTAAATATTAATTCAACAAGTGATGTAAATAATGTCTCGCTTCGTGTTTACGGGATAACATCAAGGCAAAAAAAGCATTTGATGGATAAAACGATAAATTTGAATTTAACTCAAGGTATAAACATCCGGAATTTTACAGTGAACGCCCCTGCTTGCACTCACGGGTGCGGCGCTAAATATTATCCCGGAGATTACCCCCTGTATGCCGAAATCTTATATAAGGACGAAATAAATAATATTTCAATTTCAGATGGAAACCAGATTATGGTGAACCTGTACTGAAACTAATAATTTTAAATAAATTATGGGCAGGGCATAAATGCTGTTCCGTACGATTCATGCCGGATGCCGTTTGACGGAATTTATGAAAAATTCCGGGGGGAACTTTTTTTTGTGCTTGCGACAGGAAATTGTCGCTTAAAAGAGTTTCCGGTATTACATCTATTTAAAGAATTAAACAATAAATAATTAATAGACAATTTATTTATATTTTATACCATGCCTGAAAAAATGAAAATTAATACAATAAATGAGCCGCTCTGCCAGGGAGATATAATCTACTTTGTTTTAACGGACAGATTTCGCGACGGGCTCAAAGGAAATAATAACGGCGGGAATTTTAATGCCGCACCTTCGGAACCAGAAAACCCGGGAAAATATCACGGCGGGGATTTAAAGGGAATTATTGATTCCATACCTTATCTTTCAAAATTAGGTATTACTGCCCTGTGGATTACGCCCGTGTATTTGAACATAGGCGAATGCGGGGATGGGGACAGTTATCACGGTTACTGGGCGCTTGATTTTGATAAAATTGACCCGCATCTTCTCCCCAAAGGTTCCGATCTCGGTAAAAAGAACCTGCGCGAGTTAAGTGATACACTCCACAAACACGGGATAAAATTAATCCTTGACATGGTCGTTAACCATACGGGGTATCATACCGGTAATTACAAAGATTACCATAAAAAAGGCGATTTTAAACCGGGTTCCGAATGGTTTGGAAAAAATCCCGGATTAAGCACCGGGGGACTTCCAGATATTGATTTCGGTCCTGATGGAAAAGAAGAGAAACCGACCCAGGTGCACTCGGATGTAAGAGATTTCTTTGTCAACAATATAATTGACTGGATTGAGGACTCAGGGATAGACGCCATAAGAATGGATACCATAAGATATGTTGAAGATGCTTTCTGGTATTATTTTAAAAGTTATGTTCGCGGGAAATACAGAAATGTTGCATTGATAGGCGAGGACCTTGGAGGGGATATTGATGAAGTTGCAAAATACCAGAAACAAATGGACATAGATTGCATGTTTGATTTTGAATTAACATACAATATACTTGATGTGATGATGTGCGATCATGATAGGTTTAATGACAAAAAAGAACTAAACTTTGGAATGATGTGCCTTGCAAGCCCGAGGATTCATGAATGGGAAGAACATAAGGGAATACTGGATGTTGACACCAAAAAGTACACGAATGCAAATCGTCTTGTTACGGTGCTTGACAACCACGACCTTGAGAAAAGAATTATGAGCTGGGGTTTAACGAAATCCTGCGGCAACAAGGAGTGGGCAGCACGGCTCGTTAGATATGTTTTAGCATTCCAGTTTACAACCAGGGGAATTCCATGTATATACTACGGGACGGAACTATGTCTTGAAGGTTCAAGGGAATCCGGGGGCGATGCTGATCTGCGAAAGGATTTCCCGTGGGAACTGATAGATAAATCAACCCGTGAACCTGGAAAGTATATAGACCGGATTAAATGTGATATGTATTACTTTGTGAAACAGCTGATACAATTAAGAAAAACACACGATTCATTAAAATACGGGATACTTTTCACATTATATGTTGATAGGGATTTCTATGCATACATGAGAGAATGGCGAGGTGAGGTGGTAATAACGGTCCTGAATAATAAATGCACGGATGATAAAAGCACCGTAGAAATAGATATCAAAAGCAACATAAATATTCCGTCCAGGATAAAGAATATTCTCAATGATAGAGTCCTGAGGGATGCAATTGAAAAAAGATATAAAACAAAATGTTCAAACGGTAAACTGTCAGTTTCTCTTAAAGGGAAAACTGCCCGCATCCTTACGCTGTTTTGAATTAGAACAGAGTAATTTTAATTTGCTTAAACTTTGCTTCCTGTAATCGGTAACGGAAGAGGCACTGGAATATACTGAAAACCGGCTTCGCGCGGGTATGTGCCTGCGCTAAATAAAGCAAATAAAATTTTAAATAGATTAATTTAAATTAAAGATTAATTAATTATTATTGCCGAGGTATTGAAATGACTGAAAATTTAACCGATATTTTAAAGGAAGGATTTGAATTATGGAAAAATAATCCGGTACTTGGAATCCCGCCGCTTTTGGGCTGGATAATACAGTACGGCTTGTGGTTTATAGCAGGTATTATTATAATGTTTGCGGTACTGGGAGTCGGTCTTGGTGCAGTATCGCTTTCGGAAAATATTGAAAACATTAACGCTTTAATCCAGTCGCTGGGTGCTGCTGCCGTATTTATATTCCTGGTTGTTGCGTTTTTAATTGTTATAACTCTTTTAATTGACGCATTCTTTAAAGCAGGGCTTATCGGAATGTCAAAAGAAGCGATTGAAACAGGAAAAACGGAAATTTCAACTATGGTTGAGTGCGGCAAAAGAAAATTTATACCTGTATTTTTTGCAAATTTAATAATTTTGATATTATCCCTGCTTCCGTTAATAATTGCGGGAATAATATTTTTAATATTAATTGCTTCGGGCGCGGCATCAATTGAGAGTTTCGGGGATGCGGAAATCGTAAAATATACATTTTTATTTCTGCTGCTGCTTGTGATATTTCTGCTCTGGATTTTATACGCGATCGTAATAGATATAATATTTTCAGTCGCTATTTATGCCGTGGTCATATCAGACACGGGAGCGGTTGAAGGTTTAAGGTTGGGCTTTAGATTTTTCATGAAAAACAAACTTAATGTCTTTTTGATGTGGCTTATAATTTTATGTATATCTTTTGTTTTCGGAAGCATCTATTACATGATACAGGTGTTTCTCAGTTTCATACCTATTATCGGTGCAATTGTCGGTTTTGTCCTCTGGGTTGTCTTTTATGTTTTCATGGCAGCAGTATTCACCCCTATTACTGCCCTCTGGTGGAGCAGGATTTACATGGACGGGGGGGAAATTAACAAAAAATTAACAATTTAA
This sequence comes from Candidatus Altarchaeales archaeon WOR_SM1_SCG, assembly GCA_001723845.1. Classification (GTDB taxonomy): domain Archaea; phylum Altiarchaeota; class Altiarchaeia; order IMC4; family WOR-SM1-SCG; genus WOR-SM1-SCG. The sequence continues at coordinate 4,911 of MCBE01000255.1, forward strand.
ATGTTAATCTTAATTTTAATTTAAATTCATAAAAATTTTAATTCATAAATAAAAATAACCAATAATAATCAATAATAACCACTAAAATCAAAATGTTTGCAGAATTATTAACCCTTGTAATTTTTGGAATTTTCTTTTTATTTTTCGCACTGCCCATAATTACTTTAATTGTAACGAGATTTGTAAAAATAATTGTTCAATACGAGCGAGGCATGTTGTTTGCAGTGGGCAAATTCGCAAGTATTCTTGAGCCGGGCGTAAATTTTGTAATCCCTTTCTATCACCGGCTTGAAAAAATTGATATGAGAGTCACGACGATTGATGTGCCTAAACAGGAAGTTATGAGTAAAGACAATGTTCCGGTAAACATTAATGCAGTGCTGTACTTCAGGGTGTTTGACCCGGAAAAGGCAATACTTAATGTTGAGGACTACACTTATGCGATTTCAAAGTACGCGCAGACATCGCTTAGAAATGTTACGGGGGAGGCGACGCTTGATGAAATGCTCTCGGAGCGGCAGCAGATTGCAGAGAAATTAAGAAAGATTGTTGACGAGGCAACAGACCAGTGGGGTATAAAGGTTATTGCACTTGAACTCCAGGACATTGAACTGCCTGAAGGGATGAAAAGAACAATGGCAAAACAGGCGGAAGCAGAAAGGGAAAAAAGAGCGGCAATAATTAAAGCGGAAGGGGAAGTCGCCGCATCAAAAAATCTTTCGGATGCGGCAACGATTCTAAGAGGCGTTAAAGGCGCACTGCACCTGCGAACACTGCATTCATTAAATGACATGTCATCAGACCAGAGCAATACAATTGTATTTACAGTGCCGCTTGAAGTTTTGCGTGCTCTTGAGGATGTTGATTAAAAATAATATAAAAATTTAAAATTAAATTCGATATTTAAAAAATATAAAATTTAAAATGCAGGGCAATATAACGGGATTCAACTTGGAAGATTCGGAGCAGGCAAAAAAAGGAGCGATATTTTTTGCAGTGGGAATCGTATTCCTCGTTATTGCAGGCACATTCGGGTTTTCAAACCCAACCCTCGCTATTGTTTTAGCAATTTTATGTGCAATTTCTTTAACAATCGGTATGTATTTACTAAGCCCGGACAATAAAGACAGTAAAAATAATAAAATGGAATCCGCTGGCTTTGAACAGGATGTACTTTTAAAACCCTCCTGTAAAAGTACCAAAGACAGGCACACGGGAGGAATTATATTTGCATTCGGGATATTTATATTATTATCCTCGCCGTTATGGGCGCAATTCACGGAAATGCTGATTATTACACTTGTAACCGGGGGAGTGATTATGGCTTATGGTCTTTACAGGATTGTCAATTAAAATCACAAAATTAAAATTTCAATTAAATTAAAATAAAATTCAAAATGCCGTTAAAAATAATAAACCAGTACGAAAAAGGGGTTTTGTTTTCCCTTGGTAAATTCAAGGGTCTGCGGGACCCGGGATTGAATACCTATGTCCCGATCCTGCAGAAAATTGTGAAAATAGACATAAGAGTAAAGACCGTGGACATCCCGAAACAGGAGGTTATGACAAGGGATAATGTGCCTGTAAAAATAAACGCCGTGATTTACTTTAAAATAATTGATCCTGAAAAGGCGGTACTTAATGTCAGGGATGTCATTTATGCAACATCAAAATACGGGCAGCTTGCACTCCGCAATGTTGTCGGGCAGACAACGCTTGATGAATTGCTTTCCGAAAGACAGCAGATTGCAGACCAGTTGAGAAACATCGTTGACGAAGCAACCGACCCGTGGGGTGTTGATGTGACAATGATTGAATTACAGGATATTGAACTCCCTGAAACCATGAAAAGAACCATGGCAAAACAGGCGGAAGCGGAAAGGGAAAGAAGGGCGGTTATAATAAACTCCGAGGGCGAGGTAATTGCCGCAGAAAATATTGCACAGGCAGCCAAAACACTTTACGCAACGCCGGGCGCACTGCACCTGAGAACACTGCACTCGGTAAATGACCTTTCATCAGATAGATCGCAGACAATCGTGTATGCAATACCTATAGAAATCCTGCGGGTACTTGAGCGGCTCGGTGATATGCTTGAAAAGGAAAACAAAAGAAGAAAAGTGAAATAAATAAGTGAATTTAAATTTAAATTTAATTCTTAATTCTAATTTATAAAATCAAAAACAGATTAATTACATTAAATAAAATTACATTAAATAAAAATATATTAAATAAAAAATGGATAAACCGAAATTATTTACCGTCGGACCGACTTATGTAAACGAAGATGTGAGAGAGGAAATGAAGCGTCAAATGTTTTCCCACAGGAGTTCTGATTATGTGAAACTTCACAGTGAATTAATTGAAAAATTAAGGGAATTTTTAAACACTGAAAATGAAATTTTTATTTACACATCATCATCAACAGGATGTATGGAGTCCGGTGTAAGGAATATGATATCAGATAGCGGAACAGGGCTTAGTACAATCTGCGGTGCTTTTGGTAAAAGATTCGGTGAAATTATTGAGCAAAACGGGAGAAAACTCGTTGAAAGTGAAGTTGAATGGGGCGAGGCAAACAGGGGCGAGCAGCTTGATGAAGTGCTTTCTAAAAATCCGGGTGTTGAAGTTGTGACAATCACGCACTGCGAGACATCAACCGGTCTTTTAAATCCTCTTGATGAGTTATGCAAGGTTGCAAAAGAGCATGATGTTTTAACAATGGTTGATACGGTAAGTTCAATGTCCGGGACAAGGATTGAAATAGACAAGCTTGGTATTGACTTCTGTTTTTTCGGCGTCCAGAAATGCTTTTCGGTGCCGCCGGGACTTGCAATTGCAGTGGTAAGTAAAAAAGCAATGGAAAAGGCAGAAACCGTAAAGAACAGGGGGCATTATTTTGATTTTTTGAATTTGAAAAAATACAACGACAAAAACATGATTCCATACACGCCGCCGATTCCCCAGATGTTTGGTCTTTCAAAGCAGCTGGATATGATTATTGATGAAGGCGCAGGAAATAGATTTTACAGGCACAGCAAGATTTCCGCAAGAGTGAGAAACGGCTGCAAGGATTTAGGATTCGGCGTTTTTCCCGATGAGAAATACGCGGCTCCGACACTCAGCTGCATTTCAAACCCCCTGGAAGTTGACCTTGCCGAAATGAATTCTAAAATGAAAGAGCGAGGGTTTATTCTTGCTTCAGGTTACGGTAAAATCAAGGATACGACATTCCGTATCGGGAACATGGGTAATGTTACACTTGATGATGTTAACGAGATGCTTGAGAATCTGGAAGAGGTTGTCGGGTAAAAATTAATGGGACCGCCGAGATTTGAACTCGGGTTACCAGCTTTTCGTTTCACAGTCAGGCAGTTTAAGCCATCTCAACAAAATGGGCTACGCTTTGCTCCGCGACATTTCCGCGTATAACTTGGAAATGAGGAGAATCCCCGAGCTGGAAGGATGAACCAAGCTACCCTACGGTCCCGTAATTATTGATTAGAATTGAAGTTTAATATCAATTTTATTATTTTCATTTTATCGCTTCTTCAACACTTAAACTTTTAAAGCCCTTGCTGTTTGCTAAATTTCTTTTATTTGAATCTTCTGCAAGAACCACCTTTGCACCCACCTGCATTGCCAGTGCAACAGTTTCATCGCCGACTTCTTCTAAATATTTCCGTCCTTTTGCATTTAACTCTACCTCCTTTATCCTGCCGTCTTTTTTTATCTCCCCCATAATCGCTTTATAGGTTGCAGGCGTCACATAAATTTTATTGAATTTACCAATTGCCCTGCCTAATTTACCTTCATTTTTTGCCTTTTCTAAAAATACCATATCTGCGACCGCCTTTTTCTTTCCAAGCAGCAATAATAATAAAATTAAAATTATGATTAAAACCGGAACCCAGTACCACCAGGACATGCCCTTTACGGAAATTTCTGCCTTTTCACTTTCAATATAACCTTTTTTACTTGCCGAAGCGTCAATTTTCCCTGCTTGATTTTCAATAAATTGAATATTACCCTTATCATCTGTTGTAAATGTTCGCCCGTCAGAAGTGATAACCGATGCGCCTGAAACAGTATTGCCTTTCTCGTCAGTAACATTGCAGGTTATTATTTCACCGGTTTCAACATTTTCAGGGCAATTAATTATTAATTTTTGTGCCGGGCAGGTACCGCAATCTTCACTACAGGTCTCGCAGGTTTCATCGCCCTCGCATTTTCCGTCACCGCAGACAATTTTCGGTGGACATGTACCGCAATCAATTTCACAATTTCCACAGGTATCATCACCTTCACACTTCCCGTCGCCGCAAACCGCAGGACATGCACCGCAATCAATTTCGCAATTTGAGCAGTTTTCATCACCCTCACATATTCCGTCACCGCATACTGCAGGACATGCACCGCAATCAATTTCGCAGTTTGAGCAGTTTTCATCACCTTCACATATTCCGTCACCGCAAACCGCAGGACATGCACCGCAATCCGATTCGCAATTTTCGCAGATCTCGTTGCCTTCACATACGCCGTTGCCGCATACCTCGGTCGGGATTGATGGTTTTGGTTTACCATTGGATTTTCCTGGTTTTTTGCATGCTTTAATCTCTCCGTCACAATCTTCGTCTATATTATTTCCACAGATTTCAGTTGAATTTGGATTAACACCCGGGTTTGTGTCGTTGCAATCAACCGGGGTATCACAAAGTGTAAAGTTATCGGAATCGGAATCAATTGGTGCATTCACACACGCATCTGAATTTTCATCACATGAATCGTTTGTGCACGAAATATTATCATCACAGGTTGGCGGTGTTCCCGCCCGGCAGCCGGTAAGGTTGCATACTTCTGCGCCATTGCACCATAAACCGTCATCGCAGGCAGAATCATCCGGTGTGTAAACGCAGCTTCCGCCGCTGCAGGTATCACCGGTGCATGCCACCTCATCATCACAGGCATTACATCCGGATTTTACTGTCTGTGTACCTGTTACCGAATAAGTGCAGGAGGTTTCCGAGCAATAATAATTTCTGTACTCCTGCTCCTGGCAGGTGCATACCTGGTTTTCGTCACAGCAATCGTAGAGTGCGCTGACATTATACCAGCCGTCTTGACTATTGCAGTTTGTACAAGAAGTGCATCCGCAGTCGGTATCCGAACCCGAGCAATACGGAGTATAGATGCAATTTCCGCCGCTGCAGGTATCGGATGTGCATGAATTTCCATCATCACACGCATTGCAGCCGGATTTTACTGTCTGTGTACCGGTCACCGAATAAGTGCAGGAGTTTCCGGAGCAATAATAATCCCTGTGCTCCTGCTCCTGGCAGGTGCATTTCTGGCTTCCGTTGCAACAATCGTAGGGCGCGCTGATATTATACCAGCCGTCCTGGCTGTTGCAGTTTGTACAGGAAGTGCATCCGCAGTCGGTATCCGAACCCGAGCAATACGGAGTATAGATGCAATTTCCGCCGCTGCAGGTATCGGATGTGCATGAATTTCCATCATCACACGCATTGCAATTATATTTCATTACCCGTGTATCGTTTTCCGTATAATTACATGAAAATTCAGAGCATTGCGTTCCGGAGCAGTAATAATCCCTGTATGTTTGATTCCGGCATGTGCAGTTCTGGTTTGCGTCACAGCAAGCGTAAGGATCGCTGCTGTTATACCACCCGTCGGAATTGTTGCAGTCATCACAGTTTGTGCAAGGATGAGTACAGGGATTCCCGTCAGGCGTATCATTCCATACGGTTGCACTATTACATGTGTTGTTATCCCCAAAACTTGAGCAGCCGCACTCACTATCATCACAATTTATATCGTCAACGGTATTTGAACAGAATATATTGTAATTTACCTGATTATTGCCTGAACACATATCTATATTCAAGCCGTATTCGTTATATCTTGCGATATTATTGATTATGTTGTTGTTGTCCGAATTATATAAGTAAATTCCGGAATAATTATTTAAATTTACACAATTATTTATGATGCCGTTATTCCATGAATAGTATAAACAAATTCCCTCGTAATTTTCATTGACCGTGTTGTTGATTATGTTTGAATTATCTTCATTATCAAATACAATTCCGCATCTATCGCACTCACCACCCACCAGGCCGTTATAAAACACCCTGTTGTTCGTGATATTGTTATAACTCTCATAAATCCCATTATCATAAATCTCATTTCCACCATAGATTACTATCCCGCTGCAAAAATTAGAACTTACATTGTTATTATCAATCGTGTTGTAACTTGAACTATCTAAATAAATTCCGGTACTAAAATTATAAATATTAAAATTATTTATGATAATATTATTTTTTCCATAAGCATATATCCCGTTTCCGGTGGTGTCTCCGGTTATACTAAATCCATTGCCGTCAATTGTGATATTATCCGCTCCAACCGTAAAGCATGTGCCGTTTGAATTTAAATTACAATTCAGTGTGCAGGATTCCATTATTGTTTCCCCGCAGGTGTAATTATAGGTTCCGTTGTCGCAGCCGCAATGTGCTGGCGTGCAGGAATAACTGCATCCTGCTGTTCCGGCGTCATTCCAGCCATAAGTTGTGTCGCAGGTATTATCGTCACCGGCATTATTATTTCCTTCGTTGTGAATATCGGTATTTATGATACCGTTAAAGCAAGCAGTGTTTTCATTAAGCGTATTATCGTCGGATGAATACAAACCAATGCCTTGAAGGTGGTTATACATGGCAGTGTTATTGGTTATATTATTGCGGTGCGATTCGTGCAATCTGATACCGTGACAATCTCCGGCAACATCATTTAAATTTGCAGTGTTGCCATAAATCAAATTATCATCCGAGTAGAGAAGATCAATACCTACGCCTTCCGGTGCGGATGGTCCGTGATTCTCATTCGCGATGTTTTTTACAATTGTATTATTATTTGCATAATATAAATAAATACCTTTCCTATCGTTTGAACTTGCATTATTTCCGGTAACATTGTTGTAATATGATTGATTTAGGCAGATGCCGTAATAATTGTACAATGCTGTGTTGTTGATTATATTGTTGTATTGTTCACCGAATTTCAGGTAGACCCCGTATAACTGATTTAAATTTACCGTGTTATTGATTATGTCATTGTAATTATTCCCTGTAACTGATCCCAGATGTATTCCTATGTTGTTTTCTAAAACATCGTTGCCGATTATTCGGTTATACCCACTATACTGTGTCAGATAAATACCGTTATTGGTGTTATTATAGATTTTGTTATCAATTAGAGTGTTATTGTTTGAGCCAGATAATTCAATCCCATTATCTGAGTTGTTATTTACTGTGTTGTCATCTAATGTGTTGCTTAAGGAATAATATAAATAAATCCCATGATTAGTGTTGTTATTCGCTGTGTTGGATACCAGAGTGTTGTTGTTTGAGGATGACTCTACCCTAATTCCGTTAAAATTATTTGAGCTTGCAGTGTTGTTGATTACTTTATTGTTTGAGGAATCAAGTATGCGAATTCCGTCATAATTATTTGAATCCGCCGTGTTGTTTGAAACAGTGTTATTTAAGGAAGAATATAAATAAATACCGTACCCGTTGGAACTTGCCGTGTTGTCTGTAACAGTGTTATTTTTTGAAATATACATATAAATTCCTGTCTGTTCACTGCCGTTTATTGTATTATTATTTATTTTACTATTATTCACCGCATTTAAAGAAATTCCATAAGAGAAATTATAAATATTAAAATTTTTTATTGTTACATTATTTCTTCCGTCTGCATAAATCCCGTCTCCGGTGGCATCCCCGGTTATATTGAATCCCGCACCATCAATTGTGATATCATCCGCTCCAAGGGTAAAGCAATCGCCGGTTGAATTTAAATTACAATTCATTACGCAGGATTCCATCACCATTTCCCCGCAGGTGTAATTACGGGTTCCGGTGTCGCAGCCGCACAGTGCAGGTACACAGGAATAACTGCACCCTCTTGCTCCGGTATCGTTCCAGCCAAATACCGTGTCACAAGTATTATTGTCGCCGGCATTATCGTCAGAATCATTAATATCCCAACCATTACCGCAGATTAAATTTGAACTTAAATTATTATTATTTGAATTTGAAGCAAAGTAAACGCCGTAGTCAGTATTGTTTACCAGGGTATTATTTGTTAAATTATTAGATCCCGAATTATACAGGAAAATTCCATAAGCTGCACCATTGTCCCTGTCGCAGTAATTATCATTTGCCGTGTTATTAACCAGAGCATTGTTTGAGGAAGAATATAGGCGAATTCCATAAGAATTGCTGGATGTGCCGCAGTAATTATCATTTGCTGTGTTTCTGGTCAGGTCATTGTAGTGTGAATCATATAAATAAATCACGTATCCTCTCAAAAAATAGAGTGTCTCTAATCTGCCACATATCTCTCCTCAATTAATTAAAAACACACCTAATTATCCACATTGCTAAAAATCTATTATATCCAATGAGACACGAGATACTCAATCCTTAAGTATAATAAGATAAACTCTCTTGCCCATATACTCTTTTGGACAAATCACTTTTGCTCCGCTTCCGAATGGGGTGACCTTTCTCTCGATAAAACCGAGAACCCCACTAACTTTTATTTCTGTTTGTTCTTTCATAAGTATTTTTTTCATTGTATTTATTTGGGCCATATATTTTCAGTGGTTTATAGTATATATTAAATATATACTTAAATAAGTAATTCTAATATTATAATATGAAACAAAAAGATCTGTTGGAAAATTTGGATATTGATCTCAAGTGCATCGCAGACAAGAAAATAAAGGCGACAATATTGCTCCTTTTCAGTAGGGTAGAGGATTTATCTTCAACTGTTCACAAGCAGCAACAAGAAATTCAGCGGTTGCGGGACGAGAATAATAGATTAAAAGGCGAACAAGGAAAACCAAACATCAAACCAAATAAAAAGAAGTTGTCTATAGATTTCTCCTCTGAAAAAGAACGCAAAAAAGCAGACAACCTCCCAAAACGAAAAAGAGATACAAAAAAGGACAAAATTAAAATAGACCGAAAAGAAAAATGCAAGATAAATAGAACTATGCTGCCTCCTGATGCCATATTTAGCAGGTATGCAACCGTAGTTGTTCAAGATTTAAAAATAGTAACGGATAACATTGAATTTCAAAAAGAGGTGTGGTATTCACCATCGCAAAACAGGACTTACATGGCGGATCTCCCACCGGGTTATAAAAAAGAATATGGTCCCGGAGTCAAAACAATAGCAATTAATATGAAAAATGCCTGCAATATGTCCGAGC